>CAMDJH010000136.1 GCA_945900455.1 Akkermansia muciniphila
TCCAGGATGGCCTGCTCAGCGGGTTGGAGGGGATCTCGCTTCGGTTTACCCATCCCGGGAGCATGGAAAACTTCGGGAAGGTTGTCCCGCAAAATCGATCATCCCCTTCAACCTCAATCTCTTAATCACTTTGAAAAGCGCGTCCTGCAACGTCCGGAGGCGCTGATGGCTTCGCGAGTCTGAATCGCCGGATCGATTTGGCGGGCCCGCCGGAGAAATCGATGTTGGTAAGTTGTGCCCGGCGGGGTTCGGGTGTAAGGCAAAAATCTTCATTTTTTTTTAAACACCCCCAGGGCTCCTTCGGAGCCGGGGGAATCGAACGGACCGGTCAAATCCGTTCCTAGACATTTCATGCTGGGAAAACGGCCTGTTTTCGAACTCTATCAGATTTTTGTCTTACACTGCCGGGGTTCAATTCGAGAAAAATTCCGCTGACAAACCGGCAACGAGTGATAGCTTGCAAAGGATGAAGGCATCCGCCAAACGAGGAAACATGCCTAGCACGCGAAGCTCGAATAAACCGAAACCCAGCGGCTCACAAAAGCAGAGCACGAGGCGGATCAGACCGCGATGGACCCCC
Organism: Akkermansia muciniphila; assembly: GCA_945900455.1. Lineage (GTDB taxonomy): Bacteria > Verrucomicrobiota > Verrucomicrobiia > Limisphaerales > UBA9464 > SIBK01. The sequence goes on from CAMDJH010000136.1 coordinate 581, forward strand.
GAGGAAGTTAGGATACTTCGGCGGTACTACCGAACGCACAGCAATGCGGCGACTGCTAAAATCCTTGGCCGTGAGGTGGCATCCATCGTATTCAAAGGATTTCGCCTGGGGCTGTCCAAAGGGATTCGGCGAATGCGAGAGATGGGACGCGAAAATATCAGCCACCGTTGGAACCCAAAAAAGCCGACCGCCAAGCGCGTAAGACGAGGCGCCTGAACCTTCTCCAGTTTGGTGCTTCGGAGTTACTTCGGTGAGTTTTCGAGACACTGTGCGGCTCAATCGGTCCGCTACGATCTTACCAATATCCCCAGTGCCCGCCGCCCGAATAGACTAGGTAGTTCGTGGTCCACAGCTTGGAACTGCGCCAAGTCACCGATCCATCAAGCGTGGCGACATTGCCACCCATCGCGCCCAACTGCTTGGGATTCTTGCCGCCGGACGGGGTAATCCCGGTGCCTTTGTAGGCACCCGATCCCCGGACCTGACCTCCCGACCCGTGCGGGACGGTAACCCAGGCGTCATTCCACACGTTTTGATCCGAAAATAGCACGAGCAAAGGATCTTCGCTGAGGCGCTGGGGTGAAACCCACCCGGCGTTTGCGGGCATGACCTTTCCACCATGATAATTGTAGCCGATGTAATAGCCGATGCCGGTCTGATATCGGCCGTCCGGCTTATCGGTTGTTCCCGGATAGCGGACGGGATACAGGTTCGGGCAATCAAACACCTTGTCGCCATACTGATTGCTGACGTACCTGTACATGAAACTCTCGATGCTTAAAGTGTAATAATCTCTGCCATCCCGATAGCCATAAAAAACCTTGTCCTGGTTCTCAATGCCGTAGAGGTGGGTGGCGATCTGAAGCTGCCGCAGGTTGCTAATGCAGTTCGCCCGCTTCGCTCTCTCTTTCGCCTTGGAAAGGGCGGGCAAGAGCATTCCGGCCAGGATTGCAATGATGGCGATCACGACGAGCAATTCGATCAGCGTGAATGCCAACGTCGCTCGTGTGAATCGGGTTATCGTGGAGGACATTCTCATGGCGGCAGTTTAAAGGTCTGAGTTCAAAGTGTTTTCTCGATCCACGGATCCACGGTGATCCCCCGGCAGCACCGAATTCGAGGGACCGGAATTGGCTTGCGGACGCTTCGCTTTCACACGGACGCGGCTTGGCTGATCTTGGTGGCAGTGGAAGACCCATCGTGTGTGTCATTCCATGGAGTGTCAATTTAGATCTTGCCCGTCCGATCGGAGGATCGGATGCCAATTCTGATCAAGCCTTGAACAAGTTGTGTGTAGTCCTTTTCGCTCCGTTTGATGACAAATTCACCCGCCAATCGCTGATCGCTCTGAAGGCTTAATGCTCAGCTCGTCTGTGGACTTCGCCGCGGCGGCCGATACGTTATGGATGTTTTCGCCACTGATTATGTTTTCGACTGAATTTGAGGCTCGTTTTCGAATCCGCACGGTCGCCGTCGTGGCCGCCGCGTTGGCATCGCCATTCACCGCCACCGCGGCCGATATCCAGTTCAATCGCGATATCCGACCCATCCTGGCCGATCACTGCGCTGCCTGCCATGGCCCTGATTCTGCAGCCCGCAAGGCCAGCCTAAGACTCGACACGAAGGACGGTCTTTTCGGCAAGACGAAGAAAGAAGGGATGATCATCGTCCCGGGCCAACCGGAGGAAAGTGCGCTCTGGAAACGGATTAACGCGACCGACCAAGACACGGTTATGCCGCCGCCGGAATCGCGCAAAGTACTGAAGCCCGTGCAAAAGGAACTTCTCCGCCGCTGGATCGCGCAGGGATCGCCATGGCAGCCCCACTGGTCCTTCATCAAGCCGGAACGACCTGCCCTGCCCGACCCGTCCAAGTTCAAAGCGGCCCGTGCCGTATTTTCTGTCCGCAACGGGATTGACGCGTTTGTCGCGGCAAGGCTGGCCGAGAAGGGGCTTATCCCGAATTCGGAAGCGGACCGGCGCACCTTGGCGCGGCGTCTCGCGCTTGATCTCACCGGATTGCCCCCGACCCCGGCCGAAGTGGAGGCTTTTGTAGGCGATAACTCGCCCGGCTATTACGAGCACTACGTCGAGCGGTTGATGGAGACGCCGCATTGGGGCGAGCATCGCGCCCGTTACTGGCTCGACGCGGCCCGATACGCCGACACGCACGGACTGCACTTCGACAATTACCGGGAGATGTGGCCCTACCGCGACTGGGTCATTCGGGCCTTCAACCGCAATCAGCCCTTTGACCGGTTCGTTATCGAACAGTTCGCGGGCGACTTGTTGGATAATCCGACCCAGGAACAACTCATCGCCACCGGCTTCCATCGGTGCAACTTGACGACGAATGAAGGCGGCACGATCGAGGAGGAAAACCTTTCAATCTACGCCAACGACCGAGTTAGTACGACCGGCTGGGTGTTTCTCGGCCTCACCGCGAACTGTGCGGCCTGCCACAACCACAAATTTGACCCGATCACGCAGAGAGATTTCTATTCGATGGCTGCATTCTTCCGGAACACGACTCAGAGCGGTTTTGATGGCAACGCGAGGGACGGTCGTAACGCCGCCATCTCCTTAATTTCCGATCCGGCCGATGATGCGCGCTGGACGGAGCTTCCCGCGTTGACGAAAGCCGCCAAGCAGCGCGTGGAACAACGGAGAAAGGATGCACTGCCAGACTTCGAGAAATGGGCCCAGATCACCGAGAAGGCATCGATCAAAGTGCCCACGGAAGATTTGGACGTACACGCACCCTTGAATGAAGGCACTGGCAATGAGGCGGCTGGCTTGGCGAAAAAAGGGCCGGCGAAATTTTCATCGCCTGGCAAGGTGGAATGGAAGGCCGATGGCAAGCTCGGCTCCGCGCCACTTATCAAGGCTGGCGCTACCTTCCTGCTGGGCAACGTCGGGGACTTCGAGCGGGACCAGGCCTTCAGCTATGGTGCCTGGGTCAAGGCACCGGGGGGCCGCCATGAAGCCATCCTCGCGCGGATCGATCAGGGAAGCGATTCCCGCGGTTGGGACCTCCTCACCCACGACCGCGAGTACGCCGTCCATCTCGTCAATCATTGGCCGGACAACGCGCTCAAGGTTGTCACCCAGGACAACGCGTTGAACCCCGGCGAATGGCAGCACGTTTTTGTCTCGTACGATGGCTCCAGCAAGGGCGCGGGCGTGAAACTTTTCGTCAATGGCGTCGAGGCAAAAACCAGGGTTGAAGTGGACAAGCTGACCGACACCATCCGGAACGACGTTCCGTGCCGCGTCGGCCAGCGAAGCAAGGATCAGGTGCTTAGAGACGGCCAAGTGCAAGATGTCCGAATTTACCGCCGCAAACTCGACGCAACCGAGGTGAAATCGCTCGCCACAGACGGCGTGCCGCAGACGCTCCTGGCCGTGGCTCCCGAACAGCGGACCGACGCACAAAAGCAGAGTCTGCTGAATCACTACCTGACGACCGTGGATTCACCTTTCCAATCGGCGACCGAGTTGCTGGCGAGCCTGGAAAAGGAGCGTGCCGCAATCTGGAAGAAGTATCCTGTCGCTCACGTGCAGCAGGAGAAATTCAACACGATGGCGATGGCGAACATCCTCTTTCGTGGCCAATACGATCAGAAGCGTGATGCGGTCGTTGCCGCCGTGCCCACCGCATTGAATCCCCTGCCGTTGGGAGCGCCAACGAATCGCCTGGGACTTGCCCAGTGGCTCGTGGCCGCCGACAACCCGTTGCTGGCTCGCGTCACAGTGAACCGCTTCTGGCAGGAGGTATTCGGGGTCGGATTGGTGAGGACGACCGAAGATTTCGGCATCATGGGCGAGGCACCGGCGAATGCGGAGTTGCTGGACTGGCTCGCCGTTGAATTTCGTGAGAGCGGATGGGACGTGAAACATATCTTCAAACTGTTGGTTGCCTCGTCCACCTACCGCCAAAGCGCGGTCACCACGGCGGAGAAGTTGGAGAAGGATCCTGGCAATCGGCTGCTCAGCCGCGGGCCCCGATTCCGTATGGACGCCGAAATGGTGCGGGACTATGCCCTCGCTGCCAGCGGACTGCTGGTTCCGAAAATCGGTGGGCCCAGCGTGAGGCCCTACCAACCCGAGGGTGTTTGGGAAGCCGTCGCGATGCCGGAAAGTGACACCAATAAGTACCGACGCGATTCGGGCGCCGCGCTTTATCGCCGCTCGATGTATACTTTTTGGAAGCGCGCTGCCCCTCCGGCGTCCATGGATATCTTCAATGCGCCCAGCCGTGAGGTTTCTTGCACCCGCCGCGAACGGACCAACACGCCGTTGCAAGCGTTGGCGACCCTTAATGATCCACAGTTCATCGAGGCGGCTCGGCATCTGGCGGAACAGGCTTTGCAAAAGGCTCACGGCGACTCAAACCAGGCAATGGAGTTCGTGGCGGAACAGTTGCTCGCGCGCCCACTCAGCGGGAAGGAACGATTCCTCGTAACGCAAAGTTATGTCGAATTAATCGATTTGTACGGCCAGCAACCCGAGGAGGCAAACAAGCTCATTTCGGTCGGCGAGTCCAAGCCCGCCGCAGCCGTTCCGGCCCCTCAACTCGCGGCCATGACGATGGTTGCCAACCAATTGCTCAACCTCGATGAAGTCCTGAACAAGTGACACGTTTTTTCCCGCTATGAGCCTCTTCAACGATTTCCGCACACTCGAAACCCGCCGGCAGTTCTTCGCTCGCGGCAAGAATGCCCTGGGCACCGCCGCGTTGACCACCTTGCTCGGCGATCGTCTCACCGCGCGGGCTGCCGCACCCGAACAACCCGGAGCGAATCCGCTTGGTTTGCCCCATTTCGTACCCAAGGCGAAGCGCGTCATCTATCTGCACATGGTCGGCGGCCCATCGCAGATGGACCTCTGGGACCACAAGCCTCGGATGGCCGACTGGTACGACAAGGATCTGCCCGAAAGCGTCCGGGGCGGCCAGCGACTTACCACCATGACCTCCGGCCAGAGCCGGTTCCCAATCGCGCCTTCTAAGTTCCAGTTCAGCCAAGTGGGCGCGAACGGTCTTTGGATGAACACGGAACTAATGCCGTGGCAGTCCAAGATTGTGAACGACCTCTGTGTCATCCGTTCACTGCACACCGAGGCGATCAACCACGAACCGGCCATCTGCTCCATGCAGACCGGCAACATGAATACGGGCCGGCCCTGCATCGGCTCCTGGATCAGCTATGGCCTGGGTGCCATGAATCAGAACCTGCCCACGTTCGTTGTGCTCGTCGCCGAGCCAACCAACAAGGAGCAAATCCAGGCCATCAGCGGGCGGCTATGGTCCAGCGGCTTCCTTTCCGGTGAACATGCCGGCGTGTCGTTCCGCAGTGGCGGCGACCCCATTCTGTATATCAACAATCCGCCCGGCGTTTCGGGCGAGATGCGCCGCAAGCAGCTTGCCGGCCTGCGCAAACTCAATGAACTGAACTACGAACAGATCGGAGATCCGGAAACCCAGACGCGCATCCAGCAATTCGAGATGGCGTTTCGCATGCAGAGCAGTGTGCCGGAACTCGCCGCCGTGACCCACGAACCCGATTCAACCTACCAACTTTACGGAGAGGCGGCCCGCCAACCCGGCAGCTTTGCGTACACCGCATTGCTCGCGCGCCGACTGGTCGAGCGCGGCGTCCGCTTCGTCCAAGTCTATCTCAACAACTGGGACCATCATAGCAATGTCGCCGGACGCATGCCTATGCAGTGCAAGGATGTCGACCAGGCCATCTATGGGTTGATCACCGATCTCAAGGCGCGCGGCATGTTTGAAGACACGCTGATCATCTGGGGCGGCGAATTCGGCCGGACGATCTATAGCCAGGGCGGACTCACGATGGAGAACTATGGTCGCGACCATCATCCGCGTTGCTTCACCATGTGGATGGCTGGCGGTGGCGCGAAAGGCGGCGCGGTTTACGGCGAGACCGATGACTTCAGTTACAACATCATCGAAAACCCGGTACACATCCGGGACTTTCACGCCACGCTGCTCCATCTCTTGGGTATCCAGCACGAGCGCTTCACTTTCAAGTACCAAGGACTCGACATGCGCCTAACCGGCGTCGAGGAATCCCGCGTGGTGAAAGAGCTGCTGGCGTAGCGCAACGCGAGACAGAGAGCGGGGTGCATCCCGATCTTGTGGGTGCTCCTTTATCGCATTCTCGGGAGCGCCCAGGAGCGCCTAGGGTTTTCGCTCGAGCTTCCAAACGTCCGGCTCCATATTGTTGCCAGCCACCATCCATAACGCCCCCTGATGCACAAAGACACTCCCCGCGTGCCGCGGCTTCCAGGGTGTATTTGGGACCTCCTGCCAGTTCACTCCGTCCACCGAATGCCAGACATCTTTGCGATTGCCCCCCGCCTCATTGTACCCCTCGAGCACCCACAGCCGCTCGTCCCATACCGCCACGTCGTGGTACTGCCGGGGCGCCCAGGGCGCCGATTCAATGTGGCGAGTCCATTTCACGCCGTCGGCCGAACTCCACACGTCATTGTAGAACTTGCGCGCGGGAACCTGCGGGGTCTCGTAGGTGCCACCGCCGAGGATCCAGATTCGTCCCTGGAAGACCGCACTCCCGCCAATCATTCCTCGCGCTGACCAGCAGGGTTCCTCCGGTTTGACCTCCTGCCATTCGATGCCATCCCGCGTCGTCCAAAGATCACGATAAAACTTTTCGTCGGCCTTCGCGAAGGCCGGGATTGTTTGGCCGGCGATAACCCAGATGCGGTCATCGTGCACGACCGTGTAATGCAACGCTCGTGGCGCCCATGGCGGCGTCCGACCTCGATTCACGAACCGCCAGGTCTTCCCATCCTCGCTGTTCCACACGTCGTGATGGTAATGTCCCTGGTTCACGTCGCCTCCCACAATCCACATCGTGTCGCGATACACGACGTACCCAGCCGTGTGTCGGCCTTCCCAGTCGGCCGCCGCGTCAAACGTTTTATCCTTAAACGTATTCGCACGGACCGGTATCCAGTCGGCGCCGTCCGCGGAGCTCCACACCTCGTTGTTGCAAATGCGCGGGAAAAACTCGCGCTGAGCTCGGCCGGGATTCCACCCCCCCAATAGCCACATGCGGCCACGATACGACAACGCTCCGGCACCGTCGCGCGGAGCGAATGCCGCTTTGAGCGTTACTTGCTTCCAAGCGTATTCAACCGGCTTTTTCCCTCCGTCACCCGTCGCCTGATCCGCGGCGACGAGGAGACTTCGGCCGGTCGTCACGAGGCACAACCCGGTGAGCAGTGTAACCAAGCGACTCGCTAGAATATTTCCGTGCCGCCCGGTCGAGTTTTGCATCGGATTCATAATGGTGATTCGGGATGTTCAGGCAGATCCGGCCAGAAGCCGATTCTCATGCGCTTCCGGGCTAGGATGAATCACGTTCGCCAACAACGGAAGAACGTTCTGACGGACTTAAGGGACAACAAATGCTTGGCTGCGAGCGAACAGAGAGGCTTATGGCCAGTCGCAGCCGGAGGCCCAGGCACACGATAAAACCACTGCTTCCAAGCTATCTCCCCTTCCGGGCGCCGTTGACAGTGCCATTGACAAATGCTTCGGCTTCGGTTTGCATTGATTACCCCGCTCAAGCTCTTCCGCATGCCATGAAGCTGTCCTTCCTTTCGCTCCGGTCCAAGCCGGCTTTCACACTCATTGAACTCCTCGTGGTCATCGCCATCATCGCGATCCTGGCAAGCATGCTCCTCCCGGCCTTGGCCAGGGCCAAGGATCGGGCCAAACGCGCCGTTTGTTTAAACAACCTGCGGCAAATTGGTATCGCGAATACGACTTATGCCATGGACAATCAGGAAAAATCACTGGTGTGCGGAGCGGATGGTGCCGTGCAGTTTGTCCTTTCGCCCATCACGCGGGATCTCTCCAAGAGTTTGGGGCTAATCGTCGCTTCGAACAGGCCTTCTTCCTGGGCTTGTCCAAGCCTGCCAGATCTTCCGTTCTATGACAATGGTGGCAGTTCAGGCATGGTCCTGGACCAATGGGCGATCGGGTACCAGTTTTTCGGCGGGATGTGGCAATGGGATAATCCGGCCGGTCTGTTTCCGTCCCGCAGTCCCGTGAAGCTGAGCACCTCGCAGCCGCACTGGGTTTGGGCCGCCGACTGCGTTGCTAAGATCAATGGCAATTGGGGTGCGACGGAAATGAGTCAAGGGCGCAAGAACTGGAATGGGTTTCCGCCCCATAAGAGCACGGGCAAACTGCCAGCGGGCGGCAACCATATGCTGGTGGACGGATCAGCGTACTGGGTCAATGCCGAGAAGATGTACTATCTGCATACGTGGGGTGGTGGGTGGCAGAGCGGTCGCATCAATTACTGGTATCAGGACCCGAAGGATTTCGATCCCAAGCTGGCGCAGACGGCCATATTAAATTCCATCAAGTTCAGGCCCTGAAAGAAACCTTTCCCGAAGACGGATTTTTCAAATCCCGTACAGCCGGCACTTCGACAACACTGCCTCCGCGGGCCGGTGCTTCGCCCCGTGCACTGCATCTGGGTGAACTCGTTCTAGAATCGACTTCCGAAATGGGTCATCATCCTTTCAGAAGATCTAACCCTGCAAATTGCCTTCCCAGCACGGGCGCACTCGGTGTGCGCAACCACTTTTCCAGGACCGTCGCGTACACACTTCGGAAGTCCGTGTGAAACCCCACATCCCCGTTCACGAGATCGCCCGGCGCCAGGCTTGCCGGCTTTCCAATCCATCCGGACTTCACGCGACCTCCAATCACAAACAGCGGAGCCGCGGCTCCATGATCCGTTCCGCCGCTGGCGTTCTCACTCACGCGTCGCCCAAATTCGCTGAACGTCAGAATCAATACTCGGTCCTGATTCCCCTGCCCCCGGAGATCGGTCATGAACGCCTTCAGCGAACTGCTCAATTCCTTCAGGAGTCGATCCTGGGTTGCCGCCTGGCCAGTATGAGTATCGTATCCTCCTTGATTCACATAATAGATGCGACTCGCGAGTCCGCCGCCGATAAGTCGCGCGACCAATCCCAGCGACGAGCCCAATGAACCGGATGGATAGTCCGCCGAGTTCTTTACCCGGTCGGCCACCGAACGAATGACTCCGGAGCTCACCCGCGCATCCATCGCGGTCCGTTGGAGGAAATCAAGCGGTGATCCACTGAGAATGGCACGTCCGGAGGGCGCACCGACCGAACTGCCGGATTCCGTGGAGACGGTCGCAATCTCGCCCCCTTCTGCCATGGAACGTAACGTTCCGCTCTCACTGTCCAATCCCATTTCGATATCCATCGATCCCTCCGCCAATCGGAGACCCTGGGGATTCTCCATCGCAACTCCGGTGGGTTGGCGCGCGGCAAATGCCTGCGGCAGTTGTCGTCCGATCGCAATTCCCACCGTCGGATCCGCACCCGAACAGGCGTGATCAAAATACCGGCCCAGCCAGCCCTGCTTCTCATATCGTGCCGCATCGCTGGCGGTTGCCCAAATTTCCATCGAGCGAAAATGAGACCGATTGGGATTGGGATAGCCAACCGCGTGGATGATTCCGAGCAGACCCGCGTCGTGCAACTCGCGGAAACCGCCGAGCGCCGGATGCAATCCGAAGTGATCGTCCAATTTCAAGACTTGACCCGCATTGAGTCCTAGGTGCGGACGCGCGCGATGGTAGTGATCATCGGTATAAGGCACGACCGTGTTGAGGCCGTCGTTGCCGCCAGCCAACTGGAGCACCACGAGAATCCGGGAGTCCTTTCCAGTCGCGGTGGAAGTCGCCTTATCCCGTTCCGCGGCGTGCAAGGCATCCGCGGTGCCCGCCACGAAGGAGGGAACTGTCCAAGCGAGCGAACTTCCGAGCACCGAGCTGCGCAGAAATTCACGTCGAGTCGTTAAAAATGGTATTTTCATTGCGTTCGATGAATCGGGCGAGGGTTCAGCACAGTTGATAATCAGGAGTCGACATCGCGAGTCGGAGCAGCCCCAAGACTTCGGCATCATCCAGCAGGCCCAGCCGCGTCAGGTGCTTCTCGATTGTCGCGCGCTCCGCTGGTGAGAAGGATCCCTGAATAAGACGTCTCTCCAAAGTGGCGATCAGACGCTGAGGATCCCTCCGATCTGCCTCGGGAACCAGCTTGGAGGCCAGCACGGCTCCGATTGGGGTTTTCGGCCGTCTCCGCCCACGGGAGCGATCTCCCGCCTTCGCAGCGCGGACGACGGCTGGAAGCGGATTTTCACCCGTGACAAGGAGCAGCGCGAGGTTTTGTCGGTTCACCAGGGTGTTGGTGTTAATCCAGGCTACTCCCCCGTCCCAACCCTTAACGTTGGGCGGCAGAAACAGGTCCTGTCCCAGCAGACGAATTGCATTATTCGAGATCGGAGCGGGCGGCAGATCGCGCTCGAGTTGACGCGTCGCGGCGACTATCAACTGGACCGGGCTCTTGATCTGCTGGCGCACCACTCCCGGCGCGTAAAATTCCTCCGCCAAGAAGAACGTTCTCAAAAAGGGCTGGAAACGTCGACCGGAGTTTCTGAATTCTGCGGCGAGCGCGTCTCCAAGTTCTGCTGACACCGTGTCGGCGCAAAAAAAACTCCACAACCGAGCGGTGATAAACCGGTCCGACGCGGGTTGGCTCACTACGTGTCGCAGGAAGGCCTCCACATCAAATCGCGCGGTCTTGCCCAGGATCGTCTTTTCCCCGGCGTCATGCAGCCGTGGTCGAAACACCGGCTCCTGACGGCCGCGATCGAGCGTGAGCCCGGTCAAGGCGCGCGCCGCTTCCAAGACATCCCGCTCGGAATAGTGCCCCTCGCCGAGCGTGAACAATTCCATCAATTCGCGGGCATAGTTTTCGTTCGGATGATCGGGCCGGCTCCGTGCCTGATCCAACCAGATCAACATCGCTGGATCCCGGGTCACCTGATCCACGAGGTTCCACCAATTTCCGCCGCCATGTCGGCGGAAAACTTCGTTCTGCCGCCACATGAGGTAGGGCATCTTCACCTTCTGAAGGCTCGTGGCGAAATGTCCGTGCCAGAAAAGGGTCAGTTTTTCCTGGAGTGGCCGCCGAGTCCGGGCCATCCGGTTCAGCCACCAGTGCTGCAACTCCACTGCCTGGGCCCGATACTCACGCTGACGCTCCTGTTGCATCGCCCGCCGCGTCTCCGCATCCGCCTTTTGCATTGTCTGCACGGATTCGGCGACCGTGGGATCCGGCTTGGCCCAGACCGGTTTCGGAAAATCCTCAGGCACCCGTTCCCACGCAACCAACCGATCCACCGCCGCCTCGGGTCCCATCGTCACCATCGCATCAATTTCCTTCGGGGTTCCCCCGAAACCTGCCCGGTTTAGAAGGTGTGCGGCTCGATGGAAGTCCCATTCCGAGGTGGAGATCGACTTGAGCATACGCCGATTAAGACGGGCGGATCGGCAAAAGGTTTCATCGATTTAGCTCGGCACTCATCGTCCCGATTGCACACGCTCAGCATGATTTAGTTATGAAAATGCTATTGGTTCTAATCAGTTTCTTGTCCTGTTTTTCCTGTCCCGCCGCGTTGGCACCGAGCACGAATCCGGCAAGCCCGGTTTCACAGACTTTGCTGTTTGTTGACGACGATGCCATTTTGTACCGCTCAGGCACTCACCGGGTGTTTCACCCGTTTCAGCGCCACGCAGGAAATCCAGTGATCAAAGGCAAGCAGAAACCCTGGGAAATCGCCCTGGCCTGGACCAGCGTTTACCGCAACCCGGAGACCGGTCTGTACCAGCTTTGGTATCAATCCTTTGCCGGGGATCGTGCCAAAGATCGAACCCGCCGATGCGTCGTTTGTTATGCAGAATCAAAGGATGGCATCACCTTTGATAAGCCGAATCTTGGGCTGTTTGATTTTAATGGCGACACCAATAATTCAATCGTTCTGATCGCCAATGGAGGAAAATCCGATCGTTACGGCGCTGCCGTGGTGGTCGACCCGCTCTCAATCGATCCGAGCCGACGTTACAAAATGGCCTACTTCGATTTCAGCATGGATCGCGGCCGAGAAATGCCCGGGCTTTGCGTGGCGTTTTCGCCGGATGGTATTCACTGGAGCAAGTATGCGGCGGCACCGCTTTCGCGGGCGGCCTACGGAGATTATGGAGAACCCGTGCCGTTCCAGGACGAACCCGGCAGAGAATGGGCTGTCCCGCTCTCGATGTCGGATGCGCTCGATGCGTTTTATGATCCGGTGCGCCAGGTTTTCGCCATTTACGGCAAGATGTGGTTCGACGCCCCCGATGGAGGGATGTTTTGGAAGCACGGCATCGGGCGTATTGAGAGCCGGGATTTCGTTCACTGGTCACGGCCGCAGACAGTTTTGACTCCCGCTGATGACGACCCACCGCATTTGGAGTTTCATACGGGTCCGGCGTTTTTCTATGAGGGTTGTTATTTCAACCTGCTGCAAATCCTGAACCGCGGAGAGAACGGCGGGGCGATTGATATTGAACTGGGTATCAGTCGCGATGGACTGGCTTGGCAGCGCCCTTTCAAGAAGCAATTTGCACTACCCCGAGGTCGGGCGGGACAGTTTGACAGCGGTTCCATTTTTACCTCCGCCACTCCCATTGTACTGCCTGGAGAGATTCGTTTTTACTATGGGGCTTATTCCGGAGGGGCAACCGGCGCCGACGATTATTCTCATTTGAGCGGGATTGGTTTCGCGACACTGCCAAAGGATCGGTTTGCGGGATTAAAGCCCGTCGCGAGGAGCGATCAAGCCACTCTTCCTAAACCACTGGAGAATATCGGTCAGATCACGCTCAAGCCCATTCCGATTCGTCGCAGATCGGTGATCCGTTTGAATGCTGATGCGACGGAAGGAAGCATCCGGGTCGAACTATTGAACGAACACGGCTATCGGTTGAGGGGTTTTTCGCGGGAAGATGCTTTTCCGATCGAGGGCAATTCGCTAAATCACCCCGTCAAATGGAAGGATCGCTCTTTGAATGACCTTCCCGAGGGCCAGTACTTGATCCGAATTCATCTGAACAACGCGGAGGCTTTCGCGATCAACCTCGGAACCAACTGAACTCGCATCGTATCCGAGTTCATCGGCGTTTATCCGCGGTTCGATAATTTAAGCGCCTCCCATTTGCAACCGCTTTGTCCGTGCCATTTGATCAGAAAAAGCCGGCTGATCTGAGGAGGTTAAAACCCTCAAAATCAGCTGGCTGAAATTGGTTGCGGGGACAGGATTTGAACCTGTGATCCCGCTTGCGCGGGATTGTGAGCCGGACGAACCGTGCAGAATCATTAACGTCTGGAGCCCCGCACCCGGTATGGTCATAAAACTCATGCGGCATCTCGGTGATAGAATTTCAGGAGGCCACCGAGACGCTGGCCGATCTCGGCCAAGCTGATTCGCTCCGTAGTAGGGGTCAGGCCATAGAATGGTTCATTTACTTATCATTACAAGGCTCTGATCTTGATTCCGCATTTGACGAATGCGGAGCGGCTTGGGTGCGTGGCCAGCCCGCACCGTCATTTTACCTTCTTGTCGCGTCGCGAGAATCTTCCATTTTGGTCCTCGCATTGCCTCCAGCTTCCTGCTAACAAAGCGATACTCAATTCCTCCTAGCTCGCTGCCCTGGTGCCGTTTTTTGATCGGCCGACTCGGACGAATTGAGAACCGTCTTAGATTCCGTTTCAGCGGTTAAAACGGACCATCGCACCACGGTGCAAGTTTATGAAAACCAACTTCGCCATCGCCGTCGTCCGCGTTGAGCCCAACCTGTTCTCCGTCGCGTGCGTTTTGATTGTCGTCCTCACCAGCGGAGTCCTCACGAACACGACTCACGCCCAGCCCTGCGCGCCCGCATGGACCTATTACCTGGACCCGGTCGGCCCCGATCGCCACGTCCGTTCCCTCGTGGCGCACAATGGCGCTCTCTATGCCCGCGGCGACTGGTCCATGGTGGCCGGCGCGCCCGGGAACAACGTGGCTGTCTTCAACGGGACAAACTGGTCGGGCAACTTCGCTACGAACTGGCCCTACTCCGGCAGCCCCGCCGGGAACACCGGCCTGGTTCCCTATCAGGGCAAATTGTACGCGCCGCTCGGCGGTGGGAGTGCGTCGTCCAACTACACGATCGGCGTGATTCTGAGCGGCGGCGGCTGGGTGTCGTGGCCCACGAATGGGCTGTGGCAAAATCCGAACGTCCAACTCAACATCAACCGCTGCTGGCGGGCGGCGGCCCATCAAAGCAGTCTCATCGCCGCTGGCACGTTCTTCCATTTGCCCCCGGGGGCTACCAGCAGTGTCCGCCGCCTCTTCGCCAAGTTTAACGGCGCGACCTGGAGTCAAATGGACGGCGGCTACGGCCCGGACACCCTCGCCAGTGACCGCATCGAGTCGCTGGTCCCCTACAAGGGTGCGCTCTATGTCGGCGGACTTTTCAGCCGGTTCAGGAGCGATGAACAGGGCGGGACAAACACTCCCACTCCCGCCGCCAACATTGCCTGCTATAGCGGCGGCTCGTGGCAGGCGCTGCCCAACGGCGGCCTCAATGGACGGGTCTATACGATGGCCGTCTATCGGGGCGACCTTTACGTCGGCGGCGACTTTACGGCCACGTTCGACGGTTCGTTGAGCCTCCTTCGCATCGCCCGCCTGCGCAACGGTGCCTGGGAGCGCGTCGGAGGAGGGTTGGCCGGATCCCGCCCGCGCAGCATGACGGTCGCCGACGACGGACGCGGACGCGCCCTGTTCATCGGTGCGACCAGCGGCGAGGCCAACAACGTCCCGCCTCCGACTGCCGACACCGTGCCCGTCTCCGGCGTCGTCCGATGGAATGGGACTCGGTACAGCGCGCTGGGAGACGGCATCACGGGCGGCACCGCCGTCTATGCGATGGCGCGCTACGACCCGGGGACCGGCGAAGCCCTCTTTGTCGGCGCGGATTCCCTCCGCAACCCGGACGACCTGTCGTTCTTCGGGCGCACCGCCCGCTGGGGTCCGGCCCCGATGGTTGATTCCGACGGGGACGGCATCTTCGACATCTGGGAGACCTCCGGCATTGACGCCGACTGCGATGGCACCATCGATCTGCCTTTGCACACGATGGGGGCGGACCCGCTGCGCAAGGACATCTTCGTCGAGATCGATACGATGATGACGAATTATTGTGTGCCCTCGGCGGAGGCGCTCAACGACGTCGTGGCGGCGTTTGCCGCGGTGCCCAACGCCTACTTGAAAAACCCGAACGGCAGCAACGGCATCAATCTTCACCTCGTGTTGAGCGAGACGAATATTCCGTTTGCGGTGGCCTGGACCAACCTTGTGGACACCGATGGCGACGGGGAGGGTGAGTGGTTCACGGAGTTTGACACAGCCAAGGATCAGTTCTTCGGTTCAGCGGCGGAACGAAGCACAAATCGCTGGCCGGCCATCCGGGCGGCGCGCGAGCGGGTGTTCCGCTACTGCATTTTTGCCAATCGCATATTTGCCACGAACGACAGCACCTCGGGCCTGGCAGAACTGCCCGGCAACGACTTCATCGTGTCACTGGGAGGATGGAGCACGCCGGGCGGCACGCCGACCCAGCAGGCGGGCACCTTGATGCACGAACTGGGTCATACGCTTGGGCTAAAGCACGGCGGCGTGGACCATGTCAACTGCAAGCCCAACTATGTGAGCGTGATGAATTATTACTGGCAGACGCGCCGTCAGGTGAATTCCAACTGGTGGCGACTCGACTATTCCGGCGAAGCTTTGACGAGCCTCAACGAATCAGCCTTGAACGAGAGAATTGGCGTTGGCCGGACCAACTCCATTTACCAGCGGTTCTGGACCCGCTACGGCGCGACAACTCTGGCCACCAATGCGGGCATCGTGACCACGAACTACGTCACCCCGCCGGTGCGCCTGAACGGCAGTCCGGTGGACTGGAACAACGACGGTGTCACGAACGCGGCACCCGTGATGGGAGACCTGACGATCCTGGGTGACTGCTGGTATCTTTCGCCCGATGAACTCCTGCGCGGCCAAGAAGACTGGTCCGCGCTGCAATACCACGTGTACTTGCATCCCAATTACGACGAGGGCGCTCACAGCGAAACCACGCTGGAGGACGAGATCACCCTGGAGATCTCACAGAATCTCGATGCCCTGCCGCCCATCACGCTTTGTCCGCTGACGGTTCAGTTGGCGAGAGGGGAAATAGTGCTGACGTGGAACTGTGCAGGCATCCTTGCTTCTGCTCCGAGTGTCACAGGCCCCTGGACGCGCCACGAATCCGCCGCAAGCCCGTTCAACATCTCGATTACCACACCGGCGCGGTTCTTCCGGCTGGAGGACTGATTGCGCTGTTACAGCCGCGTCCGTTTTGATTAGCGGGAAACCGGAAGTGGCCGATAGCCGGGAGTCATGCCTGTCCCTCCGAACAGCGCGTCAATTCTTCGGCGGACCTCTCCGCTCAGCTTGATGAGCGGCGGCCAGGGGCGTTTAATCGCGGAGCGTCAAAAAGCGAATGCTTCCAAATAACTACCTAGGCAGCCTGTTGTTTTTCAACGAGTTCGAATCCGAGCTCGGTAGCCTCGCGTTGTACTCGGCGTAACTTCAGACCTCAGTAAAACCGGCAAAATTGGTTGAGAAGATGTGGAAGTTCAATTCCCTGAAAAGGAGCGAAAAGCGGGGTCGGGTCGGGAATAGGGGTCAGGCCATAGATTGGTTCATTTACTTCTTTGCATCCGGTCAGCGATATGAGAGAAGCAAACCATGCCGCGGCAAATGCGAATCGATTTTCCCGGTGCCATCCACCATGTGATGAGCCGCGGGGATCGGCGCGAGAACATTTATCTGGACGATGTGGACCGGGAATAGGGGTCAGGCCATAGATTGGTTCATTTACTTCTTTGCATCCGGTCAGCGATATGAGAGAAGCAAACCATGCCGCGGCAAATGCGAATCGATTTTCCCGGTGCCATCCACC
>CAMDJH010000137.1 GCA_945900455.1 Akkermansia muciniphila
TCACGCAGAAGTTTTTCCAGCGCATCCTGACGCTCCTGCGTTGCGCCACAAATAGTGTCGAAGTATCGAAAATGTTCGGCAATCGCAGGCACGCCGAATCGCCGCTCCATGGCGGCTCGGAATCGTCGCTGCACTTCCTCCGTTTCTCCCCGCAACATGGTAGTCTGGTTGGCGACTCCAATGGCGAGCAGGTGCTCGTCCGGGTCGAAACCCGGCGAGTGCGCACCCTTAAACCGATCGAGGAACAGTTCGCGGCTGCCTCCATGCACGATGTAGTCACAAACGTAGTCCGTCTCGCTCAAATCGAAAACCACCAGGTAGTGTCCGGTCCCGTTAGCGGTGGCCTGCGATGTGGTTGCCTTGGTTTCCTCGTGGCGCGCCTTTCCGTGGATGATACTCGTGACATGTTCCTTGCTGTACTGCCGTACTCGCTTCCAAACGCTCATGACGTCACCACACGTGGTGTCGACGAGTTGGCAACCGCGATCCTGAAGTTTCTGCCGGGTGGCAACCTCCGTACCGAATGCGGGAATGATCACCACATCCTGGGGTCCGAGGTTCAGAGCGGCGATTTCTGAATCTTGCGGTTTGGGCGATACGCTGACGATGCCCAGATTTCGAATTTGATCGTTGACCTCCGGGTTGTGAATGATTTCTCCGAGGAGAAAAATCCGGGTCGGGTCCGGGAAAAAACGGCGAGCTGCGTAGGCCAGGTCAATGGCACGCTCCACCCCGTAACAGAATCCGAATTCCTTCGCGAGTTTGATGGTCAATCCCTCGGCGGACAAGACTCCGCCGTTCGATCGGATTCGTTCCACTAATTGGCTTCGGTAGTGGGCCACAACCTGAGCCTGCACTGCCTGCATGACGTCCGGTGTCCTGAGATTAACTTTGCGGGGCGGAATTTCCATCGGGTCGAAGTCTAACCGACACGGGCGCGGGGTGAAATCAGGAAAATCGAGGCATCGATTGATGCCTTTATCCCAGCATCCATTCCAGGATTGCCTTCTGCGTGTGGAGTCGGTTTTCCGCCTCGGCGAAAATTGTTTCCGCGTGTGCCTCCAGGGTGGCATCGTCAATTTCTTTCCCCCGATAGGCTGGAAGGCAGTGCATGACGAGGGCATTCGGAGCCGCCAAGCGCACCAGGGGTGCATTGATTTGGAACCTTGCGAGATCTTTTAGGCGTTGGGCGGATTCGGCCTCCTTGCCCATGGAGACCCAGACATCCGTGTACAGTAGATCCGCGCCCCGGGCCGCGGCCGGGAGGTCGGAGGTGACGGAAACTCGCCCCCCTGCGCGTCGAAGCAATTCGTTCGCTGGCTGATACGCGGGAGGAGCTGCGATCCGCAGTTCAAAATCAAGCCGGGCGGCGGCCCAGATCCAGCTGGCAGGGACATTGCAAGCGCCGTCACCAACGAAAGTTACGACTTTTCCGGCAATGGATTCTCGGCGCAATTCCTCGAAAGTGAAGATGTCCGTCAGGATCTGGCACGGATGCTCATCGTCGGTCAAAGCGTTAACCGTCGGGATTCCCGAGTACTTTGCGAACTCTTCGACATCCTGTTGGGCGAAGGTCCGGATGACGGCACCGTGCAACATCCGGCCGAGCACACGGGCCGTGTCCCGGATTGGTTCGCCCCGTCCAAGTTGAATGTCGGCGGCATTCAGAAACAACGCATCCCCTCCAAGTTCGCGAATGCCGACTTCAAAGCTGACCCGAGTTCTGGTGGAGGATTTGCTAAAAATCAGTCCCCATGACTGGCCGGTTAGCGGCCGGGGATGGCGGTTCCGCTCGCATTTGAAATAACTGGCGCGACGGAGAATGGACTTCATGTCCGCCGTCGTAACGGATTCCAGGCTGAGGAAATGTTTCATGGAACAGTGATTCGTCGATGCGAAAGACGAGGGGTAAACACCAAAAAGGGACGTTTGGGAAACAAATATTTGGGAAACCCGGGAATGGGGATCCTCCGAAGCGCCAAAAACCGTTGAGGCGGCGGGCTCTTGGAAGGTCAGCTTGCCCGACTATCGCGTTCTCGAACGGATAGCAGGACCGAGCCCACGGGTTTGGTCCGGGTGACGCTGCGGCGGTGGCTCACATAGACCGTTTCTCGTGAATGCAATGCTTCCAGAGATCGGTCATGCGAGCGGCTCAGGAAGCAAAGCGATCCCAGCGCGCCGACGGTCGCAAACAGCAACTCCCACTCCGTGTCCCAGGCGCCAGCGCGCACGCCGACGAAACCTTGCGCTGCCTTGCCGAGTATCAAGGCAAGCAGCATTCCGACGAAATCGAGAAAAACGCTCGACGCAACGCACACGCAAAGAACCATGAAACCAAGCCACCGGCTGTGTCCGACAAAACTTGTGCGGAGAATCAGTTCCCGGAAAAAGATGGCGGGGACGAAACCCTGCATGAATTGGCCCAGGAGGACGTAAGCGTTGCGCCCGACTCCAAGAGTTCCCGCAACCTCGTCCCCAAAGGGAACTCTACCGTAGGAATAGTAGCCACCGACGGAAATAACTAGAGAATGCATTGCAAGCAGGCGCAGACATAGGTCCGTCAGTGGGAAGTGCCGGTAGGTTATGAACAACAAGACCAGCCCCAGCCAGACGGGGAAATTCTCCAACTCCCACGTCAGCCGGTCGGTTTCTGGCGTCAGTCCCAATAAGACTTGAACCAGAATTACCAGGCTAACCAGAATCGGAGTATGCCATGAATCTCGCATTGTGCAGGTGAAAACGTTCGGAATAATATTGGCTGCAGCTTGTTCTCGGACTCGATGGATAGCCAACCGACACCCTTATTCACAAGACAATCATTAAAGAATAGTTAGGTACGGAGAATCATTTGTAATGATTACGCGCTCGATAAATGTATTCTAACAATAATTTGTAACATGTTTATTTATAAATAGTTGCATAACTTCATTTGCAAGCGACCAAAGTGATTGCCGTCTTCCGTGGCGATCGGGTGAAGGACTCGAGAACGGCCGATTTGCCCAACGAATGCCCACCACTCAAGTGCGGCCACGAATGCGTCCTCGACGACATTCAGGCCAAGGTCACGGTGTTCGACGACGGCCAGACCCGCGCCGCCATCGTCGAGTGCGATCTCATTTCCCTTTCGAATTGGATCGTGGTCGACGCGCGGAAGCAGATGGAGGAACGCACTGGGATTCTGCTCCTGAGTGTCGAGTTGCCTCGCGATGGTGTGGTGTGACACGCCAAGCGATGAACCGAGGGAGGAGGCGTTCCGCATTCCGCAATGGGCGTTCCGATTTGGACTCCGCGGCGGCAATGTCACCGCTCTACCCGAGACGGTCGCCCGCATTCGTTTCCAATGACAATGAGTTTGTGCAACCCCGGATAAAAACGTGTCCTGGCAATTGCCGGACCACGCATTTCAACTCCATCCCGATCAGGCAGGCATTGACCGTACTGGCTGAAAGTTGAGTCGTGTTCAAAATATCGTCGATCGATCGTGGATCCGTGCTGAGGGCTGACCAGATCTGGCGTTCGGGGTCTGAAAGGGCAAGGGATCCCGGTTGCCGTGTGAGGGCGTCCCGGGCCTGCGGGCCAAACAGGTACTCGAATTCTCCGACGATATCGTCGATACTTTCACACAATTTCGCGCCATTCTTGATCAACTCATGGCAGCCTCGGCTTCGCGGCGAATCGATGCGTCCGGGAACCGCAAAAACCTGACGACCGTATTCGAGAGCAAAGTTTGCCGTGATCAACGATCCGCTGGTCGGCGTTGCTTCGACGACGACTGTTCCGAGGGTGAGCCCCGCCACGATCCGATTCCGGATGGGAAACGTTTGCTTGTCGGCGGGGCGATTGAACGGGAATTGTGTCAAGACTGCCCCGTTTTGTGCAATCCGCTCGAATAAGGCGGCATTCTCGGGAGGAAAGACAAAATTGAGGCCCGTCCCAAGCACGACGATCGTTCTACCTTTGGAAGCCAGAGCACCGAGGTGAGCTGCGGTATCGATTCCTCTGGCACCTCCGCTTACTACGGTGATTCCCGCGTAGCCGAGTTGGAAGGAAAGTTTACGGGCAACCTCGACGCCGTAGTGAGTTGTGTGCCGCGACCCCACAAGGGCGATGGCACTTCGGTCTTCGGGGGTCAGCCGCCCCCTCACATACAACACGCTCGGGGGATCGTATATTTGCTTCAAAAGAGCCGGATATTCAGGATCTGTGTCGATGAGAATCTGGCACCCGTGGTCGGCAATCCGCTGCAGTTCGCCGGCAAGGTCGACAGTTTTTTCCCATTTTCCAATCGCCTCCGCGGTTTCTGCCCCGATTCCGGGGACGGCCGCCAGGGTCGCCCGCCGTGCCCCGAGAATCGCAACTGCGGACCCCAATTCGGCTCGGAGTTGGCTCAAGCGGATTGGGCCGACGTGGTCGATGAGGTTCAGTGCGACAAGTGCCTCGAGTTCATTCATGGAAAAAACAGGGACGACGACAAACGTCGTTCCAGACCTCAAAGAACGGTCCGGGAAGCCCGATTTCAGAGTTTCTACTGGAAAAACGGTTGCCGAGCGCTCGCGTAGACCGGTAGATGCTCCGCGTACGGTCTGATGCCTGCCCTCAAAACCATTCCGCTGACACACGTCTTCACCCACTTCCAGCAACTGGGTGGCGTTGAAGCACTCCTGCGTCGCCATCTGGAGCAAGATGCTTTGGCGCACCTCTCGTCGCGGGTCGTGGCGCTATTTGACGCGCCGCAAGGGAACGATGAACCGGTTCTGGGTGCCGGTTGGACGTGGAAGACATCCCCGGCTTCCGGCCGCGTGCGATTCCATGAATTGAAGTCTGCGACGGAAGGCCGGGTGGCCGTTTATCACAACTGTTGGGGCACCAGCTTCCTTTCGGATTTAGACGGTGCCTCGCGTCGCCTGGGCTTGCACCATTCCGACTGGCCCGGCGTTGAGCACGTGGTGCGAGCTCAGGCAACTCGCTTGGATGGGGTGCTATGCGTGGGTGCCGCTGTGCACGAAATTGTCGTCCGCGAATTGCCCGGGATTGACTCGGATCGCCGGTTGATTCTCCCGCTGCCAATCTCGCCTCCGCAGTCGCCGATTCCCACCCGCACACCTCTGGGGCGCCCGCTCGTCATCGGCGTGTGCGGTCGGGTCATAACTCAGCAAAAGCGAGTGGATCTCCTGCCCGAATTTTGTGCGGAATTGCGCTCGGCCGGTGTCCAATTCCAGCTCGAAATTCTGGGTGACGGTCCCGATCGTATTCAATTGGAGCGGCAGTTTGATGGGCGGCCGGAGATTGTTTTTCATGGGCGAAAATCGGGTCCGGAATACTGGAAAGCCCTGGACGCGTGGGACGTGATTTTCTTTGCCAGTGAATACGAAGGATTGCCACTGGCGTTGTTGGAAGCGATGAGCCGGGGCGTCGTGCCGGTCTACCCGTCGATCGGTAGTAGCGGAGATCGGTATGTAACCGAAGTGCGGCCGGATTTGCTGTATGCGGCGGGGCGCCTTCCCGCCGCTGCCCGGGTCCTTCGCGAACTTCAGAAACTGGACGCATCCGGCTGGGGCCGCCTGCGAGAGGCGTCCTCGCGTCTTGCGCTGCCGCATTCGGGGGGAGCCTACGACAGCGCGTTTTCTGAGTTCGTGAGACGAATCGTGTCGATGCCGCGAGTATCGGCACCCCGGCCCTACCCGGTAGGCGGCTTGGGGGCGCACCTCCCGTTTGGGATTCTCGGGCGCTTACCCGCGGGCAACTTCCTGCGTCGAGGCTTAGTTTAGCAGGAATTGGCTCGAGTTTAGGTGAGGATGCAGAGGAAGATTTCGGAATTTTCCCGTCAAAACACGTTCGGTGTTCGATCTATTTTTACCTAACTGTAATACATCCAACGAGTTGCACAATTTTGTTCACTCAAATGACACATTTCTTGACAAGTTTAACACTCTTTTGTAAATACATTGTAGTTACAATGAATTGGCGATTGCATTACGGATCCTAAGAATTAGAGTCGTGAGCAGTGGAGTTTGATTGGGACAATCCGCCGTTCGAGTTGGAAGGTTCTTTGACCGTCCGGGAAGTTGAAGAGTCGTTTGAAGACCCGTTTGCGGTCCGGCTTCTGCCGGACTCACCGCGATTTGGAGTTCAGGCCCGGTATTTTAACTTAGGGAAGTCGGTGTCCGGACAGGGCTATTTTAGCGTTTATCGGACAAATGGACGGTTGGCACGGGTGATTCTGGCCCGACCTTTTACGGATCAGGAGCAATTTTTTTATCAACGCCGGATGAACAAGACCTTTGCCTCCTAGCGAGCTATGACTGCGACGGCCATCAGTAATTGGGAAGAGGTTCCCCTGTTCGACAGCGAACAGGCGGAGGCCTCGTACTGGGCGGACAACCAGGTAGACCTCCGATTGATGGAATCGGCGACAGTGGTCGGGGCGGAGTCGTCAGAATCCGTGTCGATTACCCTGCGCATGGATCCGCGGATGCTCGCGCGGATCAAGCGAATGGCTCGCTCCCGGTACCTCAATTATCAAAGCATGATCAAGCAGTGGTTAAGCGAGCGAATGGAAAAGGAATTGCGTGAACGATGAGCCCCGGCGAGTCTCTGGGCGCCAACTTCCCCGAGGACTGAAAATGCGTGGACCATTCGTGATCAAGGCTCAAGCTACGGCGGCAATCCCGCCGGTCACATCCTGGGCGTCCTCCTCGCTTCGTTCGCGCGGTTGCCGGACGCCTGCCTTGCGATCGCCTGCCTGGCGATCATTGGAAGTTGCGTTCACGTTGATCGAGCTGCTGGCGGTGATTGCTATCATGGGGGTGCTCGCGGGTCTCCTGGTCGGTCTTGCGCCGGCGGCGGGTGCCAAGATGCGCGAATCACGCATCCGAGCCGAACTTCAGCAATTGATTGCTGCCATTGAAGAATACAAGGCGAAGTATGGGTTTTATCCACCGGATGGTCTCGCCGGTCTGCAGAAGGGCTACGCTCGTCCGGAGCTCAATCCGCTATACTACGAATTGACCGGAATGTTGGTTATTAATCCGTTTGATCCCGCGGGCTATTTTCAATCGATTGACGGAGACCAGAAGCTGACCTCCCTTCAGCTCTCAACCTATTTTGGACGTACCGGGATTGCGAATTCATCGCCGGATAAGAAGCGAATTCTCAATCAAAGTTTCAAGCCCTCGCAGCACGCGAATCTATTTAATCACGTCCCGGGTCAGCCGGACATTGAGCTGCTGATTGTTCCGCAGCCCTGGCCTGCCGCAGACCGCGCTGGCTCCCCTTTAAGCAGTCTTCCTGCGATTGTGGGCTATGACCCCGTCCGGAATCCCCTGAATCCCTGGCGTTATGTTTCGACGAATCCCACCAACAACCCGGCAACCTATGACCTTTGGGCTGAGTTCTGGCGGGGCAAACAGAAGGTGACCATCGGCAATTGGAAGCAGTGACGGTCCGGCGGTTTCGCTCGCTCAAATAGATGCTTTTTCAAAATCAGTTTCATCGAACTCACTCTATGAACCTCCCGATCCTGAATCGACGCTCCCGCCAAGGCTTTACGCTGATTGAATTGCTCGTGGTGATCGCCATTATCGGCATCCTCGCTGGCATGCTTCTCCCGGCAGTCAGCAATGCTCAAAAGAAGGCCAAGGTCACGATCGCCCGCACGGAGATTAATAACCTCGTCGGTGCCATCAACCAATACCTTGCTACCTATAACCGCATGCCGGTCTCTCCCAAGATCCGAAACTCGGTGAATGCCGCCAGCCCGGATTTTACATTTGGAACAATTGAAACGGTTCCACGGGTTTTCGTGATGGGACTCTCCTCGTCCAGCGCGCCACCGCTCCCCCAGATCTTCAATAACAATGGTTCCAATGCCGAACAAAGTAACCGCCAACTCATCGCCACGCTGCGCGATCAGGAACGGTTTGCAAACGGTGATGTCACGGAAAACGGCCCCCAACACTCGCTCAACCCGCAGCGCACGGTCTTCCTCAATGTCAAGGATATCAAGGCGCAGGGCCCGGCCGGCGTTGGTGAAGACGGCGTCTACCGGGATCCCTGGGGTAACCCGTATATCGTCACATTGGATCTGAATTATGACAATAAGAGTCGTGATGGTTTTTATCGTCGAGATGTGATTTCGAAGGATCCGGCCGACTCCAACGGTATCCGGGGCTTGGCGGGCTTGGTCAAGGCCACCGCTGCGAACAATAATTTTATCAATGACGGCTATGAGGCCAATGCCACGGCCATGGTTTGGTCGTTCGGTCCGGACCGGAAGGTGGACGGCGGCACTAAGGCTGACAACAAGGCGGGGGTCAATTTTGATAACATTCTTAGCTGGAAATAGACGCCGTTCGACTGCCGCAGGGAAGGTCTTCATGAATTCTAACCGCTCTCCAATCCCGTCGCCCGAGCTCTGGTCTCCCGTAGCGGTGTCCCGGGGGGCGAGGGGATTTACCCTGATCGAGATGCTGATCGTCATCGCGATTATCGGAACGTTGGCTGTCATCAGCGGGCCGGCATTGAAAGGGCTTGGAAAGACGAATGCCCGGTCGGCGGCGCAACGGCAAGTTCTGGATGACCTCGGATTCGCCCGGCAATCCGCGATTAAGAATCGGACGACGGTCTGGATGGTTTTCGTTCCACCGAATGGACTGCCTAATTCCGGTAGGTCCACCATTTTCCAGCAATACCAAGTCCTTAGCCAATCGGGATTTCTTGCGTCCCTGACCGGCCCCTATGACCCCCTGAAGCAGGTGGTGCTCCGGTCGTTCACGAATGCGGTCCTGAGCCAGTTGACGGGATACACAATTATTTCCCGCAGCGGGGTCGGTGACCAACCGGGTCGCGCGCGGTTTAAGTTCCTGACCGAATGGAGGACATTGCCCGACGGCATGTTGTTTCCCCAGTTTTTGTTCAACCGCTTTGGGGGTGCACAGTTTCCGGCGCCGCTGAGGCAGTATCCAAACTACCTTGGTATTCAGACGAATTGGCTGGGCCTTCCGTTCCCTATTTTGGTGGATCATCCCGTGAGCCGCCTTTACGAAAGACAGTTTGTTTCCGATGACGAATCCGAAGGATATGGCCTCCCGGCGATCGGATTTGGCCCCAATGGCCAAGTTGTCCTGGGACCCTTTGGAGTGCCAATGAATCGGGCGACCCGGAAGGGCAGCATGCCGCCAACGGATATCTATCTAGCGATCGCGGAGGGTAGCGTATTTGTTCCACGGTTGGCCGATGGCCGAATCGACCTCGCCGTCTCTCCGGATGCGGTTGAGACGCCCAAGGGTAATTGGACCAATAGCATCATCCGAATCTCAAACCTCACCGGCCGCGCCCGGCTGATCAAACCCGAATTTGCGCCATGAAGACCACGCCTTTCCTTCGCCGGTCCGCGGCCTTCACGATGATCGAACTCGCCCTGTGCATTGCCGTCACCGGCTTTGCCCTCGTCGCGATCATTGGCGTCCTGCCGACGGGCATGAACGCTCAGAAACGGAATCGCGAAGAGACGATCATCAACGCGGATGCGCAGTATTGGCTCGAAGCGATCCGGAACGGCAGTGTGGACCTCCGCGATCTGGTCGATTATGTTGACATCATCCGGATTACCAGTTCGAACAAGTTGACGGGGGCCTATGATGTCACTCACTTCGCGGGTCCCCGTTGGAAAACTCTGGTGGGATTTAGTCCGCCGCAGAATCGGGCCAGGTTCTTCGATGATCTCAACCCGAGGAGTGCCCACCAGGGGCTGGTGTCGGCGACCAACATTATTGGATTGCTGAGTCAGCCGAAGGTGTTTCCACATCCGAGCGGCGATTCCCGTAAGAATCTGACGAACGAAGTGCTCGCCATCGTCCGCTCCATCACCGGTTCCGGGATTGAAAAGCCGACACGGGATCCCGGTTCGACAAGTTCCGAGGCAGCGCTTGATTTCGCCTTCAAGTATGCAATGACGGTTGAACTGCTCCCATACGCTACTTTTCCCCTGGATTCACCGGATGCCCCCCGTCTCCAAAATCTTGGAAACTACTTATACGACTTGAAGTTGACCTTTGAGTGGCCGGTGTTTTTCGTCGAGGGCAAACTGCGGACCGGCCATGGCCGCCGGATTTTTCGAACTCAGGTCGCGGGCAACTTATACCAGGAACCGAATTCGAGCAGGCCGGGTGACTGGGACTACAACCGCCGATACCTTCGGCGCGATGAATTCGTGACCAAACAACCCTGACATGAACTTCCCCGACTTCACCGTCGCCGGCCTGAAGAGGCCAACTCCCCGACGATCCTGTGGCTTCACGCTGCCGGAGTTGTTGGTGGCTGTCAGCCTGCTCTCGATCGTGGTTCTGGCATTGTACTCCGTCTTCAACCAGACCCAGAAAGCCTTCCGGGCAAGCCTGAATCAGACGGACGTGGGCGAGAGTGGCCGTGCGGCATTCGACTTTATTGTGCGCGACATCGAGCGGGCCGTGCGGCTACAGGAAGTGCCGGATTCCCGCACCAATAACGGAGTCAACCTGGTTCTCCGTCGAATGGTTGCCCCGGGTTTGGAGCCATTGATTGCTACTCTGGGCGGACCGGGGCGCTTGGCAAATGCCTTTGACGAAGTGTTCTTCATAACGCGGCATCCGGTGCAGCCCAACCGCTATGAACCCCAGGGATTTTTTGTGAGTGCGGAGAGCAAGCCGGGTGCTTTTCCCACCAATGGGGTGGGTACTTTATACCGACTTTCTCAGCCACCCAGTTTTCCCAATTACGCCAACCCGCGCCAGCCGTTTTCCAATCCCTGGCTGAATTTCATGTCCATTTCGAATCGGACGAGCAGGCAATTCACGCGCTCACAGGTCATTAAGAATAGGTATTTCGCCCCGCCATTAGGATCGGATCGTGCGATACAGTTTCGCACCAACTCGTCCCGACTGATTGATGGTGTCGTGCTTTTTCGAGTCTCCGCCTGCGCCGCCAACGGCCGGATCTATGACCGGTACGATAACTGGTTCAGAACGAATGAGGTCTTGGTTGCTCCCCAATTCTATGAGAGGGAATGGGTATTGCTTCAGGATCAAGGTGTCGATTTGGGCTTTGTGAGGGCGACAAGAAAAGAGCACCGCACGTCCGTCGCGACCCTGAGAGTGGAGGAACCGAATGAGTTTCCACTGATTCTTTTTGAAGGGCCTTCCCTTCCTGCTTTTCTCGAGATCGAACTCGCAGTTTTGGAGCCTTCCACGCTCGAAACGTTTCGTTCACTGCCGTCGGATCCTGCTGGCCTGGCCCTCCGACAAGACTTCCTGCGCCGCAACGCCGGCAAGGTTCAGATCTTCCGCCAGCGCATCCCTCTGCGAACCGCTCCCCGCTTGCCATGAACTTCCCAGCCGCCCACCGTCCGTCGGGTCTCCGTCGCGGCGCTTCCGCGCGCCGGCATTCCGAAGGAATAGCCCTTGTCATCACGTTGATTATGCTGGCGGTGGTGACACTCACCGCCGTGGCGTTTCTCGCTGTCAGCCGTCGGGAAAGGAGTTCGGTATCCGCCTCCAGCGATCAGATTGACTCGCGGTATTTTGCCGAAGCCGCTACCGCCCGCGCCAAATCGGAGATCGCCTCACGCTTGGCAGCGACCGGGTCGCGGGCGGCGGCCTGCTTTTTCGTTTCCACCAATTTTGCTCCCATGGCATCGCTGGCGGGTGTGAATTTGAACCCGTATCTCGACCTGGTCTATCGCGCGCCGTCGATCAACGACCCCGCGGCCGGCACACTTCGGGAGCTTCGAATGCTCACGAACCTGCTCTACGATCCCCGAGTTCCCGTATTCGTCCGGACCAATGCGAATTCACTGACCCCTGGGGAAGCTCGGTATTTCATTGATCTGAATCAAAGCTGGGTGTTTGAGCCGACGACCAACTATGTCGAACCGGTGCTCGATGTGAATGGAAATCCGACACCGTTGCCAGGGAATGTCGGATTCCAGACGGTCACGAACTGCCTGGTCGGAGATCCGCAGTGGATCGGCGTTCTCGAGCACCCGGATCGCCCGCATTCCAGCGAGAACCGGTTTATCGGACGGTATGCCTATGTCGTGGTTCCAACCGGGCGCACTCTGGATTTAAACTATATCCACAACGACGCGAAGCGATTGGGGGCGGGGCTCGACGGGTTTAACCGCAATCAGGGGTTGGGCTCCTGGGAGCTGAATCTCGCTGCCTACCTCCGGGAGTTGAACACGAATATCTGGCAGAGATACCAATTCAACACCAACTTGGGCCAGGCCAACTCGCAAGGCGGCGGGAGCCCTGCGCAGGACGCCAACCGCACCGCGGCACGGCTGTTCGAGGCGCGGACAAATGGAGTGATTGCCGCGAGTCTCAATACAACTTTCGGTGGCACGCTGGTGCCGTCGTTGACGAACAGTTACCAGGACTTGTATGCCGATGGCCCCCGGTTGGATCTGCCTCAAAATCCTCTAGCTCTTGCGAATCAGCAGGATACCGGTGTAGGACCCACCCGAGGGGATCGGGTGAACTGGCCGGGAGCGGATCAAGATAAACCCTTTGGTGATCCGTTCCAGTTGCTTTCGGTTCCCAGCCTGCAGAATTCATTGGGCGGCAATGCCGTCAACTATACATTCTATCGACTCCTGTCCTCTCTCGGCACCGATACACCCGATGGGCGCTTCTATTATCGGGCAAATCCCGATGGTTCCGTGTCCAGGGTCGCGAAGCTCAACCTCAATTGGGCGCATGGCGATAGCGGCGATATCTTGTCGGCACCGCAAATCAATGCGTCGGGCCAACCGGTTCCATTCCGGCGTTGGACCCCGTTGGAATGGTTTACCAACGCCGCGGACCGCCTGTTGCGGAACGAGCTCACGTTCAACGGCTACGGCTTTGCTGTTACCAATATTCCGGTGCGTCACGACCGGATTGTAATCGAAACGAATCCGCGCAATTCGGCACAACGGGTCAGCCGCTTCGTCCATCATGAATACGATGCCCACACGCACCGCCTGCTGCAGCTCGCGGTAAACATCTATGATGCGACGACCCGTACGAATGCCCGACCGACGGTGCTTCGCCCGAGATTCTATCGACTGACCGAAACATTCACCAATGCCAACAAGTCTACCATCACATATACCAATGTTTACATCGGTGGATTCCAGGAGGTGACCAATGCGGATTTCGCCTTGCGGCTGCCGTGGCGCGATCTGGACGGTGTCACCAATGGGATTCCGCTGATTGGGGAAGGTGACGTTGGATTCCGGCTTAGCCAGGGTAATATTCGGGACAACAGCACCGACTGCAATGTGTACGGTGTGCCGTGGGTCATCGGGGCGAAGAAGGGATACCCAAGCTTCAGCGAGGCCGTGTGGCAGACGGGAGTGCGCGTTACGCGCCGGATCCAGTTGGAACGTCCGCGGCCGAATGCGGCGGTGCAGACGAATCTGCTGTATTCAATTGATCTCGAGCGGAACATTTCCCTGGAGGCGTGGAACTCCTATACCAACGCGTTTAAAGGCGATCACGAGATCCTATATACCAATATTGTTCAGCTCAGCTTCTCGAATCGGGTGGGTACCGGCGAATCGCCATTGCCAATCTATACTAACTTTGGATCGACGATCCCAATATTTCGATACGTGGAGCGTTTTGATCAACGGAGTAGTCCCCTCGTTGATGCCCGGACTGGATTTCCAGTATTGCCGGCCTCGGGCGTCACGAACGAGTGGGCACCGAGCACGAGTTTGTCGTCCATGCGAATCTTCGTCCGGACCAATGCCCAGGTGGCATCGTTTAACTATACGCTGGAAAATGGAATCTGGGCGTTGCGTCAGTCGCAACCTTTGGATGACATTATCCTGGGGAGTCGCCGCCTTGGATACAATGTCGCGTCGCGCAACGATCTGACGCCAAATCTGTCGCTGCAGGTCACGAATTATCTGGTCTACGCGGTGATCGACCGGTCGCAGCCCGCCTTCCCGCGGATTATTGATTTTGTCAACATCAAGAGCACGGCAATCGAAACCAACATTCTCTCGCAATTCACCGATCCGCAAACGCGGACGATCAATACCGATACCCCGGTGACACACAATCACATCTGGATGATCAATCGACTTGGGGCGGGTTCGCTCACGGCTGGAATGACCAACCAGATGTACGTCTCGTTGTCGACGAATGAGTATCAGTATTTTCAGATTGTGAAGGGGGCGGCGGGAATTCCCACTGTCCACGCCAAGAGTGCCAATGGAATGCCGCTCGGCCCGACCATTACCACGGTGAAGCGGGAGGTTTTGAAGCGTCGTTATTTTCTCGGATTGGATCCGTCAAACGAATTTCTGAACTACGGCGATGCGGTGGATGTCAGCACGCCGTTCATCGGTGCGCTCACTTTCTCGAGAAAGTTTCAACTGACCGACCGCCGCGCTGCGAATGATCCACTCGTGCATTATACCCTGGAGGATCTCCGACCCGGGTCCGTTTGGCTGGTTATCGATCCGGACGGCAGTCCGGGACGTTCACCCAACGGTCAGGGATCCCAGGTGCCCAGCGATGCTAGCCACCATCGGATTGAAGCGGGGCGTGATATGAAGGCCCGCAGCGTGCGCGCCTATGCGCCATGGGGTTGGGGTCAGGCGCTGCCGGGAGGTGCTTCCGGGGTTGCGTCGGTAGCGGGTATGACAGTGGAAAAGGATCCCGGCCGCAAGGATCCAGGGATTGTCGCGTCCGACGATTGGGATTTCCCGAGCTCGCCCCTGCCTTCCGTGGGATGGCTTGGCCGGGTACATCGCGGGACGCCATGGCAGACGGTTTATTTGAAATCGGCAGTCGTGCCGTTTGGAGTGGACTTCCGGGTTGCTCGCGAGCCACGTCATCGAATGCCCGGAACGATGAACCGATTCGCCGGAGAGTTCAGGATTCACGCGGGCGTGCCCCAGGCCCCCGTCAATCCGTCAAGTCAGCCTCCCAACGCGTGGCCCGTTTGGGCCGGCAACTATTACACTCACCCGGTCGCGGACTGGCATCTCCTCCATCTCTTCACAGTGGCCATCAACGACAATGCGGCCCGTGGATTAATGTCGCCAAACCAGGTTGAGTCGGCGGCGTGGGCGGCCACTCTCGGCGGAGTCACAACGGCCGGAGTTGTCGGCAAGTTTGGCAACCCCGAACCCATCGTGATCGAGCCCGCGACGCCCGAATTCCATCGGATTGTCCGTTCTATTAACAACGCTCGCGGCCTGACCCGCAGCGGTGTATTCGATGGAATTGGTGGGTTTCTTTCGGCTCCGGCGGTGACTTTGGAATCCCCGTACGTGCCGAATCGTTACATCGCTGGGCCTTTGGTGAATGCTAGATCCGACGAAATTTTAGAACGGATTCCCCAGCAGATCCTATCACTCATGAGGGAGGATCATCCCCATTACACAATCTACGCCTACGGACAATCACTCAAGCCAGCGCAAGCTTCGCTGCTGAACCAGCCCGGACCGCTCTACGGGATCTGCACAAATTACCAGGTCACGGGTGAATTTGCGACCAAGACGGTGCTGCTTTATGGTGGTTCCACAACCAACCTTCACGCGGACGTTCAAAAATACGAGGTGATCTCCGAATAATTCCGCCGCACGGCCGGGCCACTGTTGGTTTGGTGGTTTCCAGCCTTCTGAATACCGAATTCTATTTCCGCGCAACTTATGCGAATCTCCCGGTTCAAGTGGTCTTTAGTAATACTCGTGATGGCCGTGGTGGTCATTCTCCGGTACGGGTTATCTCCCAGCCGGTTGGAAGTCCCCGCTGCCGAACCGGTCGCTAAGGCTGCGATCATCCCCGATATTACGGCTCCTCTGGCCTCTCTCTCTGCTGGTAGTCCGGGAAATGGCATTGTGCCCGTTTCCGCGATAGGCCGGCGGATTGAGATTGTCTCCGCTTCCCAGGTTACATCGCGATTCATCGATAACCGTTTTCCACTGCGGCTGCGCAACACCCCGGAAGCTCTTGACACTTTGATCCGGCAGGATAGCGCATTGTTGCTGCGACACGCGCTAATTGATTCCGCCAGTCCAGAGCCGTTGGTCATTCCAGATCACCTGCGGAGCGCGCGAGAACCGGGTGCCTATCTCGTGCAGGCCCGGGGAGCAATCGGCGATTCATTCCGCGGACAAATTCAAGCGGCGGGAGGCAAGGTTGTCGCTTACATCCCCAACAATGCCCTTCTTCTCAGGTTATCCCGGGCGGGAGCGGAGCGATTGGAATTTTCGCCGGAGGTCGGTGCCGTCCTCCCGTACGAACCCTATTTTAAATTGGATGCGAACTTGCTCTCTCTCGCGGTTGAGCAACGGGCGCTTTCCGAGGGTGCTCGCCTTCATTTGACGGTCTATGAGGGCCCGGACACCGTGACTCGGTTGGAATCGATGGCGGGTCCCGTTCTATCTCGGACGGCCTCGCCGTTTGGCCCGGTGCTGACCTTTGAGCCGGTTCCCACCGCCTGGATTTCTCTCGCGCAGGACCCGGATGTGCATCACATCGAAACGGCCCGACCTCGAACACTGGCAAATGACCTGACCGGTCATCGAGTTGGGGCGACCTTGAACGACTCGAACACGATTCCTTATCTAGATCTCCGGGGTGCCGGTGTCTTGGTCAATCTAAACGACTCGGGAGTGGACAGCCTTCATCAGGATCTGCAGGGCAGGGTGTCCTCGGTGGATCCATCCGTGTTGAAGGATCCCGAAGGGCACGGCACGCATGTCGCAGGTATCATCGCTGGATCGGGAGGCGGTCGCGTGACCGGACAACCGCAGGGGTCTATCACCAATGCGAGCTACCGAGGTAAGGCACCGCTGGCGGAGTTGTATGTGCTGCCCGTGGACCTGAAAACTGGGCCGAAAAAATCGGACGAATTCATTCAGACCAACGCTGCGGCTAAGAAAGCCTTCATCTCTAACAACAGCTGGAACTATGTTGGGGCATACGATTACACTTCCGCCTCCGCCAGTTACGACGCGGCTGTCCGGGATGCTACCCCCCGGGAGAGCGGTTCCCAGCCGATCCTCTATGTGTTTTCAGCGGGCAATGATGGAGGCGGCAATGAAGCGGGAATCGGTGGGTCCCAAGACACGATCGCGTCGCCAGGAAATGCCAAGAATGTAATTACCGTGGGGGCGTTGGAAAGCCCTCGATTCTTGACCAATGAAGTCGTGATGGACACGAATGGGATGGTGGTTCCAGCGGACCAAATTAAGACGAACGTGCCCCCGGAAACGTATACCACCAACGTTCTTTATTATGAAGCGAGCGACAGTGACACTCAGGTTGCTTCCTATTCGAGCCGTGGCAATACCGGCATCGGCGTCGAGAGCGATGCCGGGCGGTTTAAGCCTGACGTGGTGGCACCCGGTTCCTTCATCATTTCAGCCCGGTCACGCGATTGGAAACTGGAGAACCAAGTGGATCCGGAATCGCCGGAGTATTTTGTTCTCCGCGAGATGAACGAGCAACTGGCCACCAATATTCCACCGGATCAACA
>CAMDJH010000138.1 GCA_945900455.1 Akkermansia muciniphila
CTGACCACAATCTCTTCGCAATCTCAGCGCATTTTTTATCTCATCTTACTGTCACTCGAGAAAACCACCCTTTCCGTGAGATGCACCCCCGCGGATCAAGGCGGATCCACGCCGGTTGACAATCCAGAGCCGCGGATTGAATCTGGAAACGACACCGCAGCGAGATTACGTTCTCCGAACGGTACCGAACCATTCATCGCCTGTGTCACGCACAATTTTATCTTCAATGTCGTCAGCGGGTTCGCGAACCGTAAGTGTAGTGCCCTTCAAGCGGCCCAATATTTTAACGCGAGTTCTGGGGACAATGGCACGTCTCGGCCGCGGTGCCGTATCGCTTTGCATTACGCTCGCGCTGCCCCTCCATGCCGCGGAACAATCCGGCTCCGTTCCCCTTCGGCCCGCCTCAGTGGTCGATGAAGACGCCGCCAGTTCGAAGCCGCAATCGCACTGGGCGTTCACGCCCGTAATTCAACCGGCAATTCCCAGTCCATCGCCCTTCGTCATCCAACCCGCCAACGCGATCGACCGTTTCATCCATCAATCGCTCCACTCCTCCGGACTGACTCCGTCGGCCGAAGCGGACCGAGTGACCCTGGCCCGGCGCCTCTGGCTCGTCCTGTTGGGCATACCGCCCACACCGGAAGACGTGAGGGAATTCGTCACCAATCCCCGTCCCGACGCCTTTACTCAATTGGTAGATAAAGTCCTCAGCAACCCGTCCTACGGCGAGCGTTGGGGGCGACATTGGCTGGATGTCGTTCGCTTCGCCGAGAGCAACGGATTCGAAACCAATCGAGAGCGTACCAGCGCCTGGCGATTCCGCGACTATATCATCGCGGCATTTAACGAGGACAAACCGTACGATCAATTCGTCCGTGAGCAGATCGTCGGCGACGCCCTGGGAGTCGATGTCGCCACAGGCTTTTTGGTCGGTGGTCCACTCGATATCGTGAAGAGTCCGGATCCCGTCCTCACCGCCCAACAGCGTGCCGACGAATTGGACGACATGGTCAGTACCACCGGAACAGCGTTCCTTGGACTCACCCTGGGATGCGCCCGGTGTCATTCGCATAAATTCGACCCGATCTCCCAGAAAGAGTACTACTCGATGACGGCGGTGTTCTCGGGCGTAAAACATGGCGAACGCCCCCTGCCCCCTTCTGCCACTCAAGCCATCGAGATCGCTCAACTCGACGCGACGCTTGGCAATCTTCAGAAGCAACTGGCCAAATTCATCCCGGCGGCCCTTCCCGCGTCTCCGACCGCTGCGGGGCGCTCTTCGCTGCGTCCCGCAGTCAACACAATCAAAAACGAGGAAATCCTTAATCCAATCGACGCTCGCTATATCCGATTCACGATTCTTGCCGCCAACCAAGGCGAGCCCTGTATCGATGAACTCGAGGTCTGGGCCGGTGAACGAAATGTCGCCCTCGCCGCCAACGGCACCCGGGTCTTTGCCTCGGGCACACTGCCTGGGTACGAAATCCATAAGCTCGAACATCTCAACGACGGAAAACCCGGCAATGATCGGTCATGGATTTCCAACGAACCCGGACGTGGCTGGATTCAATTGGAACTGCCCCGGACGGAACGGATCGATCGAATTGTTTGGGGACGCGACCGATTGGGCCAATTCAGGGACCGACTCATCACGCAGTACCGTATTGAAGCCGCGAAGCAACCGGGCGCGTGGGCCGTCGTTGCCAGTTCTGAGGATCGTGAACCCTTCCTTGATAAGCCTCAAAAGGACCATCCTTATCAGTTCGACCTCTTTTCCACCACCGAAGCCGAGCAAGGTCGGGCGTGGTTCGTGGAGTTCGAGCGGGTTCGAAAACTTCGCGAAACAGCGGCAAAAAGCCCCACGACCTACTCCGGGAGTTTCCAACAACCGGGCTTGACCCATCGTCTGCACCGCGGTGACCCGATGCAGAAACGGGAAACTGTCCCTCCGGGTACACTCGCTATTTTCAGACCCTTCGAAATGGCCGCGGATGAACCCGAGCAACGTCGACGTCAACAACTCGCCGACTGGATTGTGAATCCGGAGAATCCCCTGACCGCTCGGGTCATCGTGAACCGAATCTGGCAGCACCACTTTGGAATGGGGTTGGTTGCGACACCCAATGACTTGGGGCGAAATGGGGCAAAAGCCACCCACCCGGAATTGCTCGATTGGCTGGCGAGTGAGTTTGTCGCGCACAGATGGAGCATCAAGCATCTCCAACGTCAGATCCTGCTTTCGGCGACATGGCGGCAGTCCAGTGTACCCAGGACTGACGCGGTGAAGATCGATGGAGCGTGTCGGTTGCTTTGGCGCTTTCCACCGCGCCGGATCGAAGCCGAGGGAATTCGTGACAGCATCCTGCTCGCAGCGGGAAGTCTCAATTCCAGCCGCGGTGGACCGAGCTTCTTCCTTCATGATGTGGACCGCGAAAACGTATACCACTATCACCCCAAGGAAGATTTTGACCCGCCCGAGTTTCGCCGCATGGTCTACGCCTTCAAAGTGAGGATGGAACAGGACGGAATCTTCGGCGCGTTCGACTGTCCGGATGGCAGTCTGGTTGCACCGCGTCGCAGTGTATCCACCACGCCCCTGCAAGCGCTCAATCTCTTCAATGGCCGTTTCATCCTGGGGCAAGCGGAACGGTTCGTAAATCGACTGCGCACGGAAACAAGGAGCGGGACCGCCGATCAAATTCGGCGCGCCTGGGCGATTGCGTACAGTCGCGAGCCGAGTCCCCGAGAATCCCAGGATTCCGAGGCATTCGTCGCGCGCGAAGGACTGCCGGCACTCTGTCGCGCATTGCTCAATTCAAACGAGTTCTTGTTCATTCCATGAACCCGCCACATTCGACCATCCCTCATCCGTTGATGGATCGCCGCCGCTTTCTCGGGCATGCCGGCTCGGGACTGGGTGCCGTCGCTCTCACGCATCTGCTCGCGCGCCAGGGACTTCTCGCCACGACGGTTTCCGGAAAGGAGGCGCTTCGACCCAGGATCGAACCGGGACATCCCTATGCGCCGAGGACGCCACATTTAAATGCTCCGGCGAAAAATGTCCTGGTGATATTCTGTAGCGGGGCCTGCAGCCACCTGGACACGTTCGACTACAAACCGGAGCTAATTCGCCGCCATGGGCAACCGCTTCCCGGAAGTGAGAAACTGATCACCTTCCAAGGCGAACAAGGCGCCCTGACCCGGAGTCCGTGGAATTTCCGACCGCGCGGACACTGTGGTAAGATGGTGTCGGACCTCCTCCCCAATCTTGGAGCGCTGGTCGATGACATCTGCTTCATCCACTCCATGAAGGGTAAGACCAATACCCACGGTCCCGGGGAAAATTTCATGTCCACCGGATCCGCTCTGGATGGTTTTCCCAGCCTGGGAGCCTGGGTCACCTATGCGCTCGGCAGTTCCGATCAAAGCCTTCCCGCGTATGTCGCCATTCCGGACCCGCGGGGCAAACCCCAGAACAGTGTCAATAACTGGGCACCCGGATTTCTCCCGGCGGCATTCCAGGGCACGGACTTCAACACGTCCCACCCGGTTCGCAATCTGCAGCGCCCCGCGTCACTCTCACCCGCTGCCGACAACGCCACCCGTGATTTCTTGCAGCGATTGAATGGGCGCCACGCGGAGCATTTCCCTGGTGACACCGAACTCGCCGCGCGCATTGCAAGTTACGAACTCGCCGCGCGCATGCAACTCACGATTCCCGAAGTCGCCAATATCTCCGACGAGCCCGCCCACATTCTCAAGCTCTACGGTGCCGATGAAGGAGGGTCGAAGATATATGAAACTCGGGCGGCATACGCCCGCAATTGCATCCTGGCAAGACGCCTGATTGAGCGCGGGGTTCGCTTCGTCCAACTCTTCAACGGGGCTTACCAAACCGGCGGAGAAGGCTTCAGCAATTGGGACGGCCACAAGGACATTTTGAACCAGTATAGTGTTCATGGACCCGTCCTCGACAAGCCCACCGCAGGGCTTCTTTTGGACCTAAAACAGCGGGGTCTCCTAAAGGATACCCTCGTCGTCTGGTGCACTGAATTTGGACGCATGCCTACGTTCCAAAAAGGCGCCCAAGGTCGTGACCACAATCCCAGTGGATTTACCTGCTGGCTGGCTGGAGCCGGCGTTAAAGCGGGGTTCAGTCACGGCGCGACCGATGATTTTGGACATCAAGCCGTGCACGATGTGGTCACCGTCCACGATTTCCATGCCACCATTCTCCATCTCCTCGGTCTCGACCACGAACGCCTGACCTACTACCACAACGGTCTTGAGCGCCGACTGACCGATGTCCATGGCCAAGTCGTAACTAATATTCTTGCCTAAGGAGACTTTTTACGGTGGAGCTGGCGAATGAGTCTTCCGGCCAGCGATGGACCGCGTCGACATCGAGTCGACGCTACCGCCGCGCGGTTGAATGCTCGAACATCCAGATGACATCCCTGCTTTTGGGGTCAACGGCCTGCCATTCCGAGGTATATCCTCTCGTGTTGACGAGCGCTTTGGTTCTGTTTTCGAGCCATTTATGAACTTCCGAGTGCCCGTCCGCAAATCCGAAACCGCAGGCACCGTTATGATAACTGCCACTCAAATCACCAAACGATTTTCCATCATTAATAATCGGCATCATCCAGGCGTCATTGACGGAATCGGGATGCTCATCCACGAAGACCCAGAGTTTGGAGGGGTCGGGGGTCCGGATGTCGCTCATCCGGTCATAGCCGAAAAATTGTGGATACGAGGTCGCCCCCCCGGTGGCGCTTCGAACCGTCCGCCCCTCGATAAATCCATTCAGAGATACACTGCGGACGCGGGCCATATCTTGTTTCCCAATTCTGGCCAGGAGTTTATCGGAGGGGCATTTGTAGATCTTGTACGCACGATTGGAATACGGCCCGAGTTTCGATTCGGTGAGTTTCCAAGTGTTGGTATTATCAAAATTATTGGAATCAAAACTCATCCACCCATTGCACCATGAATTCGCATCGGCACTCGTGACCGGGTTCGGAACCAAATGGTCATTAAAGTCCCCCGCGTAGAGGATCCATGCCAGGGTGAGTTGCCGGTTATTGTTCAGGCAAGAAATCCCCTGTGCTTTTGCCTTGGCCTTGCCCAGTGCCGGCAAAAGCATCCCTGCGAGGATGGCGATAATCGCGATCACAACCAACAACTCGATCAACGTGAACCCCGACCGCGCAGCGTTGGGCTGGGTTTGATGCCGACCCGGATGCAGAGTTGTGACGGGCACCCCGATTGAAAAGGCAGTCCCCACAGAATGCCGAGGTTGAAGTTCCATAAGTCAGGCAATGAGGTTGAGTACGAGGCCCGTGCACCCCTCCTCCGTCGGAGCGAATTGCTCGCACCGATCGGAGTGATTTGAGTGACCTAGCGACACACTAACCGGGGTTATCGACTGGCGCTATGCCTTTCTGATCCTGGCCGGAAGATTGGCCATTTCTACCCACCCAATCCGCAGTAACGTGGGTGATTCTGGAACTCGTGAAGATTTTTGTCATACACCCCCGATGTTTTGGCAAAAGAAAGAGGTGCGGGAGTCGCTCGGATGGATCCATCTTCAACCCCTTGCACAATCCTGTTTTCGTCTTCGCTCAACCGGATCAATATCTGAACTCATGCATCTCTCAACACTCGCCAGTCTTGAACGCCACGTCGGACGGTTCCGCCCCTTGGCAGGCGCAGGCCCACTCCTGGCATTCCTCATCGGGGTTGCCTTCGCCACCGTCGCCTTGCAGGGGCTGGATACCAACGAGATCAAGACAGTGGCCGACCCAAAAGAACGGCCCAACCCTTCCCTACCGACTGCAGCTAACTTTGAGACCGAAGTCGCCACCGCCCGTGAGCGGGCGAAATTGCTTCATGATGTTTACTCGACCACGCTGGACGTAATGCATCATCGCTATTTTCGACGGGATGGGCCTGTCCTGCCAGCCCGTGCGATGGAAGATGTTTTTGAGGAAATGGCCGGACTGTCAGGGATCTCAGCGAACTGGATCTCGGTGAACACCAAGGCGATGAGCATTATCCACGAGCCTAGGACATCCTTTGAGAAGAAAGCTGCGGCCGAACTTTCTGCCGGCAAAAAGGAATACGAATTTGTCGGGAAGGGAGTCTATCGACGGGCCGCCGCCATTCCGCTGCGGTCCAGCTGCGTCAGTTGTCACACCAACATGTTCACGGAAGCCCCCAAGTCGCCGCGCTTTGCCGGGTTGGTGATTAGCATCCCCCTTAAAGTGGCGGACCGGGACCCACGCGCTCACTAGGGATTTTCCCTACCTTGTGTCAGGGTGACCTCCAATTGAATTTCCCGCATTGCCCCCAGTGTTCGTTTGCACGCGGCTACCCGAATCTTGGCCTCGTCGAACACAATCGTGTGTGAACAAGAAACGGGAAGGATTGAACAATGAATGCAAACGGACACTTGCTGGAGACCCTGATTGGTTCCGAGATATTCCGGAACTATGAGAGCGCCTACACCGAAGCCACCGAGATGCCGGTGACACTGCGCCCGGTCGAGACATGGCAGCTGCCGCTGCATGGTAAACGCCGCGAGAATCCCTTCTGCGCGATCATGGCGGAGAAGAGCCGCACCTGCGCTGCCTGTCTGCAAATGCAGGAGAGACTTGCGCAGTCCGCGATGGAGGACCCCTGCACGATGACGTGCGCCTATGGGCTTTGCGAGACGGCCGTGCCGGTGAAACTCGGCGCAGAGACCATCGGTTTCTTGCAAACCGGCCAGGTCATGCGGCAGAAGCCGACTGCGGCGAGGTTCCGGCGCACGGTCGCGAGAGCACAGGAACTTGGGGTGGACATCGACAACGCGAAAGCGAGGGAAGCATACTTTGCGACGCCGGTCGTATCCCAGAAAAAACTCGATTCCGTGTCAAGACTGCTCGCCATCTTCGCCGACCATCTTTCGATGAAAAGTAACCAGATCGCGGTACAGACGGCGAATGCGGAGCCGCAGGTTATCGCAAAGGCGAAGCAATTCATCCGCGACCATCACACGGAGGAACTGTCGCTCGGGCAGGTGGCTTCGGCGGTTCACACCAGCATCTTCTATTTCTGCAAAATGTTCCGGAAGGTGACCGGGACGACCTTCACCGAGTTCGTGTCGCGCACGCGCATTGAGAAGGCGAAGAACCTCCTGCTCAATCCGAACCTTCGCATCAGCGAGATCGCGTACGAGGTGGGGTTCCAGTCCCTCACGCATTTCAACCGAGTATTTAAGAGCATCGCGGGCGAGTCACCGACTGAGTATCGTGGGCATCTGCCGAAGGGAACCTGAAAGCGGGCTCCCAGGATGAGCGCACGCGTCCCGAAGTTGGTGGTGGAGGTTGTCGCGCTGCGACAACCCCGCCCGCCTCCAACGGGCGGACAGGCCCGCTGCGCGGTAAGTTTCAAACCCAGCAGTCGCAAGGGAGCACAGGAATACGATTATGAAAGCATCAAAGAAAAGGCACAAGACGGCACCGCAGGACGTGACAAAGCCCGCGCAAGCTGAGCCAACCCAAGATGAAATTGCGCGTTGCGCCTATTTGCTGTGGGAGCAGCGAGGATTCCCTCAAAACCAAGATCTCGAAATCTGGTTTCACGCCGAGGCCCAGCTCCGGCAGGCGCCAACGGCAACCGGCGAACAGGCGTAAGAACCCCCCGCATTGCGAGCCCCCATGCCGGTAATGATTCCCCGTCGCTTTCGGCGTGTCGGGGGCTGCGGGTCCGGGCATTCTCGCCGAGATGAAAGACGCCACAGCGCTCACGAAGGAAGGGCAGTTGCTCGCCGCGCTTAAGGAACTCCGGGACGTGCGGGCGGCGCTGGATGAACATTCGATCGTCGCCATCACGGATGCGTCGGGCAAGATTACGAGCGCCAACGACAAGTTCTGCTCCATTTCGAAATACTCACGTGAGGAGTTACTGGGCCAGGACCACCGAATCATCAACTCCGGCCATCATCCGAAGGAGTTCTTCCGTGAACTCTGGACCACCCTTGCTGAGGGACGAGTTTGGCAGGGGGAAATCAAGAATCGAGCAAAGGACGGATCGTTTTATTGGGTAGACACCACCCTATTCCCGTTTCTCAACGCGGCGGGCAAGCCGACGCAATACGTGGCGATTCGCACCGACATCACACAACGCAAAGCCAACGAGGAAGCGTTGCAGAAACTCACCCACGATCTGGAGGATAAGAACAAGGAACTGGAGGCCATCCTCTATGCCGCCTCGCATGATTTGCGGTCACCGCTGGTCAACATCCAGGGCTTCAGCCGGCAACTCACGCGGGTCAGCGAAAAGATGCGATCCACTTTGGCCTCGGCTCAGGAGAGTCGGGTCTCCACCTCCGAACTACGCGATGTCTTCGAGGTTGCGATTCCGCAGGCACTGCGTTTCATCAACGCTGGCGTGGTGAAGATGGACTCCCTGTTGTCCGGCCTGCTGCGGTACTCGCGGCTCGGCAGGGTATCGTTAAACCCTCAACCACTCGACATGGACGCGCTCATGGCTGGAGTGGTCCAGGCCCTCCGTTTTCAAACGGAACAGGCCGGAGCGACGGTAAGAGTGGACCCCCTGCCGCGCTGCATCGGCGATCCGACGCAACTTGGCCAGGTGTTCTCCAACCTCATCGACAACGCCCTCAAGTATTGCGACCCAGGTCGGTCTGGACGCATCGGTGTGAGCGGGCGAATCGAGGAAGAACGTGCCATCTACGCGGTGACGGATAACGGGATCGGCATCGCCCCCGAGCATCAGGGCGCGGTGTTCGAGATTTTTCATCGACTCGACCCGAACGCCATGCCGGGTGAAGGCCTGGGTTTGACGATCGCGCAACGTAGTCTCGACCGCCAGCACGGGAGGATCTGGGTGGAAAGCCGAGCGGGAGCCGGGTCCACGTTTTTTGTGGCCTTGCCAGCATTTTTC
Organism: Akkermansia muciniphila; assembly: GCA_945900455.1. GTDB lineage: Bacteria > Verrucomicrobiota > Verrucomicrobiia > Limisphaerales > UBA9464 > SIBK01. Next base: position 8,953 of record CAMDJH010000138.1, read on the forward strand.
GAGAAGTGCTCACTGTAGCGGTGCAAGACGCCCCGGTTGTGCTCCTCGCTGAAGATGATGAAGGCCATGCAATTCTCGTGCAGCAAATACTGCGGGATGCCGGACTGGGCAATCGAATCCATCACTTCGCCGACGGCCAGGCGATTCTTGATTACCTCTTTCGCCGAGGGCCGGCAGCGCAGCGCGAAGCGAACCAGTCCTATGTGCTGCTGCTCGACATCCGCATGCCAAAGGTCAACGGGATCGAAGTATTGCGGCAGATCAAATCCAGCCCCGAACTCCAGAAGCTCCCGGTTATCATGCTCACGACCACCGATGATCCACGCGAAGTGGCGCGCTGCCACGAACTCGGCTGCAGCGTGTACATCCAAAAGCCGGTGGACTACGACAAATTCTCGGAGGCCATCCGACGGCTGGGTCTATTTATCCTGCTGCTGGTCGTGCCACCGATGACTGGAGACCAATGAATTTAAGACTTCCACCGGGAACCCTGTCGACACCGACTCGAACCCCAACCCTTCTGGTCGTTGATGACGACCCAGGCTTGCTGATTCTCATCGAGGGTGCGCTGCGCGCTGAGAACTGGAACGTCGCCACGGCCACGTCCGGTGCTGAAACATTGGCTTGGTTGCAGAATCATTCCGCCGACCTGCTTCTGCTCGACCTGAAGCTGCATGACATCGAGGGCCGGGAGTTCATCGCCCGCCTGGGCGACCGGGGCCACGCCATCCCATTCATCATCATCACGGGACAGGGCGACGAGCGAGTCGCCGTCGAAATGATGAAGTGTGGCGCGGTCGATTACCTGGTCAAAGATGTGAATTTCATCGACTTCGTGCCGACGGTTGTGCGCCGCGGGCTGGCGCAACTCGAGCGCGAGCGCCGGCTCGTGGAGGCGGAGAAACGGTTGCGAGAGAGCGCCGAGCGTTACCGACTCTTGGCAGAAATGGCCGGGACCATTGTGCTGCTATTGGGAAACGACGGAACCATTCTCGAATGGAGCGGCGAAGCCGAGCGAGTCTATTGCCATACCGCGGCCGAAGTTATCGGGAAGAATTACCTCGAGATGTTTCTCGCCAAGGCCGAGCGCCCCGGTATGGCGAAGGAACTTGAGCGGATTTTTGCCGGGACTCCCACCGTGGGCTATGAGAATCCGGTTGCGACCCGCACCGGCCAGAATCTGACGTTCCTCTGGAATGCGACATTATTGCGCGACCCCGACGGCCAGCCACTGGGCGCGCTATCCGTGGGGCATGACATCACCGAGCGCAAGAAGCTGGAGCAGGAGATCCTCGATATCAGCGAGCGCGAGCAGCGGAAGTTTGGGCACGACCTACACGATGGCTTGGGACAGCGGCTCACCGGACTGGAGATGTTAAGTCACGGCCTAGCGGAGGATCTCAAAGACCACGCTGTGAGCATGGCCAGACAAGCTCGAAGGCTGAATCAAGAACTCCGCGAAACAGTGACCCAAGCCCGTCTCATCTCACACAGTCTCGCGCCGGTGTCGCTGGAAGGAGACGGCTTGATGCGGGGGTTAATGGGATTGGCCGCGAGCATGAGCCGGATTCCCGGGGTGGATTGCCGGTTCACCTGCGACCCGCCGGTTTGTCTCCAGGATGTGGCGGTGGCGACTCATCTCTTTCGGATCGCGCAAGAGGCGGCAAACAACGCGCTGAAACACGGTCAGGCCAAGAAAATTGATATCACACTGGCCGAGACGGCTGCGGGGGTGGAGTTGGTCGTGGAAAATAACGGCCGCTCCATCCCGGAGGCGTCTCGCGCTCAAGGCGGCATGGGACTCAATGTTATGCGCTATCGCGCCGAGGTGATTGGTGCGACGTTGGCGATTGCATCGGGCAAGCGCAAAGGCGTGAAGGTCCACTGCACGTTACGGAAGAAAATATGAACACGGGAAAACGCACCGCCCGCCGAGCCAAGTCCACTTCATCCGGTTTGGGAACCGGAACGGCTACCACCGCCCTAGCGCCAAAACGGCGGATTCTACTCGTGGACGATCACCCGATGACACGAGAGGGCTTGGCGGCCATCATTAACCGGCAAGCAGACATCATGGTCTGTTGCGAAGCCAGCGACCCCGCCGAGGCCATGTCCTTGCTGTCGAAATCGAAACCGGACTTGATCGTCACCGACATGACGATGCCAGGACGCAGCGGGATCGAATTGATCAAGGACATTCACGCCATGCTGCCCAATATGCCGATGCTGGTTCTTTCGATGCACGACGAAATGCTCTATGCCGAGCGGGCCTTGCGCGCGGGTGCACGCGGCTACTTGATGAAGGACGCGGGATCGGCCAAAGTGCTCGAAGTCATCCGTCTGGTTTTAAGTGGCCAGTCCTATGTCAGCGCCCAAATGTCAGCACGCGTGCTGGATGCGATGACCGGACGCCGCCCGCGCGGTTCCACTTCCCCCATTGAGAAACTAAGTGACCGGGAGTTTGAAGTATTCCAGCTCCTCGGCAGCGGCAAGAGCACCAAGGAAGTTGCCCAGGCGCTCAACCTAAGCCCCAAGACAGTGGACGTTCACCGCGGCCGGATCAAAGAAAAGCTGCAACTTAAAGACGCTCCCAGCCTGATTCACCACGCTGTGCGCTGGGTGGAAACACAGTCGGCAGCGGGTTGACGGTGGCGTCCAGTGGGCGGCACCGCCCTGACCCCCTGTCGGGAAAATACATCACCGATCCCCACCCACGATGGGGAATTAACGAGTGAAAGGGCCGCCCTTAGCCTCGCTTTCGCACTTCGACCGCCATGTGGCTGAGCTTTTCCAGAGTGAGTCCGCGCCGTCGAAGTGGCCACCACTCGTAAAGGTGGATTTCCAGCGGGCGCCACATCGCGACCCAACCCGCAATCGTGATGCCTTCCTTGAGAAAGCTCCGGGCGGGCGAGAGATTAACTGAAATCACCAGCTCAAGAACAAGGAAACAGAGGATCAAAAACGTCAGCCCGACGAGCAGGCTCATTCGTCCCTGCTTCATCAGGCGCTTGAACTCGAGCTTGTTGAGCCGTGCCTGGTAGGTGAAATAATTACGCACCGCATTCTCGACGAGCCGTTGGGCGTCATGGCCGTCCGGTGATTTCTCCAAATGGATGATCAGGTCAACCGGTTCGGAATGGTGAAACTCTTCCGCCCAACTCAGAATAAACTCCGCCGCGTCCGCATCGAGATCCTTCTCGTGAAACGGCGACGGATCCATGGTATTAAACAGCTGATCCACGTCGCGCAAGTTCAACTCAATGTGATGGATGCCAGGCATCGGTTCGTTAGTTTTAACCATAAGGCCGAGTAGTCATAAATTGTTCAACTTTTTCGTTCGAGGATCGCCATTCGCCTGAAGTGTACATTCCGAGTGGTATTTGCCTGCAATCGGAAACAAGAAGGGTCAACGGTCGGCCCATGCAATTTGAGTTCACGAGGCAGTCGAGAACACTTCGGAGGGCTCAGGGGCAAGTAGAATTGGAGTCCCCGTGCATCCCCCCGCAAGATCCAATCGCAGCACCCGTGGTCCGTCCGAAGAGGACTCCATGAACCGGACCGTTGGTTCACCCTATCCGCCACTCCGAGTGGCGGATAGGGTGCCCCAAGGCCGGGGAGTTCGGTTCCTCCTTCTTGCCAAGGCGCTGGCGGCGCGCGCGTCATTGGTAGCCCTTGTCATGCTTCCCGTTTGGCAACACTTGTTGTTCTCGGAAGCCGGCTTCCATCATCTTAGGCCGACGTCCGTAGACTACCGGGCAAGCCTCTTGTTGTTTGCCCTGTTGACCCTTCTCGTCACGGCCCTTTTCTCGGGAATTCACAAGACCCCGGTACGGCTCCAACCCTGGCTCGGCTCGACAATTCTATGCGGGATCCTCGTGGTACCCCTGAATGAGAGGATGCGATTGATCGAGAACCAGTTTCCCATGGCCCTACTCCGTACGTACTTCTTCCGTGCGCTGCCAATAATCCTCTGCCTCATTGGAATTGCGACCTGCCGACGATATTACTGGAAGCTGTGGAGGCTGATCCTGATTGGTTGCCCATTCACGTTGCTGGCGGTGCCCAGCCTCGTGGACGGCGTCGCGTACACAGCGGCGTTCCCGGTTGGACCCGCTCAATTGCGGCTTCGTGGGGCCAATGGTGGCGTGACCCAATGGGGGGCCCAGTCCAACGTGTTTACCGACTGTCGAGACCTTCGGGGGCGATCCATACTCGAGACAATGCAAATGCAGACGCTCGCGGTTCTGCCGGTCTGGCGAAAGATCATGCACGCCGACACACTAGTGAACATTGAACGGGAAGCCCTGACGACCCTAACAAACGCCGCCTTCGACCTGTGCTTCATTCATTTTCCCGTGCCACATCTTCCCGCGATTGTTGGCACACTTTCGTATACGAACCTGGCGCCTCTGTTCAGCGATCCCAAGGCCTATATCGGAAATCTCCACCGGGCCGACGCGTTGATGGGTCACTGTCTCCGTGCGTTGGAGTCAAGCCCGGCTGGGTTAAGAACTACGCTAATTGTATCCTCGGATCATCCCTGGCGGAGATCGAATCCTTAGTGGCCAACATCGACCCCGGCGCGGGCAGTCTGATCGTGCAAATGCTCGCCTCAACGGTCGTTGGAGTCGCTGTGTTGTTGCGCCAAAAACTGTTCAGCATCTTCCCCAAGAAAACACCCACGAAGCCTCAGCCGGAGGGCACGGCGGGGCCGAAGAGTGCGACGATCGATGAGAGCATCGATTGAGCGAGACCCAGGATCATTCCGAGATCCCGACAGTTGGATTTTCAACGCCGGTGATCGCATCCTTCGGAGGATTCCGAAGGATCTAGTAAATTTGATTGGGCGGCCCGATGTGGCAAAATTTCTCAAGGCCGAAGTGGCGGCGGGGCGCCTGATCGAGGGCCTCGCGTTAAGGAACCAAGATGCCACCGCATTTAATATCCTTTTTAGTCAGGGGCGCCCGGTATTTGTCGACTGGGGTTCGTTCCGCACGCCATTTCGGCCGGACATCTGGTACGCCCTCGGCCAGTTCCAACGAATGTTCTCGCATCCCCTGCTCTTGAAAGCAGCCCGAGGCTCGACGCCTGCGCAGTGTTTTCTGGCGCACTTGGACGGCGTACCCTTGTCAACCGTCGCCAACGAACTTGGCAGTCGGCGCATGTGGATGTCCCCTTCGCTGTGGCTGGACATTGCATTGCCCTGCTGGGTTGAGTCCCGTAATCGCAGACGCCCCACTCAATCCGAAAATGACCCGGCCCTGCATCGGCGTCCGCTTGCCGTCCGCTCCGATTTTCAACAGAGCAACCTGCGCCGCATTCGCCGGATGATCGACCGCTTGGAAACTAAATTTTCCATGCCGGTGAATGGCAGAACTACGCCATGGACTGCCATTATGACCCGGCAGCGGACGAGTCCAAGCGTGGAGTCGTTGCCGAATTCTTGCAGTTGGCAAAGCCAGCAACCGTCGTCGACCTTGGATGCAATTCAGGGGATTACTCCGCTCTGGCCGCGGAAAGCGGTGCTCGCGTGATCGCCGTCGATGGAGACGAAGGGGCCATTGCGAGATTATATGCGTCCCGATGTTGTTGGAGGTTTTGCGTTGCAAAGGACGGATTCAGCCTGATTTTTGACGAGAATGTTGACTGCCATGAGGCTGCGGAGCGGCAACAGCAATTCTCATTATGGATCTGATAAGAATGCCGGGTGAGGGCACCCGGCCTACAAGAGAATCCTTTGGACAACTGGAAGACCGCCCATGAAACGCTCCGAGCCCATTGATAGACTCGCAACTCGTTGAAACTGTTCGCGCACCCCACATTCACGATTCACCTGATCACTGATGACATACCACGGTTGTCCGTGGATATCAAAAGCCTGAATGAAAACGCCGATTTTTGTTGAGTCAATTGGGCATTATCCCCCCCTGATCCCGACCCTCGCCACCCTCGGTATCGCCGTCCTGCTGCTGGCAGGAAAGGCTCTCGCTGGTCCCGATTCGAAGACAGAACCCAACTTCGCGGGTGCCGCCCGCCAGGCGGCGTCCCTGACCCTGATGCCCGGGTTGAATCTCGACATCTGGGCGGTTGACCCACAATTCGAGAATCCGGTGGCCTTCAGTTTTGACAATTTTGGACGGTGCTACATCGCCGAAACCCATCGCTTCAATCAGGCCGTGATGGACATTACGAAGTTTTCACGCTGGCTCACGCAGGACCTCCAATTCCGGCGGACGACCGACCGACAGACCTTTCTCGAGGGTGCGTTCGCCACCGAACCGGCCCTCCTGACAAATCGTTCGGAAATCGTCCGAATGCTGGAAGATCAGAAGGGCCGCGGACGGGCCGATCACAGCGAGATTTTCGCGAACGGGTTCAATACACCGCTCGATGGTATCGCCGCCGGGGTGCTCGCCGAGGGAACGAATGTCTGGTTCGCGAACATCCCCAATCTTTGGAAACTGGGAACCGTGCCCGGAGCCCGCACCCGCGTCGCGGTCGCGACGGGATTTGGGGTCCACATCGGAGTTACGGGTCATGATCTTCACGGTCTGATTCTCGGCCCGGATGGTCGCCTTTACTTCTCATCCGGCGACCGCGGATTCTGCGTAACCAATCAGCAGGGGCGCGTCCTGAATCATCCCGATACCGGGGGTGTCTTGCGCTGCGATCTCGACGGGTCGCATCTCGAGGTTTTCTGCACGGGCTTGCGCAATCCCCAAGAATTGGCCTTCGACGACCTGGGCAACCTGTGGACCGTGGACAATGACACGGCGGGTGCTGATCCCTGCCGCGTACTGCATTTGATACACCGCGGCGACTATGGATGGCGCACGAGCTACCAACACATGGAAGGTTTCGGACCTTGGGTGCAGGAGGAACTCTGGAAAGGAGGCCGCGATGGCATCCTGCCACCGGCGGGCACAGTAAGCCAGGGGCCGAGCGGATTGGCTTACTACCCCGGAACCGGCTTTGGAAACCGGTTTGCCGGACGCTTTCTTCACTGCGATTTTCCGGGGGGAGTGTGGTCCTTTTCGGTGAAACCGGAGGGCGGCAGTTATGTTGTCGCTGACAAAGAAAAGGTGCTCTGGGGCGCTTGGCCGACGGATGTCGATTTTGGACCCGATGGTGCCTTGTACATCCTCGATTGGGTCGCAGGTTGGGAAATGCCCCAACGGGGACGAATCTATCGACTCACGGAAGCCTCCGGAGAAGACGACACGCTCCGTCGCGAGGTCTGGCAGTTATTGAAATCGGGCATGAGCGAGCAAACCGACGCCGGATTGCTTACGCTGCTGCCCCATCGCGATCGTCGCGTACGCCAAGCCGCCCAATTCGAGTTGGTCCGCCGCGGGGCCAATTCTTTCCGCGGACTCCGCGATACCGCCCTCGTTTCCCGAAGCCGATTCGCACGGTTGCATGCCCTGTGGGCAATCGAGCAGCTTTGCCGGACCTCGTCGCACACGGATCCGATGGAGTGGGCGAATCGCCTGATTGAGCTCCGGCCCCTGATCCATGATTCCGACGACGAAGTGCGGGGTCAGACTGCTAAAGTCCTCGCCGAATCCAACCTGCAAAATTTTCGCCCGTTACTAACGGAACTGCTGGCTGACACCTCCGCGCGCGTCCGATTTCTTGCTGCGGCCGGAGCCGCCGGAGCCGCCTCGGGCCATCAGCCGGTATTGTGGCATCCGAACCACCCGATGAGGACCACTCGAAGCGGCCTCGATGCGACCGTGGACCCGCTGCCAATAGGCACCGGCACCAGCGGTCTCGCAACGTCCTCGATCCCCGCAATACCCATTACAGCGTTTGCCAACGCGCTGCGAAAATCGGATCGCAATGATCCGTTCTTTGAGCAGGCGATCATTTGCTTGCTCGCGCCGGACAATGTTTCAGCGGTTGCGGATTCCCTCGCCTGGTGCGACCGGTTTGCCCAGGACGAGTCACCCCGGGTGCGTCGGGTTGGACTGCTGGCACTTCGCCGCCTGGAGGCAAGGCAACTGACAAATTTCCTTTCGGACCCCGAACCGGAGCTTGTCCTCGAAGCTGGTCGCGCCATTCACGATGTGCCGATTCCTGGCGCCATGGGTGCCCTCGCCAACCTCGTCCTGCGGATCGATTGTCCCGAAGGCCTGTTGTCCCGGGCACTGGACGCCTGCTATCGGGTCGGCTCGGACAAGCACGCCAAAATGCTGACGCTTTTCGCACAACGGACGGATGCCCCGGAAAAACAACGCGCGCTCGCCATCGAACTTCTCGGCCATTGGCGCCTGCCCAAGTCGGAGACCCCAGATCGGTTGCCCGGGGAATCGCGGGATCCGCGGGCCTACCCAGGCCAATTGGAGGCAAATCCAGAGACCTTCGATCGCGTCATCGGTTTGTTTCGACCCGTCGCTGCAGACTCCTCGGACGGCGACAGAACCCGGCGATCGACCCGAAATGAACAACCGGCGCGACGGGCACTGCTCGCGGCAGGCGGCACCTTGATGGAATCCACCTCCGAATCCATTCA
>CAMDJH010000139.1 GCA_945900455.1 Akkermansia muciniphila
GGCGCCGGGTCGCCGCGGAGCAAGCCCTTCACCCATTCCACATTTTTTGCTTCGGCGAGTCGTTGCTTAATCGATGCGGCAATTAGCATCGGCCTGAATTACAGGATCGCCGGGCGTTTGTCCCGCTTTTTCTTGGGGGGCAAGCGCAGCGCTAGCTCATCCGGCAGCTCCTTTACCACGAGCGAATCCTGGCGAAATCGATCCGCTCCACCCATCACGTTCTAATGGCCTCGCGACGACTCTTGGTGACCGGTTCCGGCGGTTTGATCGGAAGTGAAGTGGTGGAGGGATTTGCTGCGGAGGGCTGGGAGGTGCATGGATTGGAGAATAACCAGAGGGCCGATTTTTTCGGCCCGCAGGGTGATACCCGTTGGAATGTCGACCGTCTGCGGCGCGAGCAACCCCGCTACCAGCATCATTCAATCGATATTCGAAACCGACCCGGGGTGATGGACTTGTTTCGCGAGGTGGTTCCGCACGCGGTGGTGCACACCGCAGCCCAGCCCAGCCATGACTTGGCGGCCAGTCGGCCTTTTGGCCTGCCCACGTGCTGCCTGCGAGGAGGTTGCCTCACCGGTCCCAACCACACTGGCGTCGAGTTGCACGGTTTCCTCAGCTATCTGATTCGCTGTAATCTGGAGGGGCGCACCTACCGGATTTTTGGCTACAAAGGCAAGCAAGTCCGGGACAACATTCACAGTCGCGATGTGGTGCAATTCATGTTGCGTTTCGTGGCTTCGCCGCGGGTCGCCGAGGTTTACAATCTCGGCGGAGGTCGTGCCAATTCCGTGTCGATCCTCGAAGCGTTTGATTTGATCGCCGCGATCTCCGGGAAGCCCATGCAGTCGGAGTACGTGGACCAGCCCCGGCAGGGCGATCATCAGTGTTACCTGTCGGACTTGACAAAGATGAAGGCCCATTATTCGGGCTGGACGATCACGAAAGACATTCCGACGACGTTTCAGGAGATTTATCAATCCTGGCGGAAACGAGCCCCGGATCGCGCTGGCTAGATGAGTAAGGAGAGGGGGCAAACTCCACGCGCCGATACCAGGGGTTGCAGACGAGGGGGCTTTCCAGGCATCGTCTGCGGATGTTCCGTCCTTTACGATTCGTAGTCCTCCTCGTCCTTTCTCTGGCTGCCGTGGCCCGAGGGGATGTCCGGCTCAATGCTCTCTTCACCGACCACGGGGTCCTGCAACGGGGTAAGCGCCTACCGGTTTGGGGGTGGGCGGAAAACGGAGAGCAGGTGGCGGTCGAGTTCGCTGGCCAACGGGTTGTTACGATCGCCCAGAACGGTCGCTGGCGGGTGTGGTTGGCGCCCCTGGCCGCCAGCGCGGAGCCGCGGGTAATGCGTGTGACCGGTCACAACACCGTTGAAGTCCAGGATTTGCTGGTCGGTGAAGTCTGGCTCGCTTCCGGCCAATCGAACATGGCGTGGCTCTTGAAATCCTCTTTCAATCCGGAGACAGATATCCAGGCCGCGACGCAGCCAAATCTGCGATTATTCACCGTCCCGAGACTCAAGGCGCAAGCCCCCGTCGAAAACGTCAAGTCCGCGTGGTCCCTCTGCTCCCCCGACGCCGCCCGTGAGTTCTCCGCGGTCGGATACTACTTCGGTCGGGATCTGCAAGCCGCCTTGGGCGTGCCGGTCGGTATCATTCACACCTCGTGGGGCGGATCGTCTGCGGAGGCCTGGATCAGTGAAAACCACCTCAAGGCGGACCGTGAATTTTCGCGTGACATACTCGACCCATATCCCGCGACGTACCGGAAGTGGCAGGAGGCAAAGATGGCGTGGGAAGCGGCCAAACTTGCCGCCGAGCAAAAAGGCGTCGCGTTTACCCAGCCCCAACCCGGCCTGGGATGGAAACCGTCCGAACTGTACCACGGCATGATCGCCCCCTTATTGCCGTATGCCATCGCCGGCGCCATTTGGTATCAGGGTGAATCCAACGCGGGCCGGGCCTGGCAATATCGACGGCTCTTCCCGGCCATGATCCAGAATTGGCGGACGGATTTCGGTCAGCGCGATTTTCCATTCCTGGCTGTCCAGTTGGCTCCGTGGGATCGGAACAAGAAGCGGACCCTCGAAGAAATTACCGCCGCTCCTGTTGAGAGCGATTGGGCGGAATTGCGCGAGGCGCAGAATTACTCCGCCCAGGTGCTGAAGAACGTGGGCGTTGCCGTGATCACCGATGTCGGCGACAAGGACGACATTCATCCGGTGAAGAAGGAGCCGGTGGGTGCCCGACTCGCACTGCTGGCCCGGACGATTGCTTATGCCGACAAAAAGATCGTCTCCAGTGGACCCGTCTACCGGAAGCTATCGGTAAGCGGAAACAAAGCGTTGCTGACGTTCGATCACGTGGGACATGGACTCACCTCGAAGGGGGAGGTCGTCACGGGTTTTGCGGTGGCGGGCGAGGATCGCAAATTTCACTGGGGCGAAGCACGCATCGAAACTGGAAACCGGGTGAGCGTCGTCAGCAGCAACGTGGCCAAACCGGTCGCCGTGCGGTATGGATGGGCCGACTATCCCGTGTTGAATCTGGGAAATGATGCCGGCCTTCCGGCGTCGCCGTTCCGGACAGATAATTGGCCGGTCACCACCCAAGTGCGGAAATGACGGCCGCCGATGATTATGACAACCCTGCCCAGCCTGTCGAAACCACCCGCTCGAAGATCAGCGGTGCGGACTCACGTTCACATCCTCACCTTGGCCGGGGCCTTCCTTGGATTGCTCCGATCCACCCCGGAACTGAGAGGTGCCGGCGAACTTCGGATCGAGTCGACGCACCGAATTGCTGAACCCGCACCCACTCCCGAGAGTCATGCCTCGACGATCGTGGAGACGGGGGATGGCTTGCTGGCGTCCTGGTTTGGGGGCACAGCGGAAAAAAACCCGGACGTGTGCATTTACATTTCCCGATTGAAAGGCGGGACTTGGGCAATACCGGAGAAGGTCGCGGAAGGCACCGAGGACGGTCCGACGCGGTATCCCTGCTGGAATCCAGTCCTGTTCCTCCCTCGTTCCGGACCGCTTTGTCTCTTCTACAAGGTGGGGCCAACCCCGGCCACTTGGTGGGGGCGCGTGATGACTTCGACCAACGATGGCCGGACTTGGTCGCGGTCGGCGCGTTTGCCGGAAACGATTTTGGGCCCGGTCCGCAACAAGCCCGTGCAGTTAAGTGACGGCACCCTTCTGTCTGGATCCAGCACGGAGCATGATGGCTGGCGGGTCCACATGGAGCGGTTGCAACTGCCGGTTCCTAGTCCGGCGACTGCGCCGAGTGCCCGACCCTCCGTTCTTGCGTGGGATCCGGCAGAATGGAAATGGCAGCGCTCCTCCCCCCTGCACACGGTGGAGCAATTTGAGGCCATTCAGCCGACCGTGTTGGTCTGGGATTCAAGCCGGCTACAGATTCTCTGCCGGACCCGCGCGCAGAAGGTGGTTTCCCAGTCGTGGAGCCTGGATGGCGGCTGGACTTGGTCGGGGATGACGGCGACGCCTCTGCCAAATCCGAACAGCGGGATCGACGGCTTGGTGCTGAAGGACGGACGCGGCTTGCTGGTTCACAACAACACCCCTCACGGTCGGGGAGTCCTCGGGGTCGCGTTGTCGCGGGACGGTAAAGACTGGCACCAGGCTTTGGAGTTGGAGAATTCGGATGGGGAATTTTCCTATCCGGCCGTCATTCAAACGCAGGACGGCCGGGTGCATATCACGTACACATGGAAGCGTCGTGCGATTCAGCATGTGGTAATTGCGCCGTGACGTTTGCCGGACAATCGAATTGACCGCCGGGGCGTTGTCGGCAGTTTTATGTGCAGCGTATGCGGATCACCTTTTTTGCTCTCACGGGTCTGGTGCTGGGAACAGTCGCAGCCTTGAACGGTGCCCAGCCGACACACCCTCGGTTCGGATTCCCTGTCTATTCGAATCAGCCGTCCGGCCGGCAGCTCTCCGGCCAACACGCCCCGGCGGGCACACCGGCGTTGTCGCCGGGCGACGCTCAGCGGAAATTCACCGTGCCGGATGGCTACCAGATGCGGCTCTTCGCCTCCGAACCGGAGGTCGTCAACCCGGTGGCGATGTCGTGGGATGACCGCGGTCGCCTGTGGGTGTTGGAGCTCTACGAATATCCCCTGGGTGCCAAGGCGGGTGTCCATGGCCGAGATCGGATCAAGATCCTGGAAGACGTCGATGGCGATGGCCGGGTCGACACCGTCAAAGTGTTTGCGGACGGATTTTCCCTCGGTACGGGACTGCTGGTGGGCAACGGCGGAGTCTACGTGGGCGAGGCCCCAAACCTATGGTTTCTTGAGGATACCAACGGCGATGACCTCATGGATAAGAAGACAGCGGTGCTGACGGGTTTTGGTTTGGAAGACCGGCATGAGTTACTGAACGGGTTCACGTGGGGTCCGGACGGCCGGATTTATATGACGCACGGAGTCTTCACGCGCTCCGCGGTGACGGATCCGGACGGGAAATCGAGCGAAGCGCGTCCGACGCTTCTGACCGCGGGCGTTGCGCGCTTTGAACCGGCCACGCGCCGGTTCGAGGTGTTCGCGGAAGGTACGAGCAATCCCTGGGGCGTGGATTTCGATGCAAGGGGTAATGCGTTTGTCAGTGCGTGTGTCATTGACCATTTCTTTCATCTGGTTCCCGGAGGGATCTACGTCCGGCAGGCGGGCCAGCCTCCGTTTCCCTACGCCTACGAGCTACTCCCCAGCATCGTCGATCATAAGCACTACATGGCGGCGTATGCGGGCGTTTGCATCTACGAGGGCGACCAGTTCCCGGCGGCAGTGCGCGGCGCGGCGTTGATGGGGAATATTCACGACAATGCGATCCATTGGGACCGATTGACTCCCAATGGCTCGACCTTTAAAGCCTCGCCGGTCCGTGACCTCGTGCGGGCCAACGACGGCTGGTTCATGCCCGTCAGCACCCAGGTGGGCCCGGACGGAGCGGTGTGGATCATGGATTGGTATGACCGCTACCCGTGCTACCAAAACGCGAATGCAGATCCCGAAGGTGTCGATCGTGAGCACGGTCGAATCTGGCGCCTGGTGCACGTCGGATCGGATCCGGCAAGGAATGTCCCGTCGCGTCCACCCGGGTTGAACCTGGGTACGGCGAGCAGCGAGGATCTCGTGAAGGCCCTCGCCCACCCGAACGTGTGGCACCGTCGCATGGCTCAGCGGATCTTGAACGGCCGGAGGGATCCTGCCACGCGGGACCCGTTGCTAAAGAGCCTGAGGGAAACGGATTCGGCCGACGGCCGGCTAACCGCATTTTGGACTATTTTCAGCTCCGGTCTGGGAAGTGAGGCCATCCTCGACGAGGGCGCCCTGTCGCGCGACGCGGCAATCCGGGCGTGGGCAATGCATCTGACCGGCGACAAGCGTGAGTACAGCGTAGAGGCGGCGCAACGGCTCCGCATCGCCAGCCAGGATCCCGACCCAGGCGTCCGGCTGGCCGCGGTAACGGCGGTTCGCTGTTTTTTTAGTACGTCGTTGACCATCGACACCCCGCCGCGTGCCACGGCGAATCCCGCACAGGTCACCCAATTTCTTCCGACGCTCCTTGCGGCAAACCGGGACACCGTCGACCCCCTAATTCCATTCATGATCTGGATGGCCGCCGAGCCCATGGTCGCAGCGCACACCGGAATCGTCCTGCAATGGTTTGCCGACCATGGAATCAGCAATCAGCCGCTTGCCGGCCGTATCCTCACTCGCGTCTTGCGCCGCATATGCGATGAACGGAGCAGCCGACAACTTGATTTGGCCGTGCAGTTCCTCGAGCAACTTCCGGAATCCTCCGCGTCCCTCACGATCGCCGCACTGGATGGACTCCTCGAAGGCCAGCGAGGCAAGGCCGTCGTTCCCGCAGTCCCCACCCAGCCGCTGATCGACAAACTACTCGCCAGCGCAAATCGGGAGATCGTAGTCCGAGTTCAACAGTTGGGAACCTTGTGGGGAGACTCCGCGGCGTTGCAGGCAACGCTCTTACGAATCGGCAACCCCGCCGCTCCCGAATCCGACCGGCTTGCGGCGATCCGGGCCGTGCGCCAAACAAAAACCGACGACGTCCGGAGTGCCCTTGCGGCGCTGGCGGTCACCAATGCCGCGGACACCCTTCGCGTTGAAGCCATCCGCGCCCTCGGTGAAACAGGCAATGATGCCTCGACGGCGTCCCTCCTGGCCGGGTGGTCAACGTTCGGCATGGCTCCGCGTCGGGCCGTGGCGGAATTGCTGGCGTCACGTCCGGCATGGACTGGCCTGCTGTTCAAGGCGATCACGGCCGGCCGAGTGGGACGCAGCGACATTCCGACGACCGTGATTCGCAATCTGATTGGCAGCAAGAACGACACGCTCCGTCGTCAAGCCCAGCAGGTGTTTGGCCGGATCCAGGAAGCCCCGGCTGAAAAGCTCAGACTGATCGCGGACAAACGAAAAATGGTTATCGACGGCCCGGTGGATCTGGCAGCCGGGCGCCAGATCGCGCAAAAATCGTGCCTCGTCTGTCACAAATTGCATGGTGGCACTGCCGAGGTGGGACCCGACCTGACCGGTGTGGGGCGGAGTTCCCTGGATGCGCTGTTGCATAATGTAATCCACCCCAACGAAATCATCGGTCAGGGCTACGAGAACGTCGTCCTCGAGCTACGCGATGGGCGGACACTGACCGGGCGGGTGATCGAGAGTAACGAGGTGCGGATCCGGTTGCTCCTCGCAGGGCCCCAGGAGGAGGTCATCGCCCGCAGTGAAGTGAAATCCGAGGTGGTGAGCGACAATTCCGTGATGCCGGAAGGGCTTGAGCAAATGCCGGATGCGGATTTCCGGAATCTCATTTGGTACATCCTGGCACCACCCGAGGATGGCAAACCTTTGACCCCCGAACGGCGGAAGGAGCTAATCGGATTTATCAATCCTTGATTAAAGTTGATTCATGGCACGAGACCTTGAAAAAAAACACGGGCAAACAATCCCCAGGTTGCAGGAAGGCACCTATGAGGATCCGGAGTACAGGGACAAGTCCCGGTGGGTTGCCCTTGTCGCGATGGCCATCATGATCTTGGCGGGTGTGGTGCTGGTTTACGGCAAGCCGGTCTACGTGCATTTCCGAACGGCGCGCGGGTTGCGCTGGGCTAAGGAGTCCGAGGCATTCCTCACTCGCGGCGAAATGCACCAGAGCGGCAGCCGTCTCCAGGCCGCTCTAAAGCTGGCATCGCTTGAACCGGCAGTCTGGCGGGCGGCCGCTCATTTTTGCGCCTCCAACTATATGCGGGGCGGGCTGAACTACTATAGCATGCTCCTGAATCACCCGGATTCAATTCGCGACGACCGGCTCGGGTACGCGCATCTCGCGCTCGATCTCAATTTGACTGATCTGGCCGGGCCGGTTCTGGAAGAGTTGATCCGGGTAAATCCTCTCGATTCGGAGGCCTTGCGACAGCGAGTCCGCTACCTGCGCCTGGTGGGGCGACCGACCGACGCCCTCACGACCGCGCGGGTATGGGTCAACAGTAAACCAGACAGCCCGGATGCCCAGTTCGTCCTCGGTACCCAACTGGCCTACCAGCCGGATGCCACTCAGCGTGCCGAGGGGCGCCAGATGCTATTGGCTCAGGCGACGGGCAACGGGCCCACGCACGTTCGGGCAGCGGAACTTCTGGTTCCCAACGAGGAACTTACCCTCGCTGAAAATGAGAGATTGATTCGCGCGCTGCTCGGCCGCCCCAAAGCCTCCTATATTGAACGGCTGGCGGCCGCTTCAATCCGCATCAAGATTAATCCCCAGCGCCGATCCACCGAGATTCAGGAGATGATTCCTAATTCGAACGGAGCCACTCCGGACGACGAGTTGGCCGCACTGTTGAATTGGATGCTCGATCATGGGGAATCGGGCCGGGCGCTCGATCTCTTGCCGGCCGAACGGGCTCGGGATAACTCCCAACTGATGGCGGTCCGGCTGCGAGCACTGGGAATGGCCGGACAATGGGCGGATGTCGCCAGCATGTTGGAGCGGGATGAAAAAGCGAAAGTGCTCGAACCTTACCTGTTTCATCTCTACGCCGCTGCCTTGGAGATTTCGAAAGGCAAGACTGAAGAAAATGCAGGCCGGGACATTATACGCGGTCATTTCGAAAACGCCCTCGCCGGTTGCGGGAATCGGGTCGCCCCGATTCAATTCGTGGCGGCGTATGCCGATCGCCTCGGCCAGCGTCGCGCCGCCATCTCCGCGCACACCCGGCTGCTCGACTATCCGCCACTGTTGGTTCCTAGCGGCAAGGCCATTCTCCGCCTGGTTGAGCCACTCGATGATATCATAGTGCAGCGCCAGACGCTTCGCCGATTGGTGAGTTTCGTTCCGAGCGAGCCTCTGTTCCAATTGCAGAACGCGTACCTGGCGTGCCTGTCGAATGACGATGTGTCCTCAGCGAAAACGTTTCTCGAGGAACATCTCAAAAGCAGTCCACAGGACGCCTATGCCCGTGGAACCCTCGCCCTGGCCTTCTTCCGCCTGGGAAATCCGACCGCGGCACTGGAGTCGATCGAAAACTCCGGTCTCAATTGGGCGACGGTCCACCCTCGTTGGACAGCCATTCATGCCGCCATTCTTGGGGCCAACGAGGATCGCACGGGAGCTCGTACGCTCGCCCGCCGAGTGGAAAACGCTCCAATGCGCTCGGAGGAACGTCGCCTGATCGAGCCCTGGCTTTGATTCGTGCACACTGTAAGTGACTTGGCCTGAGGAGATCCCAGTCGGGTTCGTCCGATCAATCAATTCTCCATGGAGAAAAACCCGACTTGGCAGAGGCAGAAGTTCGCCTAAGATTGCTGTCTGTCTTTTTGACGGATTTCCAACTTTGAATACCAAAGGTTCCCTCTCCAACGGTTCGGCACTGGCGCCGTCTCCCCGGCCGGAAACGGCCACTCGCTCGGGCTCAGCTCTGACCCGATACAGCGATTCCCTGGCCGACCTCGCCGACCTCGTGCTGTCCGGCAAGTCGCCGGAACAGGCCAAGCTGATCCTCCGCGAGTTCATCGAGGACCTGCGCACGAAAGGACACTCAATTGCCACAGTTACTTCAACGCCGTACTTGAACACGATCCCGACCGATCAGGAACCGGAATACCCGGGCGACCTGGTCATCGAACGGCAGATCAAGTCCTACGTCCGCTGGAACGCCATGGCCATGGTGGTGAAAGCCAACTCCGGCAATCTGGGTGTCGGTGGCCATATCTCCACCTACGCGTCGCTCGCCACGCTTTATGAAGTCGGCTACAACCACTTCTTCCGCGGGGGCGACGACGGTCGGACTGCCGATCTGATCTATTTCCAGGGCCATGCTTCACCCGGCAATTACGCCCGCGCCTATGTTGAGGGCCGCTTGACGGAGCAACATCTCCACAACTTTCGGCAGGAACTCCAGCCGCACCCGGGTCTTTCCAGTTATCCGCATCCCTACCTGATGCCGGATTTTTGGCAGTTCCCAACCGTGTCCATGGGTCTCGGCCCGATTCATTCGATCTATCAGGCCCGGTTTACCCGATACCTGCAAAACCGTGGGCTGATACCGCCGCAGGCGGAGCATGACCCGAAGATCTGGAGTTTCATCGGCGATGGCGAATCGGATGAACCGGAAACGATGGGGGCCATTGGTCTGGCCGCGAGAGAGGGGCTCGATAACCTCGTCTGGGTGGTGAATTGCAACCTCCAGCGACTCGACGGACCCGTCCGGGGCAACGGCAAAGTCATCCAGGACCTTGAAGGCCAATTCCGTGGCGCCGGCTGGAATGTGATCAAAGTGATCTGGGGCGGTAACTGGGACGCCCTGCTGGCCCAGGACAGCACCGGACTCCTTGCCCGCCGCATGGAGGAAGTGGTGGACGGTGAATATCAAAAATACGTCGTCGAGCCCGGCAGCTATATCCGCCGAAATTTCTTCGGCAAGTACCCCGAGCTGCTTTCGTTGGTGAAGAAATATTCTGACGACCAACTCAAGAAGCTCATGCGAGGTGGACATGATCCCCGCAAGGTGTATGCCGCCTATAAGCTCGCCACCACACCCAATGGATTACCCACCGTTATTCTTGCGAAAACCGTCAAAGGCTACGGTCTCGGCGAAGCGGGCGAAGGCCGCAATCAAACCCACGGCCAGAAGAAACTCAACGAACGCGAGCTTCGGGAGTTCCGGGCCCGGTTCAATATCCCGGTGTCCGATGAGGTGATCGCCGACATGCCATTTTTCCGGCCGCCATTGGATGGACCGGAAGGCCGCTACTTGACCGCCCGCCGCCAGGCCTTGCATGGAGATGTGCCCAAGCGCCTTCCCCGGGCGCCGAAACTGGTGGCACCCCTCCACTCGGAGTTTCCATCCCTCCTCTCTGGCGCTGTTCTCAAGAACGCATCGACCACGAAGGCGTATACCGTGCTCCTCAGCGCCCTCCTTCGTCACCCGACCGTCGGCCGATACATCGTCCCCATTGTTCCAGATGAAGCGCGCACTTTTGGGATGGAGGGATTGTTTACCCAGGTGGGTATTTTTTCATCGAAGGGACAACTTTATAACCCGGTCGATTCGAGCAGTTCCATGCCGTACAAGGAGTCTAAAACTGGCCAATTGCTCGAAGAGGGAATCAACGAGGCCGGCGCCATGGGCAGCTTTGTCGCAGCGGGAACGGCCTACTGCAACCATGGGGTTCCCACCATTCCATTCTACATTTATTACTCGATGTTCGGATTCCAGCGGGTCGGTGACCAGATCTGGCTCGCTGCCGACAGCCGATGCCGGGGTTTCCTCTTCGGTGCCACCTCGGGACGAACTACCCTGAACGGTGAGGGACTCCAACATCAGGACGCCCAAAGCCATCTGGTCGCCACCACCGTTCCCACTCTCTACTGCTACGAGCCGGCCTTCGGCTATGAACTCGTCGTCATCGTCTGCAACGGAATCAAGCGAATGTACGAAGATGGGGAGGACATTTTTTATTATATCTCACTGCATAATGAGGACTTCAAGCACCTGCCAATGCCCGAGGGAGATCAGGTGGTTCCTGGCATCCTCAATGGCATGTACAAGATCAAGACTGGCCGCACCAATCTGAAACCCAAAGTGCAGCTGCTGAGCTCGGGCTCCATCCTCCTTCAGGCCCTGAAAGCCCAGGAGATTCTCGAAACGTATGGAGTGAGTGCCGATGTCTGGAGCGTTACCAGTTTCAAACGGCTCCGCAGCGAAGCGCTCGCGGCGCAACGCTGGAACATGCTCCACCCCACCGCAAAGCCCAGAGTGAGTTTCCTGGAGACGACGGTCGCCGCCGAGTCTGGCAGTTGGGTGGCTGTCACCGATAACTTGAAACTGGTGGCGGATCAGATCGCCCCCTGGCTGCCGGGTGGCCTGACATCGCTGGGGTGCGACGGTTTCGGCCGTAGTGAAGCGCGTCCGGTACTCCGACGATTTTTTGAGATCGACGCCGAATGCACCGCCGTCGGTGCCATGTACTCGCTCGTCCGCAAGGGGGAACTTCCCGCCGCGACCTTGGAAACGGCGATTCGCGAACTCGGCGTGGATCCTGAGAAGTCTTTTGGGACGTGCGTCTAACGGCGTCTTGCCAAGAGTGTCCGTTCAACGAGGTTCCGGCCCATGGAACTGTCGATGGAAGCCGTCGATGCCGACGCTAGTCCTGCTGCCGTGGCCATATCGGCCCGTTCAGAACGGCAGGCCATGGATTGGAGTCTCGTATTGGCCAGCCAGGGTATCGATGTCGCGATTGCGCAGCCCGGTCCCGTTCACTGGAAGCTGTTGGTCGCTCCCGCGGATCATGCGCGCGCCTTGACCGCCATACAGCGATTCCGCCTTGAGAATCGGCACTGGGCCTGGCGACACATGCTCCCGCCCGGAGAGATTGCACCCCATCCGGCCGCACTTGCCTGGGTCTGTATTCTCGTTTTGATCCATACCGGACTTCCTCCAGACCTTGTCCAACGAGGCTTGTTTAACACGCAGTTGGTCAGGGCGGGCGAGTGGTGGCGCGCGTTCACGGCAGTCGGTCTTCACGCAGATCTGGGGCATCTTGCCGCCAATTCAGTCATCGGTCTGCTCGTCTTGGGCCTGGCCATGACGCGGTTTGGGGCTCTCAAGGCGGCCACACTCACGTGGCTGGCAGCCGCTCTGGCTAATTTTTCCGCCCTGGCTTGGCGGGACCACGCGTATACCGGCCTCGGTGCCTCGGGGATGGTGATGGCCGCGATCGGTCTTCTGACGTCTGAGGCCGTCACGCAATGGCGATTCAGCCGGTTTGCGACCCGCTCGATCCTCAGTGCGCTCGCCGCGGGGACTTGCCTCTTTTTGCTTTTGGGCACGAGCGGACGCGGGGATGTGCTGGTCCATACCGCCGGATTCTTTTGGGGGCTGACGCTCGGAGGCGCCGCAGCCTGGATAGGAAGCCGGCCGCGTCGGTGACGGCGAATTAAGGGACCCGATTAAGGGGCAGATCAGAGGATCCGATAGGGCTGCGACCTCCACCGCGGTTCCGTCCAACCCCGAAATAAGTCAAGCGGTCACATCCTTGCCAGAAATCAGCCCCTCTCCGCTCGACCTATTCCGCTTGGGTGTTCAGGCCGACAGATACTGCTAGGCGCGAAACGTCCCATAACAAAGCATTCTGAGAATGGACCTGGGACGCAGATGCCAACTGGCCCAAGTGAGTGCGGAATCTCCGTTCATGTCTTTGGCATCAATCCGCGCACCAGCAGCCAGAAGCATCTGAATGGTTTCTTCCGTGCCGAAGGCCGCCGCGCGGTGCAGGGGCGTTTCCGCTCGGGTTCTGATATCACGCATGAATGCTTCCGTTTCCACGGATGGCTTGGTAACGCAATTTGGGTTCGCGCCGTTGGCCAGGAGCGCTTTGAGGACAAGATCATGAGCCTTCCGATCGGCTGTGCACAGTGCCGAATGCAGCGGTGACTCTCCGGTATCCGGCTGGGGCTTGTTTACGTCCGCACCTTGCTCGATCAGATACTGGCACAGATGCGCATGCCCGTGAAAAACAGCGCCGTTGAGGTCGTAGTTATCCCCCAGTGACTGGATCGACTCTCCGTGGGCGAGCAGAAACTTGATGGCGCTGACATCCCCGTAATGGGCGCACCATTTAATAAGAGACACTCCACCATTGCCTGCTGAAGTCGCCGCGTGGCCCGCAGCGACGTAATCGAACACCAAGTCGGTGCGCCCGTCTTCAATTTGGTCGAGTATGTTTTTGCTCATATCCCGATATGTGCAGAAAGTGTTCGTCGGCCTAACGGCGCGGCTCACCGGCTCAGCGCCGGTGATGCTTGGAATGGAACTGAGACGCTACCGAGGGGTTCGGTACCGTCGCCTTGTTGAACGAAGCAACTTCACTGCGCGGAGGGGCTTCGCCGTAGTGGACGATTGGGATGGACCGGAGCTCAGTCTCCGGTCCTATGACTGAACCATCCATAAGTTTTGTTGCCACATTCACAAGTTCCTCAACCAAGACTCCGGTCTCTATACGCCATCAACAATAAGTCGCCATTACGTCAACGTTTCATCGATCATCTCATCCTCCAAAAGAAGGCGCGCCGTACCGTCGAGGCTTATACCGACTCGATCCGTCATCTCTACACCTTTCATCATCGCTCTCCTGAAAAGGCTCGGTCAGCCCGAGATTCGCTCTTGGTTACTCCACCTCATCACCGAGCGCAAGCCTTCCGCGTCCTCCATCCATCTCGCCATGACAGCGGATGACCCTCTTTGGCCCCGTGCTGTCGGCCGCGTGAGGACAAAACCGAATGGCGCAAAGGCGCGGAGCGCCGTCGGACTTGAGTTGGGCCATTCGAGGGCGAAATTTGCGGCCCAACGGGCCGCTCTGGAGTTTGGCCATTGCAGGACAGTGAAAGTGAGATCGTAGTTTCCAATGTCGTTGGACTTCGTATTCAGCCGCATTTCGAGGCCGCCAGTGTCGAACCCGTCACGGCCAACGCCAAAGGCTTGGTGAGCCGATCTGGGATACTCATGGTTTGCTTAGGATTCTTTGCTGTACCCTTGCCGCAATTGTCGTCTTAATCCGCGCCTTAAGCCATGTCTCTCCGCCATTTCTCACTCTGTTTTGTTCTGGCCGCGCTCCAGACCGCTTTCGCTGAGCCGCCCGTCCCTCCGAAAGCCTTCATCGACGGTACCGCACCGGGATGGCGCGCACTGGGCGAGGCGGATTTCGTCAACGTCAATTGTGCCACCAACACATGGACATGGCGAAATGGCGAAGTGCATTGTACCGGGAAGCCGGTCGGCGTCATTCGCATGCACAAGCCGATCACCAACTTTGAGCTCGTCGCCGAATGGCGGCATCTGCGGTCCGGCGGCAACTCGGGAATCTTCGCGTGGGCGAGCGACGCCTCAATCCAGAGATTGGCGGCGGGCAAGGGTCGATTGCCGGACGGCATCGAAGTTCAAGTGCTGGACCATGGCTACACCGAGCAATACGAGAAATCAGCGGGTAAGAAAGCCGACTGGTTCACGACCAACGGGGATGTCTTCCCGACGGGCCCCGCCAAGATGAAGCCATTTCCTCCGGTATCCCCGGATGGACAGCGGAGTTTTCCGCGCAAAAGTTTAAGTCACGGCGTTAACGAGTGGAACCACTACTACGTCCGCGCCATCAACGGCGAGATTCGATTGTGGGTTAACGGCGAGGAAGTCTCGGGCGGCACCGACTGCAAGCCGGCCACGGGCTTCCTCTGCTTGGAATCGGAAGGCTCGCCCGTCGAGTTTCGCGGTTTGCGCATCCGCGAATTACCGTAACCGGGTCGAGCGGGCTGACTGGGAGTGGCCGAAGGGTTCGGCTCACTCCCAGTCCACACCCGGGGGCAGGGGTCAGTAGGCAGCCTGCGCGCCTTTAATGGACCGCTTCTGCATCCAGGGCATCATGGCGCGGAGTTTGGCGCCCGTCCTTTCAATCGGATGTTCTTCGCCCGCCCGGAGCAGGCTGTTGTACCGCTTGTACCCGGTCTCGTATTCCTTCACCCAGTCGCTGGCAAACTTACCGCTTTGAATGTCCTTCAACGCCGCCTGCATACGCTTCTTTACGCTGGCATCGATGATTTTTGGCCCCACGGTGACGTCGCCCCATTTGGCAGTCTCAGAAATTGAGAAGCGCATTCCTGAAATACCGGATTCATTCATCAGGTCGACGATGAGCTTGAGCTCGTGGAGGCATTCGAAATAGGCCATCTCCGGCGAGTAACCCGCTTCGACAAGAACGTCGAATCCAGTCTGCACCAAGGCGCAAGCGCCTCCGCACAAAACCGCCTGTTCACCAAACAGATCCGTTTCCGTCTCTTCCTTGAACGTCGTTTCGAGCACGCCCGCGCGGGTGCCACCAATTCCCTTGGCCCAGGCCAGGGCGGTTTTCCGCGCTTTGCCGGACTTGTTCTGGAAGATGGCGATCAAACTGGGAACACCCTTCCCTTCCGTGTACTGCCGGCGGACGATGTGACCTGGTCCCTTGGGGGCGACCAGGACGACGTCGACTTCCGGCGGGGGAACGATTGTCTTGAAGTGAATGGAGAATCCGTGACTGAAGAGGAGGGTCTTTCCCTCGGACAAGTTGGGGGCGATGTCCTTTTCATACACCTTCGCCTGCTTCGTGTCGGGGATACCGACGAAGATGACGTCCGCCCGCTTCACGGCGTCGGCGGTGGAAACGACTTCGAAGCCCTTGTCACGGGCAACTTTGATGGATTTTGACCCTTCGTACAGGCCGATGATGACCTGACAGCCAGAGTCCTTCAGGTTGAGCGCATGCGCGTGGCCTTGGGATCCAAAGCCGAGCACAGCGAGGGTTTTGCCTTTGAACACGCCCAAATCGGCGTCCTTATCGTGATATACTTTTGCCATAAACAATAACAGAAATCAGAATTTTCAGTTCACCAATCCATTCACCAGTCCACATTCACCAGCCCACTCAACTCACTACGAATCCGTTCACACATCGCCCAGTTTTGTTCTATCCGATCCTCACCGTTCCAATCCGGCCGCGACCTGCCCGGGGGAATTCGCGGTTGCGACGGCGCGATCAGTCCCGCGGCAGGGCCACTTGCCCGGTTCGGGTGAGATCGAGGATGCCAAAACCCTTCATCAACATCAGGAACTTTTCAATCTTACCCTCGCTCCCGGTGATCTCGATGGTGACAGATTTCAATTGCACATCCACGACTTTGGCGCGGAACAGCTCCGCCATCTGGGCCACCTCGGCGCGGTTCTTGGAGTCCGAGCCGACCTTGACCAGCACCAGCTCACGATCAATGTACTTATCGGTGCCATAGTCGATCACTTTGACAACGTTGACGAGCTTGTTGAGCTGTTTGCAAATCTGCTCGACGGTTGCGTTGTCGCCACGGGTAACAATCGTCATTCGGCTGAGTGTCGGATCATGGGTCGGCCCAACATTGAGGGTGTCAATGTTGTAGCCTCGGCCACTAAAGAGACCCGTCACCCGGGTCAAGACCCCGAACTTGTTCTCCACCAGGACTGAAATCGTATGTCGCATAACCGGTCCGCCATTACCGCAAAAAATCTTTCTGCAAGAGCCTTGCAAGAGCCTTTCTGACTCAACTATTGCCATCCTATCTCTACCATTCCACTCCTGCCCAATCTCCAGTGCCAGTTCCGTCTTCCCGACCCGTTTTCGAAAATAAAAACCCGCGTCCCCAACCAAAAACCGGGAATCGCGGGCGACCTTGGGAACCGGAATTCACCGCAGGCCGCATCAAGCCCGTACAATCGGGACGACGTGGACGACGCTGGATCCGACTGAAATCATCGGCGGGGGACGCTACGGAGAGTGACGGCGGGGGTCAACTGCTTTTTCCCGTGCCGATCGATCCGGGGTGCATCTCACGGAAACGGTGGTTTTCGAGTCAGCGATTGTTGAACGGAAGAATTCTTCATTTTTCCCGGGACTCTGATTTCGATTTCTGAAACGCTCCGCGGCCAATGGTGCTGCCGAGCAGAATGCAAGGGCGCGACTTTGG
>CAMDJH010000140.1 GCA_945900455.1 Akkermansia muciniphila
CTCGCGCTGGTGGGCGGACCAAGTAGACCTACCGTAGTCTGGACGACAGGTTCGTGGTGCCTTGGACGACTCTCCAATCTCATCCGATTTTGCCCCTTTTCGCCTTCCCATCACTGAAAATCACCCACAGATTAGCCGGAAGAGCCTGATTTGGCACCACCAAAAATCAGGTACTTGAAACGGCGGATGCCGCATCACAGCGTCATTCGCAGCCTCTGATGACAGCCTGCCTGCCGGGATATGCAGCACGCGCAGCGATTCCAGCGCCAGACCGATCGTTTGATTATGGGCGCGTCCAGGTTCCAGTTCGGCGCGGCGGAATCCAGTCAAAGGATCGACCAAGACACCCAGCAATTGGACGGCAACACTTAAACCTGCTACCAACCCTAATAGCCATTTCCGTCGGCTTGAGCCACTGAAGGAAACTTCCGGCCAGAACAATGCGGCCAGCAAAGCCAAAAAAACTAAGAAACGGCTGCCGAAGCAGACTCCGCCTTCCCAAAATTGTAATGTAGCAAGAAACGCAATCTGCGACGTCAGCAAGACTCCCAGCAGGGCAAGCAGTCTTCGAGTTGAACCGGACAGACTCGGAATGGCCAAGCACACCACGAGCACCGTCACTCCATTGTAGACGAGAAATCCATGTTCCCACCCGAACAGGAGTCGCCCGATACGTTCGAACCAGAGCCCAAGCGTTGGTGCCTGCAATACAACACCCGCATACTTCTCGATGAACGGACTGCCGTATCGCAATTGATTATAGGTCAGTTGCACCAAGAACGGCATCACCGTTCCCGTCACAATCCACCACAGCCGGGATAATCCAACCGGTGCCGTCTTCTGGTCTCGCGATTCCTCCCAGCAGCGCCAAAACATCCACATGCCCAAAATGGGAACTATCGTTTGTGCCTGTTTACGCGCAAGGACCGCCAGGCCCAACCATAATCCCGTGAGCCACAAATGCCGTGCTTGCTCTCGTCGCAGTTCAAAATGAACTACAGCGGCGAGCACCGCGAGGCCCATTAATAGGTCGCTCCCAGGCAGGCGTGAGTAAGGCCACAGGCAAGTCGTCATTCCCCATAGCCAAAGTCCCGCGCGGACTCGCCCTGATGAAACGCCGCGTTCTCTCCAAAGCCAACAGAGGTAGCCGAGACAGATGACCGCTATCAATCCGCTTACAAAACTGACTACCAATTCCTCGCATTGTTCTTCCGTCGGCGGTGCTCCCAAGGCATGTAGGCCTCGCCCAACGATGACAAACGGTAACCACAAGACGGATGTCAGCGGCCCATAGTGGCAGTAAAAGCGACCGTCAACACCAACGACCGTCAGGTAGCCTTCCGGCACGTGGATCGAGCCCGACAGCACCGACCGCGAGACGTTAAGCATCGAACTGGCGTCTTCGAGGCCGATGCGGCCTTGGGCAGTGAGCAGATATATCAGCCAAATTCCAAAGAAAGTTCGCCAAGGCCATCCTTCCGCCCACCGTCCGGTGTCCGTGCTCTTCATAGTTATAAGTATGTCGCGATCTTTCACCAGCACATCTCCACAAACCCAAGCCAGCGGCGGAATGATTGCCTATGTCGCACCCAACCCTTCCCCGCGAGCGTGGCTCGCACATGCGGTCTCTCTCGACAAGTCCCACAGCGTACAGATCAGCGCCGCCATCCCGGCGGCGGCCCACCCGAGGGGCTTCGGCGACCGGGTATCGATCCAGGTAAGAATGTCCAGCATTCCCCCCAACGCGGGGTCGAGGATCATGGGATTTTCCTGGTTGTTCTGGACATGCCACAGGCCCGTGGAAGGAAACTGCAGGCCCAATCTTCCGGCAACGCATGGAGGATGCCGTTTCGGCCCGTGAGAACTCCCCCGGTTGTCTCGCCCGACCACGCCCAATGCGCTTCATGCATCCGGGCGACCCCATCGGATACGGGAGCAACCACCCCGGGCATGACCACCACCGTGGTCACCCAACCGAGAACGAACGCGAGCCACGTCGCCCGCCACCACCGTTGATCCTCCGCGGTCGAGGCCTTCATCACGGTGCCGGACGCGCGTTGGCCGCCGCTTTATCAGGAGATTTCACCACGCTCTCGAAGATGATTTCGGAACCAGTTCACCGTTTGCCGCAAACCCTCCTTGATGTGAGTCTGCGGCTTCCAGCCCAGCAGTTGGTGGGCTCGCGTCGCGTCGGCGTACATGCGCCAGATCTCCGTCGGCCGATAGGGCAAGGCCCCAATCTCCACCGACGAACGAGTCTCGGTAAGCTCGGCGATCATTCGCACGAGGTCGCAGATCTTCACTTCTTCGCCCGCTGCAATGTTGATCGGGCCATCCACAGGAGTCGGGTGAAGGGCCGCCTTGATCAGGCCGTCGCAGATGTCGGTCACGAAATTGAATTCACGGGTCTGCTCACCTTTGGTCGTCCGAACGGGCACGCCCTTGAGGCAATTGATGATCAACTCCGGGATGATCGCCTTGCTGCTCTGATAGGGACCGTAAACATTGAACGGCCGCACGATGATGATCGGGAAGCTGTCGGCGACGCGCTGCTTCAGCCGGCAGTACAATTCCCCGGCATATTTCGTAATCGCGTACGGCGAGACCGGGTCCGGCGTCATGGTCTCCACGAAGGGAACCGACGCCTGATGCCCATAAACCTCCGAGGTCGACATATAGACAAACTTCCGGACCGGTCCGCAGGTGTCGAGCAGGTTGGCCGTGCCCTTGGCATTGACATCGAAGCACTCCTCGACTTGCAGGAAGCTTTGGCCGACGTGGTTGTACGCGGCGAGATGGAAGATGTAGTCGGGCTTCCACTTCCGCACCTGTTCGAGAGCGCCGCGATTACGAAGGTCGGCCTCGATGATCTCGAGGTCATCCCAGACGTCGCGGATGCGCTCGTTCTTCACGACGTTGCCGTAGCGCAAGGTGGTGCCCACCCGCGCGCCGTCCTGGAGAAGACGACGAACCAAGTGGCTGGGAATGAAACCGGAGCCTCCGGTGACAAGTACTTTCGAATTCTTCATTGGCAAAACCGGGGACGACTAAACCAGAAAAACGGAAAAAGGAACACAGAATCGTGCCCCGACACATCCAACCCTAAACATTGAAGAGATGCACCACCTCCGCCTCCGCGGCAATCCGTTCCTTCTCGTCGTTGACGGTCAAGTGTCGCCCTTCGTGCCGGTAGACCGACAATTGCCGGGCGGAAGCGAGATGGCTGAGATAGCCGACCATGTCGAGATCCTCTGTTAGCATATCAAGCGCAGCGGGTTCGAGCAGCAGGAATCCAATGTTAAGCCAGTAAGGCAGGAGAGGCTTTTCCCGGAATGCCGTCACTCGTCCCTGCGGGTCAAAATCGACAATCCCGAATGGACTGCGAAGCGGGTGCACCGTCACCGTCGCGGCGGTGCCCGCCTCACGGTGGCGGGCTTGAAGAGCGGGAATACTCACATTGGCGAGCGTGTCGCCGTAGCACACCAATCCGGCGCCCGGGCAGTGTTTGCGGGCGTCCCGGATCCGGTCCGTAATCCCGGCGTCTTCTCCGGAGTCCACCGTTCGGACCGGGCGGCGAGGCCGGATATGCTGATCCAGGAACGATTCAATGGCCGCGGATTTGTAGCCGGTGCATACCACGAAGTGTTGCACACCGCCGGCTTCGAGTTGCTCGATCAGATACTGGAGAATCGGGCGCCCTGAAAGTGGGACGAGTGGTTTTGGGGAATGGTCGGTAAACGGCCTGAGCCGCTCACCCTTGCCTCCGCACAGCAGAATCGCGGTCAAATCGTGCATCGAGTTTTCCTAAAACGGAACGACCGAACGATTCCATCCGGAACGGCGATGACAAGCCAATACGCTGGGTGCCAGCATGGGAACGGCCTTCGGCAACTCGTTCCTTTTAAGGGGTCACCGACTCGGCGGTGCTTGGTTTGAGCGACGGATCGGCGACATTAAACGTAAAAAGTAGTGATTTCCGAGAGCATCGAGGTACCATTCCGTGAGAACACTCTTAAGCCGTTAAGCCAGCCGTACACTTCATGCGCATATTAATCGCCGAAGATGAACATAAAGTAGCCGAACAGATGGCCCAGGGGTTGAAGTCGGAGGGCTATTCCGTGGATGTCGCGAACGACGGTGATGAAGCCCAATGGCTCGCGGAGACCAACCCCTACGACATCATGGTGTTTGACGTCATGATGCCCGGAAAAGATGGCTTCACCGTGGTGCGGCACTTGCGGAAGAAGAATATCGTCACCCCGGTGATTTTCGTAAGTGCTCGGGGCGAAATCGAGGACCGCGTGCGGGGGTTGGATGCCGGGGCGGACGACTATCTGACCAAGCCGTTTTCTCTTACGGAGCTCCTCGCCCGGGTTCGCGCGGTGCTGCGACGTCAACGCCCAACCCCGGTAAATGTGCTTCGCGTTGGGGATCTTGAGTTGGACCTCCTCAGTCGGAAAGCCCGACGGGCCAATGAGGAGATAGAACTCACCAATCGAGAGTATGCGCTCCTCGAATTCCTGATGGGCAGTTCTCCGAAGGCCGTCAGCAAGACGGCCATCGTCGAACACGTTTGGGATCAGCACTTCGATTCACAAACGAACGTTGTCAATGTTTACATTAATTATCTGCGCAAAAAGATTGACCGGCCGAGCCTGAGGCCATTACTTCACACGGTACGCGGAGTCGGGTTTGCCCTCCGCGAAGAGGCGCCATGAGATCTCTCCGCATCCGTCTGACGCTTTGGTTTGCCCTCAGCTTCCTGGCTGTCAGCGGTCTTTTCATGCAGCTGTGCTACCGGCACTTGCGCGTGGAATTACTCCGTAAGACGGCAGGGACGGAACTGAAATCTCCCGAGGATTGGTTCGTTAGGGGAAGTTATTCGGAACAGGAAATCAGCGAGATCATGGGTTCGCTGGTGACGGCGACCCTCACCTACGCGTTGCCGCTGGTTCTGGTTCTCCTGGTCCTAGGCTATTGGCTCGCCCGGAAATCACTGAGTCCCATCGAGTTTCTGAACTCGCAATTGCAGTCCGTCGGCCCGGGAAACTTGGCACAACGGGTTCATCTCCCTGAAGCCGATGAGCAATTTCGCGATCTGACCCATCATTTGAATGAGATGTTGGCCCGACTACAGGGTTCGTTTGCCGAGATGGGCGAATACGCCGCCAAAGTGGCCCACGAACTCCGGACACCCTTGACGATCGTCCGACTGAAACTGGAAACGTCCGAAGGAAGAATCGACCCCGAACTGGCTGAGGAGGTGCAGTCCGAACTTCAACGCCTGACACACGTCATTGATCAATCTCTGCTGATCGCCAAGGCCGAGCAAGGCCGTCTTCTCTGGATGCAGGACGTCCTGGATCTCAACGAACTGGTGGGAGATATCGCCAGCGACTTTCGGATGCTGGCGGAGGAGGAAGGAAGAGACTTTCAACTTAATGCTGAGCCAGGATGCATCACCGAAAGCGATCGCAAGCATTGTACCCAGATCCTGCACGCTCTTTTCACCAACGCACATGTTCACGGGCAGGGCAATGTCCGCCTCCGCTTGGTCAAGCGACGCGGACGCGTCTGGCTGAGCGTGCTCAACGCGGTGAAGGTCGGCGTACGAGGCGCCAGCGAACATCACTTGGGTTTGGGACTTCGCGTGGTTCGCGCCCTCGTGGGATCCCAACTTGGAATTGAGTTTCGTCAGCACCATACACCGCGTTGGCACGCGTCGTCGCTCTGTTTTCCCGCCGCGCCCGAGACTCGCTCCACGCCGGCCCCCTCTCCGCCCGAGGCTAGGCACCAGGAGTTTTCGCCGTTGCCGGCCCCGAGCTAGGTGAGTCGCCCGGTGATCGCGTCGAGCAGATCGGTGTACTCCTCAAATGCGGGGAATTGCGGAAACGCTTGCTTCACGGCCGCCGGTGCATGAAACAGAAAGCCGTGGTCGGCCTGCTTCAACATCGCCGTGTCGTTGTACGAATCACCCGCCGCCAGCACCTGATAATTCAATAATTGCAGGGCCCGTACCGACTGCCCCTTCTGATCGGCCATCCGCAGCTTGTATCCGGTTATCCGGTCGTCCTTCACCTCCAGTCGGTGACAAAAAAGAGTGGGCCATTCCATTTGCCGAATGAGCGGCTGGGCGAATTGTTCAAACGTATCGCTGAGAATAATCACTTGGCTTCGTGTCCGTAGTGTTCGCAGAAAATCGACGGCCCCCGGTAGCGGCGGCAGTGTCGCGATGACCGCCTGGATGTCCGCTAAGCGGATATCGTGTCGGTCGAGAATTTCGATCCGGTACCGCATCAGTCTGTCATAGTCCGGCTCGTCCCGGGTGGTGCGGGAAAGGGCCGCGATCCCCGTTTTCTCCGCAACGGCGATCCAAATTTCCGGTGTCAGCACGCCTTCCATGTCCAACGTCACAATCGATTGCTTCACAGGCGTGAAGGAAAACACATCCACCCGCGGAAAGTCGATCCGAGTTCGCCCGCTCGATCATGACGCCAAGTTCATCCCTCCTGGACCCTTCTTAAACGTTGGTCTTGTCGAATCGCCGCCAGACCCTTACATCTTTGCGAGTCGGCGGCGTCCTGAGGACGGTAAACCAGGCCGGCGAATGGGTAATGTGGAGGGGTGGCTGAGCGGTTGAAGGCACCTGACTCGAAATCAGGCGTACTCGCAAGGGTACCGGGGGTTCAAATCCCTCCCCCTCCGCCACATTGATGATAAATGGGTTACGCTGGTAGTTTAGGATCATTCTGTCGTTCTTTCGGCGAAAGCGACCGACGCGGAGGTCGTCGCAGAGCTGGATCGTTGGCTCAAACACACGTTCCGAATGACGATCGGCTTTTCGGTTCTTCTCAAGTGCTAACCGTGACTTGCCCGCAGATGCTCTTTTGCCCTCATGCCCATGCAACGTCTCGCCACATACATCGGATTGCTGCGCGGCATCAACGTGGGCGGTCACAACAAGATCCCCATGTCCGACCTCTGCGCCTTGTGTGCCAAGATCGGCTACAGCTCTGTTCAGAGTTATATTCAGAGTGGTAACCTGGTGTTTTCGACCTCCGCAGCGCCGACGGCAATCGAGGGGGACTTACAGCGGGCGATTGAGGGGCGTTTTCATCTTCAAATTCCGGTTATCGTTCGCGCGGCGACAGATTGGCCCGCCTATGTCACCGGCAACCCGTTTCCCGAAGCATCGCGGATCGAACCCAACCTCGTGATGCTGGGCCTCGCCAAAACGCCACCCAAACCGGAGGCGGTGTCTGCGTTACGCAGTCGCAGCGCCAATGGCGAGCGTATCACCCAAGTCGGCGATGCGTTGTGGATTCATTTCGCCGGAGGCGCCGGTGGATCCAAGATATCCCCGGCTCTCCTGGACCGGCTTGTCGGGTCGCCTGTGACGATGCGCAACTGGCGCACCGTGTTCACACTTAGTGAATTGTTAGTTTCAAATAAATCGCCGTGAATCATCGACTGTGTATTCGGGTCCGTTCTCGCCCTATGCCCTGGCGGGATTTGCCCCATATTTGAACGGTCCTTCAGGCCCTCAGATTTCCGGCACCGAATTCATCGTATAGTGAAACGTGTCGTTCCGTAGTTTCTTGCCCTCCGCGTTCTTTACGTCCAGAGCGCGGACCCGAATCACATGACGCGGCTGATGTCCTTCGGTGCGCAGACGCACCGTCAGGCCGTCTGCCCCCACCACGGCTTGCGTTACGCGCATGGGCGGGCCGGGGAGCTTTTCGTCGCGGTCCTTTTCCGGCGCATTGTGTTTGCCGTCGTAGGCGTAGGTGTATTGCAAGGAATCCCAATTCTCCGCGAGGCCGGCACTCGCGACGTCCACAGGTTGCGTGAAAACGAGTTCAAAGCCGTCCGCGCGCGCGTGAACTTCCCGAATCTCAAACGGTGTCTTCCCAGTGAAACTCACACGGTCGAGCGAGTAGGGTTGCGGCGCAATGCTCGTCCAGTGGCCCATGCGCAAGCCGCCCACGTAGAGCTTGCCATCGGGACCGAAGGCGAGCCGGTTCACGCCGGAAGCGAATCCTTTCACGAACGGAAAGACCGCGCCCTGCCACTCACCGTTGACTTTCTCCAGTGCGACCCGGAACACACTCGCGTTTTGAAATTCACCGACCATCATTTGCCCCCGGAATGGCCCGAAGCGGTCTTCCGTAATGGAGGCGATGCCACTGGCCGAATGGACCCACGCATACGGAAACCACACCGCAGGCGGTGTGAAGTTTGAGTCGCCATCAAACTGCGCGCGGGGAGCGGGCCGCGATGACGGGTGGCCGTAGAATCTTCCGGAATGCAAGTGGTTCAACTTGTTCGCCGCGATCCAGTGCCCCTGGTTATCCGTCATAAAGATGTCGCCCGCATGCGTACCGAGGCCATTGGGCACGCGCAAACCGGAGCAGAATGGCGCTGCCTGGTAGATCGCGGAATGGGACGCCTCGCCGGCGGGCGAACCTTGAACGCTAAACGTGGCTCGGGGAGGTTGGGGTGAAACGCGAAGACACCACCCCATGTACGGCACGTCGTAAAGGGTACGATGCCCGGTAACCGCGACGTAGAGATTTCCCAGCGCGTCGACCGCAGGGCCTGTAGCAAACGAGTGATAATTGCCCGTGTAACCCCAGGCGTCGCTAAGGCACTCGAAAAGATCGGCTTCGCCGTTGGCGTCGGTGTCAATCAGGCGCGTCAGTTCGCACTTCTGCGCAATCACGATCTGGCCATTGAGGACCTTGAGACCGCCCGGTTCGTTCAGCCCGCGCGCGAAACGACGCCATCGGGCTTTTGCCGGCGGCCCCTGGACGCCTTCGACAATCCATACCTCGCCCGAGTACGTGCACACCGCCAAGTCGCCGTTCGGCAGGAAATCCATGCCACCCACCATCAGTTTGATATCCTTTGGCACAGGGAAATGCTCGATTCTATACGATTCGTCACCGGAAATTCTATCCCCGAAAGAAGGGTCAGGATGAACTGTTATCGGCCGCTGAGCGAACGAGTCCCCCTCGGTGTTCGTCCGCGACAAGTGATCGGTTGGTTTGACTTGCGGCGAGACATACGCATTCGATAACGCGACAGCTTCGGCCGGATCGGCGCACACCACCATGCCGACTTCGAAGACGTGTCCCGATGGACTTTGCGGCAGAGTGAGGACGACCTGCACATGGGGGCCGGAAACGATATTGGTGACGACCACACTATAGGGCCCTTTGCCGTCGCGCTCGCTTTCGACGCGCTCGACATGCGCCGTTTCGTCGCGGAGGGCGATGAGAGCATTTGTCGCAAGACCGCGCACGGCCACCAGGAGCAGGTCTTTTCCCCGTCGAATCGCCAGCGAGACTCCGGCACCCGGGAACGGGAAGATTTCTCCAGCACCGTGGAATGGAAAGAAACGAGCGGGTGCGGCCAGGGATGTGACTTCAACGCGGCGGACGACGACGTCTCGCGACAGGATCCGTTCCCGCCGGGGCGTCTCCTCCACCCGTACCGGTGCACCGTCGGCGGAATGGAGTTCGTACCGGAAAGTGGTCGAACCACCCAACGTGCTCACTCCAAGAAAGCGCGCGTTCCCCGAGGCGAAGTCACCGCCGCGGGTGCCGGCAAGTTCCCAAGGTGGAGTGGGCAGGCTTCCCCAAAGCGGAGTTCCACTCATATCACAGAGGAACCGAGTGGCAGTGCCGCTGAAGGGAGGTCCGAAAAGATTCAATGGAGAGCCTTCCCAAACGGTGTGCGTGCGAAGGAGGTGCGCATCGAATGCCAGGTGCAGGTTCGTCGCCAGGGAAACGACGATGCTGCGGCTGGACAGGCCCATCGGCGCACGGCGAAAGGGAATGTCCGACGGATCATGCACAGCAATCACGCCCGACAAATTGGGAGGACTGGGGAGAGACGGCGACGCCGCCCCGGCG
Organism: Akkermansia muciniphila; assembly: GCA_945900455.1. GTDB lineage: Bacteria > Verrucomicrobiota > Verrucomicrobiia > Limisphaerales > UBA9464 > SIBK01. The sequence goes on from CAMDJH010000140.1 coordinate 9,918, forward strand.
ATGAGAACGACGACCGGGACGAGGAATGCGACGCCAATCGCATGGAGTAACGAGGGGGGCATTTCGAAATGTTGTTCAGCAGAGGATGAGCCGAATCAGAGAAACGATATCGTTCCAGATGAATTCGGAATGTGCCCGGCATTTGAGTGAGTTGAAATCGTGAAAAATCTGAAATGCGAATTGCGAGCGAGCCTAGCATGGAGCCTACGCTCACCCTCACTCTGCCCCTCCTCCAAGAGAGAATCCACCGATCTTAGCAGTGCGCGCCATGATGCCCTGAACCTAAGCACCACCTCACCCGCCCTTCGGGCACCCTCTCCCCCACTCGGAGTGGCGGAGAGGGCGAAGCAACGGTCCGGTTCATGGGCAGGGTTTCGCATGGCCGCGTCGGGAGGTACTTCTTTCATCGGCTTTGCCGTAACGGATTCCAGATTGTTCTCCAAGAAATCAGGGCTGTTGTTTTGCTCGTTTGGCATGGATTAACGGCGCAGTTTTCGATATGCAACCAGGGATAAGCGATAGAACTTCCACCATGTTTCCCTGGCTTGTGGTGCTCGGCGTATTGACGCTCTGGGCTGCAGGACGACCGATTCGGGCCGCCGCGGCCGTCATCGAGGGTGCTCCTGTGGAGGCTTCCGTGAACCCCCAGCGTGACATCGAGTCGGAACACCAATCGCCGGTCGGCCGTGATCATTGGGCGTATATGGCGCTGAAACGGCCGGAGGTGCCAAGGATCCATGGGGCGGTCCTTCCGGAATCCGTTAGCGGTGACTCCATCCGCCCCGATGCCACCCTCGAAATGTCCGGCAGTCCGTCCTCGGTCACCGACGACTGGAAACGAAATCCCATCGACGCGTTTGTCCTAGGCCGTTTACGGCAGGAACACCTCGCGCCATCACCGGAAGCGGACCGACCCACGCTCCTGCGACGACTGAATCTTGATCTCCTCGGCCTGCCGCCCACTCCGGAGGAAGTGGACCGATTCGTCAGCGATCAGGAGCCCGCGGCGTTCGAGAGAGTGGTTGATCGCCTGCTGGCCTCGCCGCACTTTGGCGAGCGCTGGGCGCGGCACTGGCTCGATGTGGCCCGCTATGCGGACAGTGACGGTTATGAAGACGACAAGCTGCGTCCCGACGCTTGGCGCTATCGTAGTTGGGTAATCGATGCCTTCAATCGGGACATGCCATTCAACCAATTCACGGTATGGCAAATCGCCGGAGACCGTCTCCCTGACGCGACCGTCGAGCAGCAGGTCGCCACGGGCTTTCATCGGATGACACTCTCCAACAATGCCGGCGCGGGCGGCATCCAGGAGGAGTATCGCGTGAAGACTGTGAAGGATCGCCTGAACACGGTGGGAACCGCGTGGCTCGGACTGACGGTCGGATGCGCGGAATGCCATTCGCACAAGTATGACCCCATCTCTCACCGGGAATACTACCAACTCTACGCATTCTTCAACAACGTGGAGGAAGTCAGCCTGCCGGCGCCGAATTCCGGTGAGCGGTATCAGCGAGAATACGAGGCGGCCACGCGCGCGTTTGAGGAGCGACTTAGCAAAGTCCGAAAGTCGCTCGTGGACTATGAGAAGTACATTCAACCGCGGCGACAAAAAGAATGGGAGGCGCGGGCTCGCACCGATGGCAGCCTTCCCGAGGCGATCCGCATGCCGCTTGCTTTGCCGTCCAATCAGCGGAGTCAGTCTCAGCGCGACGAACTCACGAAGTATTTTCGCTCGATCGACCCGGAATACGCCGCCTTGAAGTCGGCTGTTCCGGTGGGCGACGAAGTGGGCAACAATCGGCCGTTGCCGCCCAGTGATAAGGCACTCGTGGCGGCGGAAAACGCCAATCCCCGCAAATCGTTTCTTCTGCGCAAAGGAAATTTCGAGAAGCCGGGCGCGGAAGTTCAGCCGGCGACCCCGGCATTTCTGACGCCGCTCCAACCGCGCGGTCTCCGGGCGGACCGCCTCGATCTGGCGCATTGGCTCGTTGACCCGCACCATCCGTTGACAGGTCGTGTTGCGGTCAACCGTCTTTGGCAAGTTCTCTTCGGCCGCGGATTGGTGGCGACATCGGAGAACCTCGGTATCAAGGGCGAGAAACCGTCGCATCCAGAACTGCTCGATTGGCTCGCATGTGAATTCATGGCACGAGGCTGGAGCCAGAAGGAACTCATTCGGTTGATCGTCAATTCTGCCACCTACCGGCAAAGTTCACGCGGGCGCCCCGACTTGCGCGAAAAGGATCCCGGTAACGTGCTTCTCGCGCGGCAGAACCGGCTGCGGATCGAAGCGGAGTGCATCCGGGACGTGGCGTTGGCGGCGAGCGGGCTCTTGAATCAGGAAATTGGCGGAACCAGTTTTCAGCCACCCTTACCGGCTGCATTCACGGCTGCGAAGGAACTGAAAAACGAACGCTTCATGGAGCCGAGTCCGGCCTCGCATCGTCATCGGCGCGGCGTCTATATCAACGTGCAACGGACCTTTCTGTTTCCGATGCTGAAGACTTTCGATGTGGCGGACGCAAACGTCTGCACCGTGCGGCGTGAGCGCTCGAACACGCCCCTGCAGGCGCTCACATTGCTGAACGACCCCGTCTTCTATGAAACGGCCCAGGCGCTCGGCAACCGGGTGTTTAAGGAATCGAAAGAGAGCATGAACGCACGCATCGAACAGCTTTATAAATTGTGCCTCGCCCGCCCGCCTCAGGCCGACGAATGGACGGCAATGAAGGAATTGTACGCCCGGCAGTCGGCGCTTTGCCGGAACGACCCCGCGACAATTGAGGGACTGGTCGGTATCCAAACGGTTCCCGCATCAACGGATCCCTCCGAGGCTGCGGTGTGGGTCGGGCTGGCCCGCGCCGTCTTGAATTTCGACGAATTCATCACTCGGGAGTAGTCTCCCCCCTCTCCATGAACCGGACCGTTGCTTCGCCCTCTCCGCCACTCCGAGTGGGGGAGAGGGTGGCCGAAGGCCGGGTGAGGTGGTGCTTTTCAGTTCAGGGTCCCAATTCATGTCCATTCGTTGGAAAACCTCGCTACCCATGAACCGGACCGCTTCTATGTCAATTCGTTGCAACAATTCCCTTCCCATGATCCCCATCCCCAATGCACTGGCACTGAGCCGCCGCCGATTCCTCACCAGCGCATCGAGCGGGCTGGGCGCACTAGCGCTCGCTTCAATGCTGAAGCGGGATCGGCTGCTCGCCGCGGCCGATTCTGAAAATTCCCCGGAATCACAGGGACAGCGCCCTCATTTTCCGCCCCGCGCGAAGAGCTGCATTTTCATTTTTCTCGCAGGCGGTACTAGTCAGGTCGAATTGTTCGATCCGAAGCCCAAGTTGATCGAGATGACCGGCCAGAACCTGCCCGAAACATTTTTTAAGAATGAGCGCTTTTCATTCATCAAGCCCGGCCAATCCGTACTCATGGGGAGCCAGTTCAAGTATCGGCGCTACGGCCGATGCGGCATGGAAATGTCCGAGTTGCTGCCACACGTCGGCTCGTGTGCCGATGAAATTACCCTGATTCGTTCCATGCACACGGATCAGTTCGACCATGCGCCGGCGGAAATCATGTTCAGCACCGGTTCCGAGCTGCCAGGCCGCCCCAGTGCGGGTGCCTGGGTTCACTACGGACTCGGGAGCGAATCGGCAAATCTGCCCGGCTATGTTGTGCTCATGACGGGCCGCGGGCCGGTGTCGCGCTCCAGCACCTGGGGCAGCGGGTTTCTGTCCACAAAGCACGCGGGCGTCCTCTTCAACAATCAGGGGGAACCCGTGCTCAATCTCTCGAATCCGCCCGGTATCACGACGGAGATGCAACGAGCGCAACTCGACGCGGTGCGGGCGGTCAATAGCCAACGGTATGAGGCGATGCTTGATCCGGAAATCAATAGCCGCATCGCCGCCTACGAACTCGCGTTCCGGATGCAGACCGCTGCGCCGGAATTGATCGACCTCGGCGCGGAACGCGAACACACCCAGGCTGCCTATGGGATCGAACGCGCCGGCGAAGCCGGAAGTTTTGGGCGGAATTGCCTTCTGGCTCGGCGGTTGGTCGAACGGGGTGTGCGGTTCGTTAGTATCTTTCACCGGCGATGGGATCAACACGGCCGCTTGAAGTCGGACCTCGAAGAAAACTGCCGCGTGGTGGATCAGCCGATCGGTGCTCTCTTACAGGACCTGAAGCAACGTGGACTGCTTGAGGACACACTCGTGGTCTGGGGCACGGAGTTTGGGCGCACGCCGATCACGGAAAACAAAGCTCCCGGTCCGGACGCCGGACGCGATCATCATCGGTTCGGATTCTCACTCTGGATGGCCGGCGGCGGTGCCAAGGGCGGGCAGGTGATCGGGAAAACGGATGAGCTCGGCTGGCACGCGATCCAGGATCGCGTTCACGTTCACGATTTCCATGCAACGCTGCTTCATCTCTTTGGTCTCGATCACCTCAAACTGAGCCATCGCCTCCAGGGTCTGGATGTCCGATTGACCAACCAAAGTGGAAACGTCGTGGATAAAGTGTTTGCGTAGTCTCCGGCCCGGACCCCCATCCGAGAAATTAACTCACGCGTTCGGCGTTCTGGCTGTCGTCAGTTGCGGTTTTTGGCAAAACACTGAACCTGTCATTTTGTTCATCGATTATCTCATTCTTCAAAATGAAGGCGCGCCGCACCGTCGAGGCTTATACCGACTGGATCCGTCACCTCGACACGTTTCATCATCACTCTCCCGATCAACTCGGATTGCCGGCTCGGACATTAGTTTGCGCGTCGGGTGCAAAGCGGTGTCGCCGCTGCCCTCTGCCACCGCACTCCACATATAGGGCTGCTGCCTCCACCGCGGCTTCCTCCAACCGCGAAATAAATCAAGCGGTCACATCCTTGCCCAAAATCAGCCCTAGCCGCTCGACCTATTCCGCTTGGGTGTTAGGTGCCGCGTATGAAATCATCAGTACTGACTCCAGCTTGGCGGAGTACGCCTGCTAAAGTGCCAATCTTCAACTCGTGGTGCAGTGGAACCACACAACCTCGCCCATCTCCATGACGCAGGATCACGTGGCTGCCGCGCTGACGGACCTGATGAAATCCCAATTGGGCCAACGCGCGAACCGCCTCAGAACCCGACACTCTCGGAAGCTTAGGCATGACCGGCGACGTCAAATGTGGTGAGCAGTGAACTCCCCGAGCTCTGCATCGGGAACGCCTCGAGATAAAGCTCTGTCGCTTCCTTCAGATTGGCGATTGCCTCGTCAATCGTCTCCCCTTGCGTGGTCGAACCCGTTTCCGGGTTGAGGGCGACGTAGCCTCCTTCGGTAGAGGGCGTAAGGACAGCAGTCAAAGTCATAATGGATGCTCCGCCGAGGCGACCTGCGTGTCAACGACGCTCATAGGCACCTAGACCCAATGGCTCGGCAGTGTGGGTGCCTGGTTGCCTTTGCGCGGGTTAAACTCCGCGCCAGCGGCGTTCAGAGCCACAAGGTTGTGGTTCGCTAGATCACTCCGCAAACCAATCAACATCATTATGAACCAGTCACCCAGAGCGGAGAATGTCAAACATGTCGGCCTCGATGTCCACGGCGAATCCATCGCCATCGCGATCGTCGACTCCTTCGCCGAGGTCCGTTGGTACGGGAACATTCCGTCTCCCCATGGGTGGTTGGCAATAGGCGCCTATGGAGTGCGGCAAGAAGGGCACCCAGCCCGCCACGCCGCTTTGGAACAGGCGCGACGACTCGGATTGCCGGCTCGGACATTAGTTTGAGCGTCGGGTGCAAAGCGGTGTCGCCGCTGCGCTCTGCCACCGCACTCCACATATAGGGCTGCTGCCTCCACCGCGGCTTCCTCCAACCGCGAGATAAATCAAGCGGTCACATCCTTGCCCGAAATCAGCCTCGATTCGCTCGACCTATTCCGCTTGGGTGTTAGGCGTTTCCGGTCTCATGGCTTTGGTGCTTGAATCACGACTACCTGACCCCTGTTCTCGAAGACTATAACACGCGTGCCGTCGAACTGAATCTGCTTAGTTTGATTGGTCGGCGTTGGCGGATCTACCTCGAAACTGCGCGTGAACTGGTAAATATCCTTTCCGCTGCGTGACTCAAGGAATGACCATTTGGTGATTGCAATCTCTTTATTGAGGCCGCATCGGAGAGAGCCGTTTATGCCGAGCGGGTCTCCGGGCGACGTGGTGCTACCGGAGCATTTGGAGCCTGAATCTAGTTGTCCGATGTAGCAAGTCACGTCTGCTTTATGAGTCGGGGCGGATTGGGGGCGATTACAGGCGACAAAGGCCGTAAAGAGAAGAGGAAGTAGTGCGAGTCGGAGTCTTTTCATGGTGCAAACTCTAGTGCGGCCAAGAACGATCAGCTCAACGCCGCCGGGCCAGCCGTGTTCAATTGTCAACTGAGACGCGATCACGGCGTTCGGTGCAGCCGGTTTGTTCGGTGGCGAGGTGTGCAATCGTCCCAGTCTCATCGTGGACTACATCCAGCGGGCGTCATTGTCGCGAACGTCCTTGATTCGATACTCCGCCAGCTTACAGACTAGATCCTCCGGCAGCGGCTTGTCGTACGGAATCTGAAGGGTGCTCTTTCCCGTCTTGTGCTTCGCAAGCTTCCTTTTGAACGCTGCCAGTGCCGCTGGCGTGGGAGCAAAATTGATATGCTCTTTGTGCGCCGAGAACGCGAACAAGATCCGGCCCTCCTCGAAAACTGGATTGCCCCACTTAATCGCCTCGGTGGCCTCGGGAGCGACCCTTTTAAGCAGCGCATGCAATCAACGCAGATGTGCTTGGCCCTTTGGCGGTGCGGTCTCAATGTACTCTGATACGGTAGCAGGACACTTTCTTGTCATAATCTATGACCTGGAACTGGGCATCTATAGAAAGCGAGGTGACGAAACACCGAACAGTATGTTAGGGCCAAAGTCCAATCTGTTAATCAATGAATAGACTTTGTCTTTACGTCTCCTCAGCAGAATCTGTGGGTACAATTTGAATGTACTCAGATGGAAGTTGCATGCTATCAATGAATTACAGCGCTACTGAACTCACCAACGTTTGACCACTGATCCCCTGGGGAGCGGCCGAGCTTTCCAGCAGCAGGCAGGCGA
>CAMDJH010000141.1 GCA_945900455.1 Akkermansia muciniphila
GCAATAAGGTACCCAGGCCGATGGCCTGGGCTGAGGAATGACGGCCCTTTGGGCCTACCGTGCATTCGCAATCTACTTGTAAGCAGGGTGGATCGATCAAACTCGATAGGAATACCTCGACGGATGCCGTGCGAAAGGATGGATGGAGAGACGCTACCGAACTTAACCGTCTGCGCCGTGATCCCGGGAACCTGCTGGCATTGTGTCGGTTCATGGGCAGCGAAGTGTTCCAAAGAATGGACATGAATTGGGACCATGAACCTGGGAGCGAAGGCGAGGGGGGACCGCCTGAAGGCGGAACTCCAAACGTGGGGAACGCCTCCATGTACGTTTGGAGTTCCCGCTTTAGCCGGTTCATGGCGAGCGAAAACCTCTAAAAATGGACCCTAGTTGTAGCCATGAACCTGGGAGCGCCGGCATCCCTGCCGGCGGGTGTTGTCCTCTCTGCAGGCTCGCCGGCAAGATGCCAGCGCTCCCAGGGGAGTCGGTTCGTGGCGAGGCTGTGGATGGCAGGCACCCCACTCTTTTGACTTCAACCCGACGGACTTTGAGGCTAGCAAGGAGACGTACCAAGTCAGGCGATGGAACGAGTGTGGCCTCATGCCAGGACACCCCTCGATTTCGAAACGGAGTGGCGCGAACGAAGCGTCGCCTTCGCGCAGCGCGTTGGAGAGCAAGTTTGGCGAACGAAATGAAAACAAGACACGTGGAAATTACAGGGGAGACGCCGACTCGGCGGGCTTCTGCAAACTACCAACCCCAACGACACGACACGGCATGGTTCCGGTGGCTGGCGGTCTTGGCCGTGACGCTCTGCGCCCTGACGGTGGAAGGCCGCGAGTGTTACCGCTGGGTGAAACGGACCGACGTTGGGTCTTACGGCCAGCGTTGGGGTCATGCCCTGGCCTACGACAGCGACCGCGGGGTGACCGTGTTCTTCGGCGGCGAACGGGGGCTCGATGGCTCCATAGAGTATTTCGATGATACTCAGGAATACGACGGCAAGGTTTGGCGGCAGATTAAAGTAGTGGGCACCAAACCGTCACCCAGATCGTTTCATGCGATGGCCTACGATCCGGTCAATCAGCGGGTCGTGCTGTTTGGTGGAGAGAATACGAAAGACCGCTGGGGGTCGGACGACACCTACTGCTATAGCGACACTTGGGCTTACACCAGCGACGGGACAAATGGCATCTGGACTGTCATTGATTCTTACAACCATAACTTGTATTTGGCGCGCTCGGGCCATGCGATGGTCTTCAATCGTGACGAAGGCAAAATTATGGTGATTGCAGGCAATCGGGTAGAGGATTACTGCGATGGTATCTTTGCATGTTTCGCATCTCCATTTGGTTATGTCCAATCGCTGGAGGACGGGCTGTGGAGTGACACTTTTACAAACCATCTGTCCTATGTCGGTGATTGGGGAGCCGTCGCGGCTTACGATGACGGGCGCCATCTAACGGTCACCGTGGTTGGTGGCCGATCTCTGGGAATGGGATGATATACGACACCTTCCGCAAAACGGTGGTTTACGGCCCGAGCGTTGGCAGTGGGTTCACCTGGCACCAATGACACCTGGGAACTCGCCGCCATTGACAAGCCGCTGATCAATGAAGCGCCCGTTGGGCAGACTCTCCGTCTTGGGGAGACGACGCATTTCCGTGTGACCGCTTTGGGGCCGGGACCGTTCACCCATCAGTGGTATCGGACTGACCGCGCCCAGCCGCTGGCGGACAACGACCGTTTTCAGGGCAGCCACACGGACACCTTGACGATCACGGACACGCAAGTGATTGACGGAGGCTATTACCATGTCGAGGTGCGCAACCTATGCGGTGCGACGCAGACGCAACCCGTCGCTTTGGAATACAACCCGCAGTTCGGAGTTCGATCCACGCCAGGGTTCGGTTTTGGAGCAGAAAACGAGGGCGGCCGTCTGGTCGTCGTTTGGCCCGAGGAGAATGCGGTCTTGGAACAGGCCGACAGTCTGGCGGGTCCCTGGGAAGTGGTGGAACGAGCCGTGAGTCCGTACTTGCCTGGAGCCGGGGTCCGGGCTCGGTTCTTCCGGCGGCGTTTGGCGTCCGGACCGTGAGGACGCCCCGTTTGATCAAACTGGCGCTGGCCGATCGAAGCTGTGCAGGGTCGGGAGCATTAAGTCGATGTTGTAATTCGCTTCGCCAGCGCCCGTTTGGCGATCCGAGTTATATAAATCGTGACGACGACGGTAGCGAGCAGGCCGACGGCGTAGAGCGCCCATTCGGTGTTGGTGCGGGTTTGGTCGCCGCCGGCGACCTTCGCCAGCGAGCCAACATAGACGTAGAGTATCGTGCCAGGCATCATTCCGATCCAGGAGGCGAGCACGAAATGACCGAGTTTCACCCGCGTGAGGCCGAAGGCGTAGTTGAGCAGCGCAAACGGAAATACGGGTGAGAGGCGCGTCAGTCCGACGATTTTCCAGCCATCGTTCGCGACGGCCCGATCGATGGCAGCAAAGCGTTCGTTGCCTTCAATGCCGCGGGCAACGGCGGCGCGGGCGAGATACCGGCCCAGGAGGAAGGCGGTGGTCGCTCCCAGGGTCGATGCGATTGAGATATAGATTGAGCCCCACACCGCGCCGAACACGGCACCCGCACCCAGTGTCAACACGGACGCGGGAACGAACAAGACGGTGGCACCCACGTAAATCCCGATGAAGAGGACCGGGCCCCAGGGCCCGAGTTGGCCGACCCAGTCGAGAGTCTGCCTGAGCAGGACCTGCACGTGAAAATATCGGGCGGTGGCGATGAGCGCGATGGCCGCGGCGACGTAAAGCAGCCAAATCCAGCGGAAGCGGGGTGTGGTTTTGGATGAGGCCGGCGCAGTCATTGCGGTTTGGGTCCGTGTCGTGGGTCAAGCCGTTTCTCAACCCTCGATCGACCACGAGAGGCGAAGCGAGGACTTCTATACCCTATCGCTCTGCCCGCGGCAAGTGTCGCGCGCCGGGACGAGGGCTTGGGGAGAGCTCGACACGACGGGTTGTGGCAGGACACGCTGTGCGGACCAGTCGCGCATCTGCGGCTGGCAACGGTCGATGACGAATGGCACATCTTCGAAGCTTTCTTGAATTGCTGAGCCAGGTTTGGCGGTTGCGCGGCCATATGCGGCCGGGCCGAAGGCTCGTGGTTGTCGCGTTCTTCACGACGCTGCTGACGGCACTCCTGGAGGTGTTTGGCGTTGCCCTTCTCATTCCTTTAATCGATCTGCTGACGTCGGTGGAGGGGGGGATTCGAGGGGGGCCGGCGAAGGGATTGTTAGATTTTCCGGGGCACCTCCGGCAGTTGTTTCCCGGGCGCAGCCCCACGTTCCACATTGGAATCTTTTGCACGTTCATCGCGTTCGTGATTCTTGCCAAAGGGCAGGTTCAACTGCTGAGCCTGAGACTCCTCAATCGCCTCATGATGCGCATCTCACGCAACCTTCGGACCGACCTATTCGTTCATCTGCAGCAGGTCGATCTCGGGGTATTGGAGTCCCGGAAATCGGGGGAGATCGCCTCGGCATTTACTTCCAACATCCATCATTCAACCATCGTGGTCGAAAACCTCCTGTTCATGACACTCCGCTTCATGGTGGCCATGGCGTACCTCTCCGCGGCTATGAGCCAATCGTGGCAGGTGGCGGCTGGACTGGGTCTCGTGGTGGTCGTTGTCACGTTTTCGGCGTCCATTTTGCACCGCCGTCTAAAACGGATCGGGAGAGAAGTCGCCCACGGCCATCGGATGCTGGCGGGCCAGATTTCCGAGGCGGCGGGTGGAATCCGAGTGATTCGAGCCACGGGAGCCCAGGCTTATGCAACCGCCAGTTTTGAAAAGGCAAACAATGTCCTGTCGATCGCGGACGAGGCCGGACGGGCGACCAACGCGAGCACCATGCCTTTGGCCGAGTCCGTCGGGATGATCGGTTCGATGATTGTGGTGGTGGGGGCGTATCACTGGCTGATTGCGCCGAAGTACCTCGCGCCGTCGGCATTGATGGTCATTGGATTGATGCTCATGCGGACGTTGCCGGTGCTGAATCAGTTGATGACTCACTACAGTCTGGCAACCTACGCCTCGGGGGCTCTCCGCGAGCTGGAGATTTGGTTGCAGGAGCCAAAATTCCCTCGGAAACCATTTGGGATGGAAATGTTTTCCGGAGTGCGTGATCGGATTTGTTTCGAAGGCCTCAGCTACTCGTATCCGAACGGGCGGGAGGCCCTTTGCGATGTGTCGTTCTCGGTTCCGGCGGGAAAGAAGGTGGCATTGGTCGGGAGTTCCGGCTCGGGCAAGACCACCTTGGCGAGTCTGCTACTCCGGTTGCGCGAGCCGACCTCCGGTTGCATCCGGGTGGATGGCCGGGACTATTGGGAATTTTCCCCGGACTCCTGGCATCATCAGCTGGCCGTGGTGGAACAGGAGCCCTTCCTGTTTAACGACACGATTGCACGCAATGTCGCTTATGGACTTCCTAACGCGACCCGCGACGAGATTCACGCGGCGCTGAAGGTGGCTCACTTGTCCGAGCTGATCGCCGGCCTGCCCGACGGTCTCGACACCGTGGTGGGGGAGCGCGGTTCCATGCTTTCGGGCGGGCAACGCCAGCGCCTCGCGATTGCCCGGGCGGTGGTTCGCAATCCGCGTCTCCTCATTCTGGATGAAGCAACCTCGGCCCTGGATTCCGCCTCGGAGCAGGAGGTGCAACGCGCACTCGAGGCGGCGGCGGCCGGCCGCACCGTGGTGGTGATCGCTCACCGCCTTTCGACGGTGCGCAATGTTGATTGGATCGTCGTGCTCGACCAGGGTCGGGTGATCGAACAGGGAACCTGGAATGAATTGGTCTCGGCGAACGGCTCCTTCGCCCGACTGGTCCAGTTGAATCAGCTCCGATCGGACCCCGAATCCAATAGGTCCGCCGTCCCGTGAATAGAAAAATTTCCATCTCGCGTCCCAGGCATGGTTTTCCTACATTCCCCGCCTGTTTCGGCTAGAAGCGTCACCCACTCGGGGTGATCCCCAGCTGAGAAGCCGCCGATGCACGCCGAGCTGCCCACGATGAACAAACCGCCCATGATGACCAGTTCACAGATCCGTCAGAGCTTTCTCGATTTTTTCCGCTCGAAGCAGCACACACTCGTGCCCTCATCAAGCCTTCTGCCCGACAGCCCGAACCTATTGTTTACCAACGCTGGCATGAATCAGTTCGTGCCAATTTTTCTCGGACAAAAGAAGGCGGACGTATCGAAATGGGCCGGCGGGGTGCCCGGCCTCGATACCCGGGCGGCGGATACCCAGAAATGTATTCGGGCGGGAGGCAAGCATAACGACCTGGATGACGTCGGGCTTGACACCTACCACCACACCCTCTTCGAGATGCTGGGGAACTGGTCCTTCGGAGACTACTTCAAGAAGGAAGCGATTGATTGGGCCTGGGAATTGATCACCGAAGTGTGGCGGTTTCCCAAGAATCGCCTCTACGCGACGGTGTATCAGCCAGACAAGGCCAAGGGAGATCCGAGCGAGTTTGATGAAGAGGCGTGGGACTTGTGGGCCCGGCATTTTCGCGAAGCCGGTTTGGACCCCACCGTTCATATCATTAACGGCAACAAGAAGGATAATTTTTGGATGATGGGAGAGACGGGTCCGTGCGGTCCGTGCTCCGAACTTCACGTGGATCTTACGGCAGCCGGTGATACGCGGGGGCAACTCGTGAACACGGGGGATGCCCGATGCATGGAGATCTGGAATCTCGTGTTCATCCAGTTCAATGCGAATGCCGATGGCACGTTCTCGGCGCTTCCTGCCCGGCACGTTGATACGGGGATGGGTTTCGAGCGGGTGGCTTCCATTATCCAGGGCACGAATGGGTTTTCCGATTTTCAGAACGCCCGCATCTCGAATTACGAAACCGATATCTTTCGGCCGATTTTTGATGCCATCGAGTTCTTGAGCGGCAAGAAGTACGCATCGACGTTGCCCAAGGCTGGCAGCATTGAGCACACCGAGCAGGAGAAGATCGACATCGCTTTCCGAGTGATCGCGGATCACATACGGACCCTCAGTTTCGCAGTGGCAGATGGGATTTTGCCGGGCAACACCGATCGCAATTACGTCCTTCGCCGGATTCTGCGTCGGGCGGTTCGTTACGGACGCACCCTCGGGTTTCGGGAACCTTTTTTCTACAAACTTGCGGAAGTGCCGGCGCGTACGATGGGGGACGTTTTCCCGGAAATCCGAGCTCGCCTCTCGACGGTGAAGGAAGTCCTGCAAGCCGAAGAGGTCGCCTTTAACAAGACACTCGACCGGGGCATTGAACTTTTCAATGAAGCCGCCGCCCACGGAGATATCTCCGGATCGGTTGCCTTCCGACTGTATGACGAACAAGGCTTCCCCTTGGATCTCACCGAGTTGATGGCTCGCGAGCGGGGACTGACGGTCGATGTCTCCGGGTTCAACGTCCGGATGGAGGAACAACGGGCACGGGCACGGGCATCACAGAAAAAGACTGTGATTGAACTGTCGCAGATCGATACGAAGACGCCGACCCACTTTCTCGGCTTTGATCATCTGAACACGGGCGCATTTGTTCTGGATGTGGTGTCGATCAAGGACATGACCGCGGTCGTGTTGAACAATTCGGTTTGTTACGCGGAAATGGGCGGACAGGTGGGCGACTCCGGAGAACTGAGCGCGGGGAGCCAGCATTGGCGCGTGCTCGAAACCCGGAAATCGGGCAACACGTGGCTGCATTTTATCGAGCCGGGCGATGCGCCGATTATCGGGCAGCACGTCCACCTCGCCGTCGATTCCCGGCGCCGCGCCGCAATCCAACGTCACCACACGGTCACTCATCTTCTTCATTGGGCACTCCACGAAGTCGTCAGTCCCGAGGCCACTCAAAAGGGTTCCGCCGTCTCGCCGGAAAAGCTGACGTTTGATTTCAACCATGCCGCGCTCACGCCGGCGCAATGGGTGGATATAGAACGGCTGGTCAATGCGCGCATTATCGAAAATGGCACGGTTTCCTGGTCCGAGGTGCCTTACTCGGACATTCGCAGCCGGAAGGATGTAATGCAGTTTTTCGGCGACAAATACGGGGACGTCGTCCGGGTCGTGCAGATCGGTGGCGGGGCTGGCAGGCTTGACGGTTACTCGATGGAGTTGTGTGGCGGTACGCACACGCGTTCAACGGGTGAAATCGGCTTGTTCCGCATCGTCAGTGAGGCGGCGGTTGCCGCGGGCATTCGACGGATTGAAGCGGTTGCCGGTCTCAGTGCCTGGGAGGCCGGCCGTCGGGACACGGATCTGATCAAGGCATTGGCGGTGCGAGTGAATTCTCCGATCGGTGAGTTGGAGAAAAAAATTGAATCGCTCGTGGCTCAGCAAAGGGAACTCGAGAAGGCGCTTCGGGCGGCTCAGCAACGGGAGGCGGCGGGGCAAGCGAAGGAATTGGTGGCCCGAGCAACAACGGTAAATGGTTTTCCGGCGATCATCGCCAATCTTGGAGAGGCAGACAGCGACACCCTTCAGACGCTCATCGATACACTACGCGGTCAGTTCAAGGGCGTCGTCGTGTTGGGAGGATACGCGAATGGATCCGCCGCCCTGTTGGCGGGGGTTTCTCCCGACTACACAGCGAAAATTCAGGCGGGCAAGATCATCCAGACGATCGCTCCGATTATTGGTGGCAAAGGCGGCGGGAAACCCGACTTTGCGCGTGGCGGCGGCAAGGAGGTTGCCAAGATTGACGAAGCACTCCAACGGGCGCGAACGCTGCTTACATAACTCGACCCGCAACCTCCTGGCTCACGAACATGATCGTTGTTGCGCCGACACTGTATCAGCGAATTGGCGGACACGACGGCATCCAACGATTGATCCGGCCGTTCTATATGGACGTCCGCCAGCACGCTGTCTTGGGCCCAATCTTTAACGCCCGGATACGGGACTGGCCGGCGCATCTGGAAAAAATCGGGGAGTTTTGGGCGCGACAGACCGGAGGGGCCTCGCAATATTCCGGGGGATTTGCCGGCGCCCATCGATCTCTCGGCCTTCAGCCGGAGCACTTTGAACTGTGGCTGGATCTCTGGGATTTTAATTCACGCCGACAATTACCGCTCACGGAAGCCGACGAAATGAGTGCACTCGCCCGTCGAATCGGAGCGCAACTGCAGCGGATCGTCGGCGGGCTGGGCGGATTGCAGCTGGGAAAATAGACCCAGGAGAGGGTACTGCCTTCTACCCTAGTGACAGCCACACCCGGTACCGCAGGAACCGCCCATGTCTTCCGGGTTGGGGACTCGGCCAAGTTCGAACGTCTTGGCGACGTGTTTCATGATGCCTTCCTGGAGGCCAATCATTTCCTCGCGAGCGGCCACAAAACCGGCGGCGACGGGTTCACTGAGGAACCGCTGCC
The DNA here is from genome assembly GCA_945900455.1 of Akkermansia muciniphila. GTDB lineage: Bacteria > Verrucomicrobiota > Verrucomicrobiia > Limisphaerales > UBA9464 > SIBK01. The sequence continues at coordinate 8,434 of CAMDJH010000141.1, forward strand.
GCAGACTTTCGTAGGAGCCGATCTCCAGATCGGTTATCGGCAATCCACTTTCCTGCCGCTGTTGAAGTTCGCCGCCTTTCTCCTCCAATTGAGCGAGAAGCAGTCGGGCGTTGGGATCCTCGGAAAAACCATCAATCCGATTGCGAATCGATTGAAACTCCGGCAGCGCCACCAGGGCTTCGCAGAGTTCGCGGGTTTTCATCTGAATCGATTCGGCAACGGCGGTTTGCATAGGCGACATATCTCTGCCGGAAGAATCGGATTATTCCGTCCCGACGGCGGCCGTAAAACGTGCCTGACTTCAGAACGAAGGCAACTCGAATACGCAGAGAATTCAAGTTCCAATCTTCGTGCGGTGATCGACGGATGGGCGCCGGCAAAAGAGAACCAAACCGGCCCCGGTCAAGATCCCGTTGAGTAGCAGCAGTTCTTGGCTGAAAACGTAGCCATTGAGCCATGATTTTGAATTGTGATCGAGGATCGCACAGAGCATCGGAGCGCTCATGCAGACGACGATGGAACGAGGGCCGCCGATCTGAGCGCGGGTAAAGAGGCCGAGCGCGAAAAGACCCAACAAAGGGCCGTACGTGTAGCCTGCCATTTTGAGCACGAGCGAAATCACCGAGTCCTGGCTCCACGCCCAGAACCCGAGAATCACCGCCAGGAGAACTCCAGCGAATGCGATGTGAACCCGATGACGAATTCGCGTTCGCCCCAGTTCGTCGAGATCGGTTCGACGATCCAGCCCAAGGAAATCGAAACAAAACGATGTCGTGAGAGTGGTCAACACGGAGTCTGCGCTGTTGAACGTGGCGGCGGTGAGGCCGAGGACAAATACGAACGCGGCAAACCCGCCGAGATGTTGTAGCGCCAGCGTCGGAAACAGGAGATCCGTCCGCGTGGGTAGGGGGATGCCGCGGGTGGTGGCGACTTCGAACAAGAGCGCGCCCAGGGAAAGAAAGAGGAGGTTGACCAAAACGAGGACCGGCACGAAGGCGAAGATGTTCTTTTGCGCTTCTCGCAACGTTCGGCAGGTGAGATTTTTCTGCATCGAGTTCTGATCGAGCCCCGTCATCACCAAGGCGATCAACGCGCCGCTCAGGAACTGCTTGAGGAAATGGTTGGGGGCTCGCCAGTCCCAAAAGAACACCTGGGACAAAGGGCTGCCGGCGACTTTTTGAACCAGCGCCGCGGGACCGAGCCCCAACTGCTGGCCCAGTGCGGCAAGCGACAGCACCAATCCCAACACGAGGAAACCGGATTGAAGGAGATCGGTCCAAACGAGCGACTTGATGCCGCCTTGCCAAGTGTAGGCCAGCATCAGCAGCAGAATCACGGCTGCGGTGACGGCAAAGGGGATGCTCAATCCGTCGAAAACGAAGTGCTGGAAGACGGCGACAGCGAGGTACAAACGGGCGGCGGCACCGAGCGTGCGAGACAACAGGAAGAAGAACGAACCGACCCGCTGCACCCAGGCGTCGAAACGCCAGCCGAGATAACTATAAATGGAGGTAAGCTGAAGCCGGTAGTAGAGCGGCAGTAGCACCGTTGCGATGATTGCATAGCCGAGGACGTACCCGAACACCACTTGAAGGTAGGCAAACTTTCGGGCGCCCACTTCGCCCGGTACCGAGATGAACGTGACGCCGGAAAGGGTGTCACCGATGACGCCGAAGGCGATGAGCCACCAGGGCGATTGTTTGTCACCCAGGAAATACCCGGCATTGGTTGCCCCGCGACCGGCCCACCAGGCAACCGAAAGTAGAAGGGCGAAATAGCCGCCAACGCAGCCAAGAATTAGGACAGGCGACATTGAGCCGTTGAATTGGAGGGCGGGTCTTGAGGGCTGCTAAGCCACCACGCGTGGCGATGATTCTCCAATCAACGTGTTCACGCTCGCAGGCATGCTTTCCAGAATGGCATCCACCACGGCTTGTTTTTCTAGATCGGTCAAGCGGGAGGAGGTTGGCACACGCCCGGCGAACCCTGCGAGTGTCCGGCTTGAATAGTGCAGCAGTCCCTGGCGTAACGGCAGGCCGAAGACGGCGAGAGCGAGTCCGAAGACGACCTCATGACGCCCAGCGGCCATTCCGGAATCGACGGCGGCGGCATATCGTTGAACCACCCGGTGGTCGCGCAGCGGGCGGAGCTTACCCAACTGGCGATGTCCCACGTGGAGGCTGGCTTGCAGAAAGCGATTTTCGCAAGTTCCGGCGGCATCCTTCCGATCGAGTTCGATCAGTTCGCGGCTATGCCCGATGGAAGCGAGTTCCCAAGCCTGGCGGATTCGGGGCAATTCACGGGCGACCAATCCTCCCGTTGCGTAGTCCCGGAGAAAAAAAAGCAGATCACGCGCGGTTTGAATCGCGGGTCCCTCGGGCACTGGCACTACCGAGTCCCATGCGTCTGGGGAACCCAGCGTCACGGCAAGCGATTCCGGGATCCGCGATACGGCATCCCGGGCGGCCGGAACATTCGGCAGAGTCATCAATGCGGAGAATGGTATGCGCCGTGGGTGAGAGGGCCAGTCTGCAGTTGGCAGCGCCGCCATCTTTCTGGCGAGATTCCGGGCGCGGAAGTGGGATGTCAGTGGGGTTATTACCAAGAACGACTCCGATTCCAGACGTTTCCCATCCATTCTCAGGATCCGGGAGGGCTTTCAATTTCATTGGTTTCACCCGGATCCGCCCGCCAGACTCCGCCTGTGCTTACCGGCATCAAACGTGTTCATTTCATTGGCATCTGCGGTTCGGCGATGGCGAATGCCGCGGCAGCAATGCAGGAGCGTGGCTTCGTCGTCACGGGGTCCGACCAGAATGTGTACCCGCCCATGTCCACTTTTCTGGAATCCCGCGGCATCCACTTACGCAGCGGCTACGCGGAGTCCCATTTGAACGATCGCCCGGATCTTGTCGTGGTGGGGAATGCCCTTTCGCGCGGCAATCCGGAGATCGAAGCCGTCCTCGAACGCAAGCTACGGTATTGTTCCCTGCCTGAACTCTTGAAGGAATACTTCATCCGTGGAAAACGCGCGCTCGTGGTGACGGGGACGCACGGAAAGACGACGACCACGTCGCTCCTCACTTGGGTTTTCGAATCCGCGGGGTTAAATCCCTCGTATCTGATCGGAGGAATCCCGGCAAACCTCGGACAGGGAGCACGGTTCACCGACAGTCCCTGGTTTCTGATTGAGGGCGATGAATATGACACCGCGTTCTTCGATAAACGCAGCAAATTTGTCCACTATCTCCCCGAAGTGGTTGTGCTCAATAATCTGGAATTTGACCATGCCGATATCTTCGAAAATCTCGCCGCTATCCAGACGAGTTTTCGCCGGCTCATCAACCTGATTCCCCGGAACGGACTCCTGCTTACGAACGGCGACGACCCGAACATCACACCGCTTCTCGACGTCACGCATTGTCCCTCCCGTCGCTTCGGTCTCGGGTCGGGGAATGATCTTCGAGCGGAGGGCATAGCCTTACGGGCGGAATCCTCCACGTTTCAACTCGCTCCGACTCGCTTCGAGATCCCGCTCGTCGGAGAATTAAACGTCCGGAATGCCCTCGCCGTCGCGGCCTGCGCCCGGCACTGCGGGATTACGGATACCCAAGTCCAAAAGGGCTTTTCCACATTTCAAAGTGTGCGCCGGAGAATGGAGTTGCGCGGTGAAGTGAATGGCGTGGCCGTCGTCGATGATTTTGGCCATCACCCGACGGCCATTCGCGAGACACTTCGGGCGCTCCGGGTGCGATTCCCGGGCCGCCGGTTGTGGGCGGTCTTTGAACCGCGCTCCAACACCACCCGGCGAAATGTGTTTCAGCAGGAACTCGCCGACGCTCTGGAACGTGCGGATCAGGTCTTGGTTGCGGGCGTCGCCCGGCTTGAGCAACTCCGAGCGGATGAGCGTCTGAATCCGGAAAAGCTGATGCAAGACCTCACCCGTGCCGGCATTCCGTCCTTCTACCTGCCCACGGTCGAGGCGATCTTGGATCATCTCGGCGTCCGCGTAAAATCGGGCGACGTGGTCTGTGTGTTCAGCAATGGAGGTTTCGGAGACATCCACAACCGCCTGCTGAAGCAATTGGCGGGCGACTAAATGCTCACTTTAGGCCTCCTCAATGGGCAAAAATGAGGCGGAAAAACCGCAGCGGATCCGCGTTGCTGACCTCCACGGGCAGAATCTCCACGGCAACTCCCGGATTGTTGGTTCGCGAGTTGGCCCAGTTCACCAAGTCGGTCGAAGTCTGTAGAATTGTCTCGACCGGGCATCGGGTTCGAATCGTCAGGGCAAGACGGCTTCCGGTCTTTGAAATTTCCAAACTCGGGCAATCACATCCTGATTCCACCACTTTCACGACCTGATCGCAACTTGCCCCGGGCCGGCGATTAACCACGGTCGAAAAGGTGCTGCTGAAGCTGCCGATCTCACGTGCCACCACCCATGTTTCCAACTCAACCACGGTGGCGAGAGGCACCGTGCCGATTCCATAGACGACTGTCTGGCCGTCCCGCTTCACAAACCCGGTTGCCTTGCCTTCGGGCACTGTACGGACCACCGTCCCAATAATCTCAAGACCCGGAGCGACTACGTTGGTGACCGTCACGCCCCCTGCCGGACATTCACCGTTATTGCTCACCTTCGCGGAGAGCTTGAAAGGGCGGCACGTCCCGAACTCCGGCTCGGATGAAAAATCAGGACACTCGAGTGACGCAACAAAGGCGTCGCATCCGCTGCCGAGGAGCCAGAGAGTTCCATTGAGGAATAACTTCCGTCTCTCCTCCACCGACCCTGACCCCGACCCGCCCAGCGTCACCAGGAAACTTTGCACGAGCCGGCGCACATCCCCCGTCCTCTCGACACTGAAGTCCGGATAGCGAGTCAACACCGGCGCGTCAGCCATCGTGGCGCGGACTTCTCCATTCCCGACGAATCTTCCCGGAAACACGCCGCGAGGGTACGAAAAATCAGCTACCTCGGCGGTGTCCGACAGCACCCCTCGGAATAACTCGTTAAAGCGGTCGACCGGTTCGGTGGCCGTGATGGTCCCGGGGGTGACGACGGCGCCGCCCGGAGCCAGTCCAACCAACTCAGTCCATTGCCGCCGCGCCGTTTCACTCAAGGGCACGTCCGTCAATCCCAACCCTTCACCGATGAAATAGATTGGAATGCCGAAATTCCAAGCACTCCAGAGGAGATTGACATCGGTGTCGCGGATTCCTTGGCCGGGTTTTCCAAGGTCGTCCCAAATGATAAGTTGGAAGCCCGTGAGATCGGCAAATTCCAGCCCTTCCTGGTCGGCCACGGCGACCACCGGTCTTCGGAAGGTTTTTTCAATGGCATCGAAAATTTTCAACTCAGGGTTCTCCAGATATTCCGCGAGTCGGTCGATTTCAGGGTCGGCGAAATTCCTGATGATTAGAATGTCTCCGATCGGCGCCGTATGGACGCGCACAACAACGGCATGGACCGACGCAGATATTGTCGTGGCTCCTTCGCGGTCGGTCGCCTTGGCCGTGAGCGTGTGGTCTCCGATGGCCGCGCTGCTCCACGCAACCGTGAAGGGGGATGTCAGGTCTTCACCGATTTTGGTCGCGCCATCGAAGAACTCGACCTTCGACACCGGGCTATCGATGTCGCTGGCGATGGCTGTCAGCGGAATGCTGGTACCAAAGCCGAAGCTCTCGCCTTGATTCGGAGCCGTCAGGCTCACGACGGGTGGGTCGTTGACCGGGTTGACAGTCACCTTGAACTGACGGCTGAAGGTGTCCTTTCCGCCGTTATCGACGCCGCCGCTATCCTTCACCGTAAGAATGATCGTAGCCGTACCGTTGGCGTTGGCCAAAGGTTGGAAGGAGAGACTCCCGGTCGCCTGTGGACTCGTATAGGTGACCGATGGGTTGGGGATCAGGTCGGGATTGCTGGAGGTGGCCGTGACGAAGAGCGTCTGCGACTCATTGGCTGCGCCGGATGTGATCCCCGCGAAGTTGATTGTCTTCGCGGGGGCATCCTCGTTCATCGTGATGTCCGCGATGGATGCCAGCGTGGGAGGGTCATTCACCGGGAGTACGGTCAATTCGAAGCGGTTTGTGGCTGTCAACCCGCCACCGTCCTTCACTGCCAGGCTGACGGTGGCCACTCCGGATTGATCTTTGGCGGGCGTCAACGTTACCGTCCGGTTCGCACCGCTGCCACCCAAAGCGATGCCGCCCGGCGGCAAGAGAGCGGGGTTCGTGGACGAAGCGCTCACCTCGATGCTTGCGGCCGGCGCCTCCGCGTCGCTCACGGTGAAGAGAATTGCCGGGGTCGCCGTATCTTCGAGTGTGGTTCGATCGGTGATTAGGGATATACTGGGAGGATCCCCTAGATCGCCGAGATGGTTCGTCTGGCACGCCTTGACGGAGTAGGCAAAAGTGCCCTGGCCATGCACCAGATTGACCTGGCCTTGCCCATAACCGGCCGGCAGCAGTACCCGGAAGAGGCCGCCCTCATCGCTGGACGTCGAGAGGAATCCGTTGCCGCGCAGATCCCGGAACGACATTGTGGCCGCCACCGGGTTCCCATTTAGAACCACCCGACCCGTCAGGAGCCCGAGCGGAGGGCAAAGGTCGAGTATAACGACGTTCGTTTTCCCGGCAACAATGCGGATCGGCACCGGCGGCAAAAGGTCGGGATCGCCTTCCCGGAGGAGCACCCCACTGGTGTACACAATGCGCATTACCGTATTGGTAACGGGGAGAGTCCCGGAAATGAGGTTGGTATTATCATCGAGGTTACGGAAGAAAAGGTTGGGGGCGCTGACGGCAACTGCCGAGTCGGCGAGGGTCTCACGAATCGGCCGCCCCTGATATAGCAGGTGAACTTCGAGCGCCCCGGAACCGATCTGGATGTCCGCGATGGTATTCGTTTGGCACGCCTGGATCGTGTAGGTAAAGGCACCCTGGCCTTGTACCAGGTCGACTTGGCCTCGGCCTTGACCCGCTGGTAACAACACCCGGAAGAGGCCGCTCTCATCGCTGTACGTGGAAAGGAGCTCGTTCCCAAGCAAATCCCTGAAGGTCATTCCCGCCGATATCGGGTTCCCATTCATCAGAACTCGACCGGTCAGGAGCCCGAGCGGTGGACAAAGGTCCAACGTAACGACGTTTGTCTTGCCGGCAACAATTTGGAAGGGCACCGGTGGAAGGAGGTCGGGGCCGCCGGCATGGGTGAACACATCGCGGGTGTATAGGACTCGCATCGTGGAGTTCGTCGCGGGGAGAGTCCAGGAAATGAGATTGGTGTTCTCATTGAGATTGCGAAAGAAGAGGTTTGGCGCGCTGATTGCGACGGCCGAGTCGGCCAAGGTCTCGCGAATAGGCCGCCCTTGATAGAGCAGATGAACTTCGAGCGCACCGGAACCGATGTGGATGTCCGCTACGCTATTAGTCTGGCACGCTAGGATCGTATAGGTAAAGGCACCTTGGCCTTGTACCAAGTTGACTTGACCTTGGCCTTGACCGGCCGGCAACAGCACCCGGAAGAGACCGCTCTCATCGCTGGACGTCGATAGGAGTTCGTTCCCGCGTTGATCCCGAAATGACAGGGTGGCGGATACCGGGTTCCCGTTCAGAAGGACTCGACCGGTCAGGAGCCCGAGCGGCGGGCAGAGGTCCAACGTCACGACGTTCGTTTTTCCCGCAACAATTTGGAAGGGCACCGGCGGCAGGAGATCGGGCGTGCCCTCTCGGAGGAACACAGCACTCGTGTATGCGATACGCATCGCGGAATTCGTCGCGGGGAGAGTCCAGGAAATGAGATTGGTGTTCTCGTCCAGCTTACGGAAGAAGAGGTTGGGGGCACTGACTGCGATTGCGGATTCGGCCAGGGTCTCACGAATTGGCCGCCCCTGATACAGCAGGCGCACTTCGAGCGCGCCGGAGCCGATGTTGATATTGGTCTGAGGTGCCTGAGACAACAACGGGCTGTTAAACCAAAGCAGCAAACCCTGGAACAGCACCCATCTGAGGACCGTTCTGGACATCAACTTCCTCCCCATGCTGGGGATCGTCTCAGAAGTTGGATTTGTGTTCATCGGGGGCAACCGGTCAAAGCGGTTCGCTTGGCCACATCCAGGACAACGCCAACTCGCATCGGCACCGCGGCAGTAATAGGAAGCAACTTCTGGCAGCCGTCCAGGGGCCTTGTTGCATCGGAAACGCTTTATTCACGAATCGCCTTAGCCTAGGAGTCTGGAGCAACACCCAAATTTCCTTGGCGCATTGATTTAAATATTTTCTTATCAAAACTGGCTGATTCCCTAAGCACGCTCCTACCATAACTAAGAGGCCGCGCATGCAAACAGTCATGAGCAAAGAAGTACAGGGTGAATTGATCAAAGCCTGCGCCACATCGCCACCCTGATGGGTGCATCTCACGGAAACGGTGGTTTTCGAGTCAGCGATTGTTGAACGGAAGAATTCTTCATTTTTCCCGGGACTCTGATTTCGATTTCTGAAACGCTCCGCGGCCAATGGTGCTGCCGAGCAGAATGCAAGGGCGCGACTTTGGT
>CAMDJH010000142.1 GCA_945900455.1 Akkermansia muciniphila
CTCGTCTGCTTCCGGGAGCGCTGGGGGACGACCTCAGTGCGGCGGATGAGTCTTTCACGCGAGGGATGCTGGAGTATCCTCACTGGACTAGGCCTGCGGAATTTCGTGGGTGGGAAGTGCCTGAAGTGCTGCTTTCGGGAAATCATGCAGCGATCGAGCGGTGGCGACGTGCGCAATCGTGGCGCCGGACCGCTGAGAGGCGTCCCGATCTTTGGGAACGACTTCGGTGGCAGCGACCGGAACGGGCGGTTTCGAACCTGCCCTCGGCGGCGAGCGGCGGTGCCGACGTCGATCCCGGGAGTAGCGATGGAAAAAGAACGATTTAAAACAGAAGAGAAACTGGAATTGGGAGAATGGATATGAACAAGGGTGCATTATTTGATAAGATCGAAATGGAGCAGTACCGCAAGGAACCTGCAAAATTTAACGTCGGTGACAGTGTCCGGGTCCACACCAAGGTCGTCGAAGGCGACAAAGAACGGATCCAGATCTTTGCGGGCGTTGTCATTGGCAAGCGCGGCCGTGGGCTGAATGAAACCTTCACGGTGCGACGAATCAGCTATGGCGAAGGCGTCGAACGTGTTTTCCCGATCCACTCTCCCCGAGTCGACAAAGTGGAAATCGAACGACAGGGGGCGGTGCGGCGGGCGAAGTTGACTTATCTCCGTGGCCGTATCGGCAAGGGCGCCACCGCGGTAAAGGAAAAGGCGCGCGAGCAGGCAGCGGCTCCGGCGAAGTAAGGAGCTCGGGCGGATACTTCCCGATTGAGCGGCGTTATCGCACGGGCCGATCGAGCCACTGCTTTTGTGGCTCGGCACGCGGCTGGGCATTCAATGAACGCGTCGACTCGCCTCTTGGAGACCACAGGCCGGCCGCCGTTGATCCTTGCCTCCGGTTCGCCTCGCAGGCGCGACTTGCTGTCGGGTATCCTGAAGGACTTTGCGGTCGTGACCAGCGACGTTTCAGAGAAACACACCACCGAAATTTCGCCCCGTCGACTCTGCGAACTGAATGCGGAACGGAAGGCGTTGGCGGTCGCAGAACGTTACCCGGCGCATCTCGTGCTTGGAGCGGACACGCTCGTATTTCTCGATGGTCAGCCGCTCGGCAAACCTGCGGGCTTGTTGGAGGCAAGAGGGATGCTGAATCAATTATCTGGGCGCGTCCACGAGGTCATCACCGGGGTGTGTCTTGTTTGTCAGCAAGCCAAGCGGATGCGGCTATTTACGGAGTCGACACGGGTGAAGTTCCGGTTGCTCTCGACGTCGGAGATCACCGAATACCTCTCCAGGGTTCACGTTTTGGACAAGGCCGGATCCTACGCATTACAGGAACACGGGAGTCTCATAATCGAGCGGGTGGAGGGGTCCGAAAGCAACGTCATCGGACTCCCAATGGAAGCAGTCCGAGCGGCATTGGAGCGGTGGTAACGTTGGGGACGAGGGGCGGGGGCCGCTTGGGATTGGTTACTACCACTCGATGATGGCAGCACCCCACGTGAGACCAGCTCCAAAGACGACCATCAGCACGAGGTCACCGCGGCGGATACGTTCGGTACGAACGGCTTCATCGAGAGCGATGGCGACACTGGCAGCGCTCGTGTTTCCATATTTCGCCACATTAACAAATACCTGTTCCTCGGTCGCACCGAGCCGTTCTCCGACGGCGGAAATGATCCGTTGATTCGCCTGATGCGGGATGACACAGCGGATTTGGCTGATGGAAAGTCCGCAACGATCGAGAGCCTCGGTGGCAGCGGACACCATGGCATTGACGGCATTCTTAAAAGTTTCCTTCCCGTCCATCCGCAAGAAATGCATGCGTTTTTCTACACTTTCCACGGAAGCCGGGCAGGCACTCCCGCCACCGGGCATGTCGAGGAGAGTCGCTTTGGTGCCATCGGCTCCGAGACAGGTGGTCAAGAGTCCGTGGGCGGTCGGGCGATTTTGGAGGACGGCGGCACCGGCACCATCTCCGAATAGCACGCACGTGTTGCGATCCTTCCAGTCAATGACGCTCGACATTTTTTCGGCTCCGATAACAAGGACGGTGTCGTACGTATGGGATTGGACAAAGTGCGCCGCGATGTCGAGGGCATAGATGAAGCCGGAGCAGGCGGCTTCGATGTCAAAGGCGGCGGCTCGGTGGGCACCGAGTTTCTGCTGAACGAGGCAGGCCGTGCTCGGGAAGAGCATATCTGGCGTGATGGTGGCGACGATGATGAGCTCTACCTGATCCGGAGTAATTCTGGCGTCGTGAAGGGCCCGTTTAGCGGCCAGGAAGGCAAGGTCGGATGTGGCCTCGTCCGGGGCGGCAATCCGTCGTTGCTCAATTCCGGTGCGGGTCATGATCCATTCGCTTGTGGTACTCACCATTTTTTCCAGATCCTGATTGGTCAGAACCCGAGCCGGGAGGTAGGAGCCGACTCCCGTGATGGACACCGTGCGCAGATGCGGCCGGCCGGTCCGGGGATGTTTCATCATTGGCATTGAGGAGGCTGGGACGGAAGCCTAGTACTTCGCGTCAGAAATGGATAGCCCCTGAATCATGAAGAAGACCGAGGAACGAGAATAGGCGAAATTCATGGAGAATCCGGGGGATTTGGAATGGCAGGCGACAGACCCACCGGAGCCGAAGCGGCCTTCATCGCCGCGGCGACTTCAGCGACCATGGATGCGTTCAGTTGGAGACGGATGAACTCCACCGCCTGACGCATCGCATACTGGAGAGTGGTGCGTTTGGCAGACCCATGGATCTTAATGACGCAGCCGTTAATTCCGAGCAATGGGGCCCCTCCATAGATTTCAGGATTCATGCGGTGCTTGATGGCATCCAGACCTCTCTTCGCGAGAAGTGCGCCCATTTTACGGACGGGCGTTGCGGTGAGTTCCGATTTCAACATCGCGCCGACACATTTGCCGAGGCTTTCGGAAGTTTTCAGGACAATATTGCCGACAAATCCGTCGCAGACGGCGACATCCACACCATCCAAGAAGAGATCGTAGCCCTCGCAATACCCTTTGACGTGAAGGCGGGTTTTGCGCAGTCGTGCGACTGTGGATCGAGTGAGTTCGGTGCCCTTGGAATCTTCCGATCCATTGCTCAAGACACCGATGCGTGGTTGCTTCACCCGGAGCATGGCCTCGGAATACACGCTTCCCATGGCGGCAAACTGGAGGAGATTCTCCACGGTGCAATCCGGATTGGCTCCGCCGTCGATGAGAACGAATGCTCCATGCAGCGAAGGGAGGATGCACGTGATGGCGGGACGTTCGATTCCGTCCAAAGTTCGGAGTCGGATGGTGGCGGCGGCGACAATGCCTCCCGTATTACCCGAGGAGATCACGGCGTCGGCCTCGCCGGCTTTGACGAGTTCGACCGCGCGGAGAATGGAGCAATCTTTTTTTCGGCGCAGCCCGAGAACCGGTTTGTCCTCCATGGTTAGGATTTCGCTGGCGGGGTGAATCCGAACTCGGGGGTCAATCAGGCCGATGCGATTCAGGGACGCCCGAAGCGCGGGCTCGGGGCCCACGACGTAGAGTTGCGAGATATCAGGTTGGGCCGCGAGGCCCAGCTTCACACCCTGGAGGAGTTCCTCCGGGCCGTGATCTCCGCCCATCACATCCACCACGAGCCTCATCGCAGAAAATGCCTCATCGCAGGAAATCCTGAAAATCCCAAAGTCAAATTTGGGCACGACCCAACAACAAGGGCCGCCAGGCGTATGCAACCCGGCGGATCTTATGCACCCACCAAAAAAGAAGGTGCCGTCCCAAGAAATCGGCGGGACGGCACATTGTAAATTAATTTATGCGAGGCTGTTAACGAGGATTACCTGTCGGCCATTGTAGTAGCCACAGGCGGGGCATACCCGGTGGGGGATGAAGGGGCCCGCGCATTGCGGGCAGGTCGACAGCTGCGGCAGCTTCAGGACAGAATTGTAGGCCCGGCGCATGCGTTGGCGGCTGCGGGAAGGTTTGCGTTTCGGAACGCCCATAGTGCTTGTTAGATTACAGTTTCAGTTTTTCCAGAGCAGCCCAGGGCGACGTGGAAGCGACTTCCGACGGCGTAGCCCCGAGACGCGAATCGCGGGCCGGTGCTTTCACCGGGAGCCCGCGACACTCAGGTCTGCACAACGGTTTCGTCGGCAGGGCGAGGAAGGTGTCTTCCCGGACGAGAGGCGTCAAGTCGGCAAAATCACCATCCTTTGGAATGGCCTCCTCTCCCGCGAGGGGAACGAAGGCGGAAAAATCATTAATATCGAGCCGCGTCTGAAAGGACGAGAGGCACCGGGCGCAGCTGCATTCCAGCATGATCGACAGGGTTCCCTGGACGAGGACGTCCGGACCTTGCCGGGTCACTTCGAGGTCGTACCGAAGAGGCTCTGCGAACCGGACAACTTCATCGTGGAAATCTGCGGCGAACTCCACCACGGGGAGTTCGCCCACGAGTTTCTGCGGAGTCCGTTCGAGCAGTCGGAGATTAACCTTGAGAGGCATGGCAGTGGGAAAGGGTGTGTCCGGGTGTCGGCTCTGGCGCTGGTTGAGGCTTACTGAAGCCAATGTTTGATCAGCTCCTTCTCCTGGGGTTTAAGGCGAGAAACGTCGATTCGGCGAGCCCATTCACGGGCACCATCCGTGTCACCGGTTCCACCGAGAACGGCGGAATGGATTACCTGCCAGCGGACGGGTGCGGTTAGCCAGGCGATCGGTTCCGATTCAACAAGGGCCAGTGCGGCGAGTGAGTTCTGACTCTGGAATTCCGCCAGAGCGTGGGTCAGGCGGATATCGCGATTCGCCGGATTGCGGACTGCCAGGGCGGCGAGCTGGTTGCGTGTCGCGGGCAGGCCATCGTTGGTGAGAATTCGGAGATAGGCCTCCTCAACCGCCAAAGCGGTCGAATTCGGAAGCTGGGTGGTGACCCGGCGAATGGCATCCAATGCTGCGCGGGCATCGGACATTTTCCCGATCAATCGAACAATTTGCGCGGAGGCGGCATTGGCTTGGCCGGGAATCTTCGCGAGAGACTCGTAGGCACCGACGGCGGCACGACTGAGTCCCAGTCGTTCCGCCTGGGAAGCCACCAGCGTAAGCTTCGCCACATCGTCGGCAGCCGCCCGAGTTGCGAGGGAAAACGCCTGCTCCGCATCCGCCATTTTGCCCTGTCGGAACGCAGACGCCGCGAGCAGGAGATAGCTCTGGGACGGATCGAGGCTTGTACTTTTGTCGTTCAGGTGCGGTTCAATCTCAGACCATCGATCCAACGCCGCGAGCGCTCCGAGATGATGGCTCATCAATCCAGGATCCATCCGTGCCTTTTCAAAGGGGAAAAGCTCCAGGAGTCGACCATACTCACCCATTTGAGAAAGCCACGTTGCCAGGACCAATTGGTTGGTGGCGCCGGGAAGCATCGTCGCCGATCGCTCCGCCGCCGCCAGGATTTCACCTCGCTTCTCCGGTTCGGCTCGCAGGCGAAGGGAAGCCACCCTCAACCGATCCTGTAGGCCAACTCCGGACCGGCTCTCAATTGCCCGGATGACGGCACTCCGTTGTGCCGGTGAAAGATCCAGTTCCGACGCGAGCAAATTGATGGCTGGGTGACGACATTTCCCTTCGCCTTTCGCCAGGGATTGGAGCACCGACTGCCCTTCTGTGCGGGCCGCGGCCGACGGATGGCGGATCAGCAGCCGGCCCAGCTCGAAACGCGCTTCGTCATCATCGGGATGTACCGCGAGCCAATGGCGAGCCACCGCCGTTGCCGCGAGCAGGTCATCGTTCAATTCATGATGCCGGAGGGTGAGCCGGAGGGTGGCTTGATCGGTCGGATCAAATCGAAACATCGCCGTCAATTCGGCACCGCTCAGTTCGAGGCGCCCCGCCACCAGCGCCTGCTCGACAAACTGATAGCGATCCTCCCGTCGCGCTTCGGGGGTTGCCAAGAGCTGCCGCCACCAATTCAAACCCTGTTCGATGCCATTCGCCGCAGCATACTGACCGGCGGCCCGCAGCAAGCCGGCATTGCCGGGGGCAACCCGCATCGCCTCCGCAAGAATCGGGTCAACCTCCACGGGCGGCCGCCCGGCTCGGATCATCGCTTCGACTTGCTCCACCGTGTCTCGCCCGCGCTGATGATCCCACAACTTCATCACCGGCTTCACACTGAATCCAAGAGCGATCAATAGGAGCAGTACCAAACCCATCTTGATCAGGAACGGTTTTGCGCGGTCCTCGTAAATCGGATCGTCCTCGGGGGGCGACTCGGGACGACGACGGGATGGAGAACCGGGAGAAGCCATGGTAGCAATGGAGCGAACCTACGGACAGAGGCCAACGTAGACCTGCCCACCTCGCCGCCGCAAGGATCCTCAGCTGATTTTTAAACTACTCTCCCCTCAGCGCCGCGAGCGGTGCGCCGGAACACGCGCGGCGCGTAGCCAGCCACGTCCAAAACAATCCGTTCAGCAATACGGCAAGAAGTGTCACCCCCATCGATCTCCAAGGAAAACCCACTCCCGAGAGTCCTACGACGGGAAGCACCGCGGGCAAGGCCGCCGTCGTTCCGACGAAAAGTCCCATGACCAGCAGCCACGCATGCTCGCGAAGCACCATCGTTCTCACGGCCGATGGCGAGAATCCCAGAGCCGCCATCACGCCCAATTCACCCCGTCGCTCGTACACATTCCTTAGAACAACAATTCCGAGACCGATGCTCCCCAGCAACAGCCCGAGCCCACCCAACACTTGAAAGGTTTTCAGATACGTGTTTTGAACCGCGTTGAATCGGTCAAGCCGATCCGTTGCCCGCGTCACCTCATACCCGAGGTCACCCAGAGCCCGGCTCAACTCAGCGGCAACCACCCTGTCACGTCCCGCTGGCGCGTCGATCAGGAATGCCCGATGTCCGCTTTCACCCGGAAAATGCCGAGTGAATTCCGCTTCGTCCATCAACAGACTCCCCTGCAAAATTGAATTGGCCACCGCGCCCACCAGGCGAACTCGAAACGGTTTTCCCCGTTCATCGACATACTCGAGCGTGTCCCCTAGTTTTTTCCCGAGCGCCCACTGGATCGACGCCGCATCGCCGATCACCGGCACCACGTCGGATTCGGATGGGGATTCGGCCCCCGATTCGGCGTGCACCGCCGGACGCCCTCCCCTCGCCCGCTCAAGTGCCAGCCAACTATTCGTCACGGTGACGCCCGCCGCGAGTCCGGCGAACGAAAAGGCGCCCCGAGCGGACATCTCACCCGGCTTGACTCCGAGCAGCCGCGGTCGCTGCGCGCGATTCAGATTCAGACAGCTCGCTTCGTCCCCGTCGCGCACGCGCAAGGGTACCACGGTCACACCCGCGAGCGGCTCGGTATTGAGCCCGTAAAACTCGCGGCCCTTCTGTGTATTCAGATCCTGCAACACGGGAAGCGTGCTCTCCGCCCATAGGCCGAATCCACCAGTCCCGCTCGACCGCCGGGTGGCGTCGCGGGTCGCGTCGAGGCGGTTGGCCGCGACAGCGACGATAAGAAACGTCGCGGAAGCGAGCAGGGCAATCGTCGTCAGGGAGCGTCCGGGCCGGCGGGATACGGCACGTCGCGAAAGAGATGCCGCGGTAACGAGTCGCGACCGCGCCACGCTGGCCGAGCGGAGTCCACGCCGAATCCAGAGCAATCCGGAGGTCAAAGCGAGTGCGCCCACTCCGAAGAACAAGCCCCCTCGGGCGGAGTCCGGCACTTGCTTGGAAAACGCGACGAGCGCCAGCGCCAATCCCGCGGTGATCACCGGGAGATACCCCGCGAATAGGGACGGTTTTGCATCAGGATCCGTCGGCCGCATTTCAAGAAAGCCCTCGTTCAGCAGCTCGCGTGCGGGACGTGACACCGCACTCCGCAACGTGAACCACAGCGTGATGGCCGCCATGACAACACTTCCAAGAATACCGCCGAGGACGGCTCCGGGAGTCAGATGAAACTCCAACCCCGCTCCCGCCACTGCATCCTTCCAAAGCGTGTTCAATCCATAAATCACGGCCCGCCCGTACCCGGCGCCGCCCACGGCCCCGAGGATCGCTCCCAGTATTGCCAACCAGATTCCCTCCCGCAGGAAGAGGCGTTGGACGCGCGGAACGGGCCAGCCCATCGCGAGCAAGGCGCCGATCTCCTGAGCCCGTTGCTCCAAGCCAAACCGAAACAGCATCGCCGTCAGCAAAAGAGAGGACACGACGAGGAAGAAGCTAAACCCGATAAACAAGCCACCGAAATCCTGTCCGTTCGCAGCGGCATTGCGGGCTTGCTCGCCCACATCCTCAAATCGGAGACCAACGGCCGCGGGGTCAAGCCGGTCGCGTATCGTTTTAGCAATCGATTCCCTCGCCTCGCTGGCTACCCAGGGTTTGGATTCGAGGGTTGAACCTGGGGCAACCGGGCCGCCCGTCGTGAACCACCGGATAGCAGTCAGGTTGCCAAATCGGTTTGCCCACATTTTCTGCCCTGCCGCCAGTGTCACGAACGCCTTGGGGGTGCCGCGGTGAGCCTTCCAGTACGCCTCGTCTTTGTCGCGGATCTTATGCACCAGTTCGAAGCCTGCATCCCAATCGTGGGTGCTCTCTGCTTTCGCCATTCCGGGAAACTCCGGCATTAATGTTTGGTCCGCCGTCAGACCATTCAACGGCACGATGCTGTGGACTCGAAAGTTGTTGGTCTGTTCGACGAGTTGAGAACCTGCATCGGCCCGGTAATAACTGAGCGACAAGGAATCACCCGGCTTTACACCCAGGTCCGCCGCGAGCCATTCGTTCACGACGATCTCGTCGTCCTTCATGCCAGGGGGCGTATACGGAGCCGGAGCGGCCGTGACCATCGAGTACGGAGTAAGACGGTCGCCGTGACGCAGCGTATTGACGAGATACGTCAGAATGGGCACGGGCTTGGGAAGTGGAGGGTAATCCGTCACACCGATCACGTTCGTCGGAGCCGCCGCCACGACAGCCGGTTCGAGAAAGATTCGGCGCGTGGCCAATTCCACCCACTGAGCGGGATTATTCGTGGACCGCCGTGGATCGGAAGGGCCGGTGACCGTCAGTTCTGCATCGCCGAGATCCCAAGCCGACTGAATCGGGGCGTCGAGATGGAGCGAGGTTACCACAGGCCAACGGGATTGATTCCGGGGGAAGGAACCCCACACGAAGTAAGTAAGGCGTGGGTAGCCCGCTTCGAGAAGTTTGTTTCCAACATCGACCGCCCACTTGGTTGGGTGCGGAACAAACGTCGGCCCCCTACTCATCAACACATTCGCCCTGCCCTCCAACCCTGCGGCCTTTGCCAACAATTCGTATGGCAAGAAGGCATTCAAAGGTTCGACCTGACTCGCCTCCAGACTGTAGTTCCCTCCCAACGCCTTCGGAAGCACACCGCCAACGGGTAATCGGAGCGCGACACTGGTTTCATCTCGCGGAGTTAGGATTGCATCCCGAGAAATCACGCTGGGTTTGTGAATCCGAAGAATGACGTCGTTCCCGGTTTTCACGTTCAAATGTCGGGCTAGCGCCTCGTTGAGCCATACTTTTTCACCCGCAACTTCGACCGGAGAGAACCCGGTTGCAGCAGTATTCGAACCTCCAATATAGTTTCCCGAATCAACGCCGTATACGTGGATGCGATTCGCAAGCGCTGTCCCATCACCACGTCGCACCATGGCGGGCAATTGAAGGAGGGCCGGACTCCGATCGGTGGGCCAGCAGAAACTTCCCGTACCGAATGGGAATACACTGCCCTTCACAACAAGATTCCTGGAGATACGCTCGCCCAAATCCTTCCCAAAAAAGCGATCGGAAGGATGCAGCGCCAAACCCATCCCGAACGGCAGTCGCTCGGCCGCTTTGTCGGCTAGGGTGCGTCGCACGGAATCACCCACCGCCAACGCCCCGACAAGCACCGCCGCCGCCACCGCGGTCCCCAGGACCACGCCCAAATGACTTCGCCAATGGAACCGCAGACCGCTGCGAATGAGATCGGAGAGTTTCATGTTCCGTATGGGTTCACGCGATCCGCCGTCAACAGCTTCCCATCGCGAACTTCCACGGACCGTTTCATCAAGGCGGCCAGTTCACGACTGTGGGTAACCAACAGTAAGGTCACCGATTCTTCGCGGTTCAATTCGATCAACAACTTGCCCACGGCCTCGGCATTCGCGCGGTCGAGGGCACCCGTCGGCTCATCGGCCAGCAATAGCTTCGGCTGATTGATCAGCGCCCGAACAACCGCGCAACGTTGACGTTCGCCCCCGCTGAGGCGTCCCGGCAACTGGTCAGCCCTTGCCGCCAATCCCACACGATCGAGTAGGTTGTTCGCCCGGATTACAGCCGACGCGGGGGCGGTTCGGTTGAAGGCGAGTGTCGGCACGAGTACGTTTTCCAGAACCGTGCATTGAGGCAGCAAATGATGACTTTGAAAAACGAAGCCGATGTCCCGATTGCGCACGGCGGCTAGCTCCGTCAGAGATAGCGCTGTCAGGTCCTGTCCGGACAACCGCACCGTGCCTCGATCGGGCCGGTCGAGAGTCCCGATGAGATTGAGGATCGTGCTCTTGCCGCTGCCGCTGGGCCCAACGATGGCCACGCTTTCGCCGGAATCAACGGTGAGGGAGGCGCCATTCAGCACGACAACCGGAGGTGAGCCGGGGAAGGCCTTGGACACATCCTGCAATTCAAGCAACGGGACGGACATGCCGGCGAACGTACGGAAGAATCCGAACACTGACCAGACCAGCATGCGGTGACTCCGGAGATTGATGGGGGATGAAACAAGAATCTTCTGGCTGAGCTCGCTTTGGATGCTAGACGAGCCAAGGACACACGTGGATCGACCAAGCTCGATAGGAAAACCCCCACGGAAGCCGTGCCGAAGGATGGATGGAGAGACACTACCGAACTTAACCGTCTGCGCCGTGATCCCAGGAACCTGCTCGCATTGTGTCGGTTCATAGGGCGGGCGACCCAATCACCCGGGCGCACCCGCCCGCACCGCCTGGATGAACGCCTGGACCCGGCTGGAATCCTTGTGACCCGGCTCGGACTCCACCCCACTGGAGACGTCCACCGCATACGGACGAACCCGCCGGATCGCCTCGGTCACATTGCTCGAATCGAGGCCGCCGGAAAGAATGATCGGCCGTCCTAGCATCTTGGCTTCCATCGCCAAACCCCAATTGAACGTGTGGCCCGTGCCTCCGCGCTTCCCGGGCACGTAGCTGTCCAACAGCCACGCGTCGGTCTCGTACTGGGTCATCAGATCCAGCGATTGAGCATCCCGGACACGAAACGCCTTGATCACTTTTGTCACACCGGCAAAGTGGCGGCAGTACGCCGGGGATTCATCACCGTGGAGTTGGATCGTATCGAGGTTGCACGCAGAGATGACGTCCCGGACATGCTCGATCCCCGCGTCCACAAAAAGGCCCACGCGGGCGACAAACGGAGGGAGACTTCTCGAAATTTGAGCCGCCGCCGACGCGGCAAGATACCGTGGGCTGGACGAATAAAAGACAAAACCCAGGGCATCGGCCCCTTCCTCCACCGCGAACCGGGCATCACTGAGACTCGTGACACCGCATATTTTGATGCGCACAGGCATTTACAACGGAAGAGAATCAACGTCTTTTGAGAAGATTGTCGATTCAGAACCGCCATTCCTGTCGAATTTAATCGGGCGGTTCAGTTCTGTGGCTTGGATCCACAACCGTCGGTCCCCGCGAATGCGGGCCACTAAACGGCCATGGGAATTTCCGGCCCTCCGACCGGTTCCACGAGCAGTGCGACACATCCGTGCGGCGAACACAGTCCTCCATGATCGGTGCCCGATTCGGCGTGAAGAAAATCTCCTGCCCTCAACGTCCGTCCTTCCGTCTCCAGATCACCGCTCACGATGAACAACTCCTCCGGACCCGTCTTGTGGATATGACGGGGGAATCGCGCGCCGGGAGCGAGCTGCGCTAGAACGACGCGATACCCTTCGCGCTCGTTGACCGACAGGATCTTCAACTTCAACCCGGGAATCGGTGTCTCCACCCAGGTCCTCTCGTGCTGGTGGACAAAAGAAAATCCGGCCGGTGCAACGGGAACATTCAGCGCCGCCGCCCTTGCCGACTTGGGATTTTCAGGGAGGCTCGTCCGGGACTGATTCCGAATTTTGTCCAAAATACGACTTCGCAAGGAGGCCGAGGGGGCCTGAGGTCGGGAACAGGCCATCACGAGGGCGGCAGCGGCATCACGCAGTCGGCCCATCTCCGCCCGGGCGTCATCGTCGTCAGCGATCCAGGCCGCTAATCGGGCTTTTCCAGCCGGATCAAGGTCTCCAACCGCGTCGAGGGCAGCGAGTTCATGGAATTCCGTACAGTTCACAAGTTCCCCTCCAGGACATCCCGTAGCGCGATTAACCCACGGCGAATTCGGGCCTTCACCGTCCCGAGAGGAGCGGCGAGCTGAGCAGCGATTTCAAAGTGCGTCAATCCACCAAAAAACGCCAGTTCGATTGCCTGACGTTGTTCGCCCGGCAAGGCATCGATCGCAGTCCGGATCGATCCCAGCTCGTCCCACGCGAGGACTTCGGACGCGTGGAAGGCGGGCTCCGCGGCGGCTTCGTCCCCCCATTCACCAATGCTTTCCGGGTGCACAGTCGGTCTCCGACTCAGGGACCGTAGGCGGTCGATCGCTTTGTTGCGAGTGAGCGCGACAACCCAGCTGAGCGGTTTTCCGGCCGAAGAATCATACTGGCCGGCTCTTTCCCAGAGAATCAGAGCGACTTCCTGCAGAACGTCCTCGGCCTCCGCCGAGTTCGACAGCACCCGCACCGCAATTCCCATTAGAACCGCCGCATGCCGGTCATAGAATTGAGCGAAAGCGTCCGCGTCGGCCGCCGCAATCCGGGCCAGCAATTCCTGATCCGAGATTTCTAATATGGAAATAGGCCTGTCCATTTCGCAATACCGATCGCCAGCCACCGGCAGGATCCAATTCGGAATTCCGACGGCTCGAGACCGCGAAGAGAGGACGGCATTGGCAAACATGAGCGCAAGCAAATAGATTACAATCACCCAAAGTACGCCGCGGTCGAAGGTCTGGATGCCATCAATCGGCCGGAACTTGCTTCCGATCGAAGAGATCGTTACAACCGATGTTTACCATGATATGTTCAAGACTCGCACCGTGATCGTCGTCGGCGCGGGACTCTCCGGGCTTGCCGCCGCACGGTCTCTCGTGAACGCGGGGTTCGAAGTGGTCGTCCTCGAAGCCCGAAATCGCCTTGGGGGGCGTGTTTTCACCGAGGGCGCCATTGATCTGGGTGCCCACTGGATCCACGGTACCGAAGGCAATCCCGTCACCAACCTCGCCCGTGAATTTGGGCTTCCCACGCTGTTCGTTGGAGGAGACAGCAGCTATACGGGGGGGTGGGAACACCTCCAACTCCGGCTTCGAGGACGCCCACTAACGCCGGAGGAAAAGGAGGCGAGCATCATTTTGATCGACGACATTCGCGATCGCGTTGATGCCATGCGACGAGAGATTGAACTTTCGGGTGCCCCAGACATTTCCCTCGAACAGGCGGTCGATCGAGTCCTTTCCGATCGTGATCTTTCGCCGGAGATGAAGACCCATGTAACGTGGCATCTTACCGTACTCTCCCGGGACGACTGGGCGGCGGGCGCGAACAACCTGTCGTTGCTTGGGTGGGACGACGGTTATGAGGTCTACGGATACGGCGATAGCATCTTTGTCGATGGGGCGAGTGCGCTAATCCATCGCCTCGGAGAAGGTCTCAACGTTCGATTAAACCAGGTGGTGAAGCGCATTGAACACCCGGCAACCGGGGTGAGAGTCACAACGGAGGATGGAGTTTTCGAAGCAGACGCTGTCATCGTCACACTGCCTCTCGGAGTGCTCAAATCGGGCTCCGTTCAATTCGACCCGCCCCTTCCGTCGGAAAAATGCCGTGCGATCGATCGGCTTGGAATGGGGGCGATGACCAAGGTGGTGCTGTTCTTCGAGCGACCGTTCTGGCCAATCAACCAGTATGTATTCGGCCATCTCTCGACGGAAATCGAGAAGACACCAACGTCGATCATCAATCTTTGGAAAACTCATCGCCTCCCCGTACTCGTGATGCTAATCGGCGGTGAAGAAGGACGTCAAATCGAACAGTGGCCTGCGGATCGTGTTGATCGCTGGGCGCAAGGCGTTCTGCAGAAAGTCTTCGGCCCGGAGGCACCCGCTCCACTCCGAATCTCCGTCACCCAATGGGATTCAGACCCGTTTTCGCGCGGATCTTATTCCTACATTGCGGTTGGCTCGACACCGGCCGATATCGATGCGTTGGGAGCCCCCGTCGGTGACAGACTGCTCTTTGCCGGCGAGGCTACGGTCCGCGCACACTGGGCGTGTCTTCACAGCGCTTATGTTTCGGGTTTACGCGAGGCCGCGCGCCTGACGGGTGATTCCAGCATTCTTCCGAGTCGGTACTTTACCGAGAATCGCCGGTGGCGTGACATGCTGCAGCGCGCGAACCGGTTCTTTAACCTTGTCGGCAAGAAGATCGATCCTGCCGAAACTCAATCCCGCGTGGATGTGCTCGCCCGCAGTTCGGTTTTTGGAAACGTTCCACCCAATGACTTGAAAGTGCTTGCGATGATGTTTGAACGAAAAGAGTTGGCGGACGGTGAAATTCTCTGTCAAGCGGGCGATCAAGCTTCGTGTATTTTCGCGATTCTGTCCGGAGAAGTGGACGTCTACCTACCCGGCGCGGTCGAGTCCGCCGTCCGGCGAACAGTCGGCGACATCGTCGGCGACTATGGAATGTTCCTTCCGGGTGGACGTTCTGCAACAATGCGGGCAGCCGGACCCACATCGGTGCTAACTCTCGATTACGAGCATTTTAAGCGATTCCTTCTCGCCTTCCCCGAGTCAATGCTCGCTCTATATAAAATGTGCGTCAACCGACTCCACGCCAAACAAAGGTCGCCGACGCGCCATGATTGAGTCTTTCGGAAGAATCGAGCGCCAGGGAGTCTCCGTCGGTGTTGTCCGGCGCATCGATATTCTTGCGCTCCATTCCGACGCGAACAAAAACTGTGAAACGCACGGGCGAGCGACTGCGGAACTCAGCCGGGCCTTCGTCCGACTGGAACGACGGGCCGGGCACACGTTCACACCCGGAGCCCGCCTAGCTTTCCAGCAACTTGTCGCAGAGTCCGGGGGACGCCTGCGAGGTTCAATTGAGCTTCCGGCGGAAGCTCCCCCTTACTGGCAGTGCGGCGTCCATCCGCTCGAAGATTTCCGTTCGACACCACGTCTGCCATCGACTGCCGACGTCGTGGTGATCGGAGCGGGACTAACGGGAGCTTCCGCAGCCTTTCATCTTGCGCCCGCCGTAAAACGGGGTCTGCGCGTGATCGTGCTTGAACATGGAGATCCGGCCACCCAGGCGAGTGGTCGAAACGGGGGGAATTTCGAACTAATACCCGAGAATTTTCTCGGGGAATACCAGGGTCTTCCTCGGGAGCGACAAAAGTGGCTCGCGCGGCGCTATCCATTTCTCTCAAACCAAAGGCTGACGGATGCGGCCGAGCGGCAGGCTCGGCTTATACTTCAATTCGGATCCCGCAATGCCGCGCGATTCCTGAACATCGTGAAACGTCAGCAGATCGACTGCGATTTGTCGGAAACCGGCTGGCTTCGAATCGCCGACACGCCGGAGGAAGAACGCGGCATTCGTAACGAAGTCGCCTTTGCGGCGACGCTCGGTATTCACTTCGATCTATGGACACCCGGCAGAATCCGCACGGAGACGGGCATCCCGGCGCGTCATTCCGGACGTCTTGCGCGGGCCAATGGAAACTATCATCCGTTCAAGTTTGTATGCGGAGTACTCGAACGGATCACGAAAGAAGGCGTCAAACTTTACGCGCGGACGCCGGTGGTTTCCTTCCGCCATACCCGAAGCGGTTTCGTGCGGATCGAAACCACACGTGGAATCATCACGACACGGCGGGTTATTTTCGCGACCAATGCCTTCACGTCCACACTCCTTCCGGAGATGCGTGCAATTCGCTATTACCAGAGTCAGATTCTGAACCTCGAACACGTGCGCGACACGCTGAAGGGGATGACCATCACGGAAAAAAAGGGGGATCTTTATTACAACTTCCCCATGGCCCGGAAATACGTGGACGCCCATGGCGCGGAGCGGGGGATGTTGCTGGTCGGCGGTGGATTGGATCGCCCCGGAAAAGATCCCTTCGAGCGTCGACGATCATCGGAGGTGCTGAATCTTGTCCGGCGCCAGACCGACGAACGGTTTCCTGAGACCCGCGGACAGCCGCCATCGCGTGTGTGGACCGGCCCGATGGCGTTTACTCCGGACCGCGTCCCGGTGATCGGATTCCTTCGCCGGAAGGGGGCAACTCCTGATTCGCTGATTATTGCGGCGGGTTTCAACGGCTATGGAGGAACCTACTGCATCGAAAGCGGGCGACTGGCCGCTCAGATGGCAGTGGAAGGCAACACGCCCACCGAGATTCCCGAAGACATGTTTTCGCCTCACCGTTTTCTCACACCACAACCATTGCCCGGCATCACTGACCTTGAATGATTGCCCGCCCCCGTTCCGACGTCTAAGACCACCGTCCTACGACATCGGGCGATGAGGTTCGAACACTGCGTTCCCACGGAGCGGCTATTTTTCCACCGTATGCGTCCGGTGAACCCCATCTATTTTACTGCCCGATGATCTGCCAAGATGGCGGGGATGAAGCAATTACACCGTACATCTGAACAAATCCAAGAATTGTTGAGGGAATTCACTTCCTCGGGTTTGACGCAACGCGAGTTCGCTCA
>CAMDJH010000143.1 GCA_945900455.1 Akkermansia muciniphila
GCCTCAATACGCCGTCCCAGCCTGAAGTCGCGAGCAAACGTCCATCATTCGAGACGGCCAGCGTCCATAAACCGCCTTTCGGATGGGAAAAAACCCGCCGACGCCCCTCCGGCAGAAACCAAAGCTCAATCAGTGGCGGCGATAACCGCGAGCCCATGGAAAACCTCGCCAGGATGCGGTCGTGAGCCCAGAATCCGCAGTTGGGTCCAACAAATAGGTTTTCCAACGCAGGAAGGGGGAGTTCGAGTGCACCGGTGACGAGGTTCCGGATCTCGACTGTGTCGTCCGCCCTATGAATTGACAGTCGCTGACCGTTCGCCGCCAACGCCAGGTGGATCGGCGGATTCGTGGAATCAGCGATGACGCGAACCTGCCGGAACGGTTGCGTCGTCCAGAATTCGATGCGGCCATCAGGCCACCCGACGGCAGCGGACTGAGCATCCAAACCGAACGCCATCACTTGAGCAGAACTGAAGCTGGGAGGCGTACTTTCGAGGGCGCTTTCTTCGAGCGTGACACAGTTCAGATAACTCACCGCTCCCTGATTTCCCTGGAGCCGCAAAGCCTCCCGAACGTGCCTGGATACATGAAGACTGGCAGGGGCATAAGGCAGGTTACCATGCACCAGTGCCACCCGGTTTCCGTGGGCGAACGGCCAGTTGAACGGAGCATTGTGGGCGGAAACATACTTCTCGTCGCGGGTGGGCAACTGGCAAAGGTCCCAGACCCGCAATCGCTCATCCCGGCCCGCGGATACGAGCTGCTTTCCATCGCTGGAAAAGGCCACGGAGAAGACCCCCATTTCATGCCCGCGGAGTGTGCGCAGTTCCTTCCAGAAATCCGTGTCCCAAACTCGGACGGTTTGATCCACGCTGGCACTGGCCAGAAGGCGCCCGTCAAGAGAAACGGTCACACACGTGACCTCGTCGTGGTGGCCAGGCAGGTGTTTGAAGAGCATTCCCGTAGCGGCATCCCAAACGTCAAGTCCGCCTTTCCCACCCGAGATCAGGAATCGCCCATCGTGGCTGAACACCAGGCTCAAGGCTACGTCGGTGGGCCGCATGACTAACTCCAATCTGGTGATGAAATTAGTGAGCCGGATGGTCTGGTCCTTCTGACAGTAGGCCAAGCCGTGACCATCGGGGGAAAAGGCAACGCCCATGTAGTCCTCCTCGTACCTTTGATCGGCGCTCCGATCGACGATCCTCACCATCTGACGTGAGGCCATTTCCAACATTCGGATTTCGGGTCCCGAAGCGAGCGCGAGTTGTTGGCTGTCGGGTCTAAAGACGAGTCCCCCGAAACCATACAAATTCGTGCCCGTAAATTCTCGTTGTCGGCGGGCTGTGTCGAATAATTGCCAAGGATCGCCCCCCACCGCCAGCCAGCGTCCATCCGGGGAGAGCGCAAGCGAATGGGAACCGCCGTGGTGCAGCGCGATGGTCAGTGTATTCGTACGCTGTTGGACATCCCAGAACCTGAGGGTATCGTCCGATGCTGCGCTGACGATGGTCCGCCCGTCGTTCAGGAATAGTGCCCCCGCAACGGAGTTCGAGTGGCCCGCTAGGGTAAAAAGCTCATCGCCGCGAGTCCGATGCCACAGATGGCGCCATTCCCAGCCCCGGAAATCCATTTCGGGTTCCGAAGCGCGGATTCCAGATTTAACTTGGGGCTGATGCTTAGCGAGCAGTTCCCTTGCTCGACCCAGATTGTCAGACTTCAAGGCTTCGAAAGCCTGGGCCATCTCGGCCGCGTAAAGGCGTTGGCGGGCGAGCGCCAGAGCCTCGTCGGTCAGGCGATGCTGCTTTGCTTCCTTCTGTTGGGCTTGAGTCGCGCGAATCGCCTGCCAAGTGCTCATGATCACTCCGAGCACAAGCACAGTCGCAATCGCGGCGGCGGCGGCGAAGGCTAGCGTGTTCCGCCGAACCAGTTTCTGAAACCGATACGCCGCGCTCGGCGGTCGGGCGAGGACGGCTTCGTTATTGAGGTGTCGTTGAATGTCACTCGCGAGGCCGTTGGCCGTTTCGTAACGCCGGGCGCGGTCTTTCTCCAAACACTTCATCACGATCCAGTCCACGTCGCCGCGCAGGAGCGTGATGGTTTCCTTAATTCTTAACAGCCGGCGTGAGGAGGCTCTGACTTCCTCCTCGGTCGCCGGCTTTTCGGCAGTAGGAGAATTGAGCGAATTCACATTCACTGCTACGAGCGTCTGGCTGAGCTTGGTGCTCGGGCGCACGGGTTCCTGCTCGCGAATCGTGCGGCGCATCTCGTCCAATCCGGAGGCCAGCAGTTCTTTCGCATCGAACGGGGTCTTGCCGGTAAGCATTTCATAAAGCAACACGCCGAGGCTGTAGATGTCGCAGCGGGTATCGATGTCCAGGCCGCCCATCTCGGCCTGTTCCGGACTCATGTAGGCCGGTGTGCCGATGAATTGATCGAGCGCGGTGAAGAGAGTTTTGTCCGTGAGGCGCTGGTCGGTGGTGGCCTTGGCAATGCCGAAGTCAATGACCTTCGGCACGGCGACTCCATCATGCAACGCGACCAGAATGTTCGACGGCTTAATGTCGCGGTGAATAATGCCTTTTTGATGCGCGTGCTGGATCGCATGGCAAACCTTGATGAAGAGATCGAGTCGCTCGCGCGTGGAGAGTTTGTTCCGGTCGCAGTAGTCCGTGATCTTCGTTCCGCGGACCAGTTCCATGACGAAAAATGGCCGCCCGGCATCTGTCGCGCCTGCGTCAAGCACTTTAGCTATGTTCGGATGGTCCATCATCGCCAGCGCCTGGCGCTCCGCCTCGAAGCGCGCGATGACCGACTTTGTATCCATCCCGAGTTTGATCACTTTGAGCGCGACGCGCCGACAGAGCGGTTCCTCCTGCTCGGCATGGTAAACGACCCCGCAGCCGCCTTCTCCGATTTTTTCGAGAAGCTTGTACGGGCCTACACCCCGCGCTTTTGAAAGATCGATCTCTTCAGGCTCCTTCGGGAGGAGCGAGTGTGGCCGCTCCGGGAGGAAATGTCCGATTTTATCGTGGGCTTTCAGCAACGCTCCGACTTTGGCGCGAATTTCGGGCGCACCGGCACAAGCCTCGTCCAGATAAGCGGGGCGTTGTTCGGGGGCGAGCTGTGAAGCAACGTTAAATACCGTTTCTGCTTCTCTGATATTTGCGTTGGCAACCTCGCGTTCCATAAATGCGTTCTGGAGTAATAGCGTTCTTTTTGCCTGGACCGGTTCAGGCAAAATGAAAGTATTTGGAGCCGCGAGGCGGAAATCAGGATTTCAGATCTCCGGGAGAGCTCAACTCATGGTACAACCAAGCTCGCGCGTAATTCCAATAGCGCTTGGCCGTGGACTCGGAAATGCCGAGAGCTTCCGCCGATTCTGGAATGCTCAATCCAACGAAATAGCGGAGCTTGACCAGTTCTGCTTTGGTTGGATCTTCGAGGGCGAGCCTGGCGAGCACTTCATCGACGGCGAGAACGTTTTCGGGATTGTCCTCTGACGCTAAATCGACGGTATCGAGATCGACCCGTTGCAGGCCCTCACCATGCTGGACGCGGGCTTTGCGTCGCGCCGTATCGATCAGAATTCGCCGCATCGCCTCGGCGGCGGCAGCGAAGAAATGCCCCCGATTTTGCCAATTCTGTTTTTGGACGCCAGCTAACTTTAGCCAGGCTTCATGCACCAAGGCAGTGGCCTGCAATGTTTGACCTGGAGACTCTTGTGCCATCCTCGCCGCAGCCAATCTACGTAATTCCTCATAAACGAGCGGAAGCAACTCGTCGGCAGCCTTGGGCTCACCTCGTTCAATGGCTTCGAGAATGCGCGTCACGTCGCTCATGCCTAAAATGCTAGGCCGCTCCAGAGGCATTTGGAATGCGATAAAGACCCTCCAAAGTTCCCGCCGAATAATACCAATGGAGGCAAGCTTACTTGCAGTCTGCTTGCACTTATTCGTAAGTCCTTGATTGACAGTGGAAAAAAAGTGACAGGCTCAATATGTGGCTGGCTCAATTGAACCTGTCACTTGTTGTCACTTTTTCTTTTTCCGCCGGTTTCGATTCCGATTTCAAAGCAATCGCATGCCTGGGATTAGGCTGAGATCAAATCTCGATGATTGTTGTGGCAGCGCTTTTCCGCATATAAGGGGGAACAACGAAAGGTGTTGCCGTGAACAAACACGATCCGATATCCGAAGAAACGATCTTTTCGACCGCGCTACACCGCGCGCCCGCCGAGCGGGCTTCCTACCTTGACGACGCGTGTGCCGGACAACCCGCATTGCGCAAACGGATCGAGGAACTCCTCAAAGCGCAGCCCCAACTCGAGGAATTCATGGAGAACCCGGCCGACAGCGGCACGCCTGGCGCCCCGGAACCAATCCGATGGACGGTCCCGATCGAGGAGAGGCCGGGCACCCGGATTGGCCGCTACAAATTGCTCCAAAAGATTGGCGAAGGCGGCTGCGGTGTGGTGTTTATGGCGGAGCAGGAGGAACCGGTCCGCCGGCGTGTCGCCCTCAAGGTGATCAAGCTGGGCATGGACACGCGCGAAGTCATTGCGCGTTTCGAGGCCGAGCGCCAGGCTCTGGCGATGATGGACCACCCGAACATCGCCAAGGTTCTGGATGGCGGCGCGACGGAGACGGGTCGGCCGTATTTTGTCATGGAACTGGTTCGGGGCATCAAGATCACCGAGTTCTGCGACCGGAACCGGCTTCCCACCCGAGAACGGCTCGATCTCTTCATTCAAGTCTGCCAGGCGGTTCAACACGCCCATCAAAAAGGCATCATCCACCGCGACCTGAAACCATCGAACATTCTGGTGACGATCCACGACCCCGGCGCGCCAGGGGTGCCCATGATCATTGATTTCGGGATCGCCAAGGCGACGCAGGGACGGCTCACCGACCAGACGCTTTTCACCGCGTTTGAACAGTTCCTCGGCACGCCAGCCTACATGAGCCCCGAGCAGGCGATGATGACCGCCCTCGACATTGACACGCGCAGCGACATCTATTCGCTGGGGGTGCTGCTCTACGAATTGCTCACGGGCCGCACGCCGTTCGACGCGAAGGCGCTCCTCGCCGCCGGCTTTGAGGAAATGCGTCGCACGATCCGTGATACAAAACCGCTCCGCCCTTCCACGCGCCTGAGCACGTTGCTCGCGGCCGAACAAACCGCCGCCGCCAGCCTTCGCCAGACGGAGCCGCCGAAACTGGTTCACCTCGTGCGCGGCGACTTGGACTGGATCGTGATGAAGTGTCTGGAGAAAGACCGCGTGCGTCGCTACGAGACGTCCAACGCCCTGGCCATGGATTTGCAGCGGCACCTGAAGAATGAACCGGTGGCGGCCCGCCCACCGAGCCGGCTCTACGAATTTCAGAAGACCGTTCGGCGGCACAAGGTGGGCTTTGCGGCGGCTGCGGCGGTCATGCTCGCGCTGGCGGCGGGTGTGCTGGTCAGCAGCCTGGAGGCCGCGCGCGCCCGGCGCGCCGAATTGCAAGCGCGTCACACGGGCTACGTCGCGGACATGGATCTGGCCAATCGCGCCGTCGATGAGGGCGATCTGGGAATCGCGCAGACGCTCCTGCGCCGTTACTGGCCCGGGCCGAACGAAACTGATCTGCGCAATTGGGAGTGGCGCTATCTTGCCCATCTCAGCGATGGCGACCCGCACGCCTCGCTGGTGATGCATTCCACGCCGGTCTTGAGCCTTCGGTTTCTCGATAACAACACCCTGCTGACCGCCGGGCAGGCCGATTGGCGCACCGTGCTGTGGAATCTCCGGGAGCGTCGGCCCTCCAACATCATTACGAATCGGGGCCTTGGCGGCGGCGTCTCCGAAGTGATGGCCGTGGCTCCCAAGCGGAATGCCATGTTTTACCGTGCCGCATGGAATGCTACTTCGAGAATAACGGTTGTTGATTTTCAAAAATTCACCGAAGGCAAACTGCCCGATGCGCAAGGCACTTCTGTGGACGCCGAGGCACCGGTCAGGTCGGTGGATATCTCACCTGACCAAAATGTGCTCGCCGTGGCTGCCGGCAATCAGGTCGGGCTCTGGGACCTGGACGGCAAGACATGGTTGAAGCCGTTTGAAACCGAATCGGGCGCAGCGACCCAGGGACTCTTCTCGCCCGACGGAAATGGTTTAGTCGTCGCGGACGAGTCCGGTCACATCGCCTTCTGGAATCTGGCTGAACACACCAAGCGCGTTCTGACGAATGCTTCGGGAGGTCTTGGCGTTTTGAGATTCTCGGCCGATGGGCGATGGCTGGTCAATCCGGGCGGCGCTTCGGCAACCCACGTTTGGAACGTCGAAGATCGGAGTCTCGTGGCGGAACTGCGCGATTCCGCCTTCGTTGCGAATGCGGTATTTTCCTCTGATGGCCGCTGGCTGGCGGTTGTGGGAGGTGATGCGAGCGTCCGCCTCTGGGAAACATCGCGTTGGCAGAAAGCCCGGACGTTGCGCGGCCACACCGATCCAATCACAGCGTTGGATTTCTCCCCAAACGGCAAGTTCCTGGCGACCGGCGCCCGCAACGGCGAGGTCAAACTCTGGGCGATGGATGAAACGCCGACCGCGCCTGAGCCGGTTTCATTTCCCCCGTCGGCAGAATTTCAATTGGCAGCCGATGGCAGCGGCTTCGGGCGGATCCCTCAGCTTCGATGGTCCAACGGCGTCGCATCGTGGACGGCCGAGGTTTGGACCACCATCCCGCTGCAGAGGGTCTTCACCGCAGCGCTGCCGGGGCCGCCGAGCAGCGGCGTCGTCCTGGGAGGCGGCCGGGGGATGGTGTTGGGCGGCTATGATGGGAGCATCCGCATCTTCGGTCCGGTTGTTGGAAAGGAAATGGTCGTGAGCAACGCCCACAAGGCGGCGGTTTACCTCATGGACGCCTCCGGGGATGGTTCCACGCTGGCGACCAAGGGCATGAGCGGCAACGTGATGCCGGAAGACCGGGTCCGGATTTGGCGACTGCCGAGTATGGAACCGATCGCCGAATTACCCCACGCTCAAAACGTCCACGGTATCAAACTTTCGGACGATGGCAAATTGCTGGCGGGCTTCACCGGACCGGGCGACCTGGGAGTGTGGAAAATCCCTTCGATGGCCGGACCACCAATGTGGCGGGGGGTGGCGGCTCTGCAAAGAGTCAGGGTGTGCGCGTTCTCACCCGACAATCGCTGGTTGGCGGCCGCCCCGACCGACGGCAGCGCCTTGCTCTGGGACCTCGCGACGCATCGCCGGATGGTGTTGCCGCGGGCGCTGACCCTGTACAACTCGCTTTCGTTTTCTCCCGATGGGTCGCGCCTGGCCGCAGGCTCGGACGGAGAAAGCAAACTCTTTGATACGACCACCGGGCAGGCGGTGCTTTCGTTCAAGCAGTCCGGCCTGAAGCTCGCCTTCGCTCGTGACGGCGAGCGGCTTTTGGCGGTACACCGCGAGGGGGCTTCCGTGTTCCGCGCGCCTGCCTTCGAGAAACTCCAGTTCGATTGGCTGAAGGAAAAGCCTTCCCAGGAAGCACCCCCTTATCTCGGCCCCGACCCCAATTATACGAGGCCGGATCGGCCGTAACTCACCCGCGACCACTGATGAGCGAGCTGACAAAAATTCTCCACGCCACAGCGCAAGGCGACTCCACCGCCGCCCGCAAGCTTCTGCCGCTGATCTATGACGAACTGCGCCAGCTCGCCGCGCGCAAAATGACCCAGGAATCGTACACCCAAACGCTTCAACCCACGGCGCTGGTCCATGAAGCCTGGCTCCGTCTCGGCGGCGACGAGCAACCATCCTGGGAAAACCGGACCCACTTCTTTTGCGCCGCTGCGGAGGCCATGCGGCGCATCCTCATTGACCGCGCCCGGAGCAAGCAGGCGAGGCGGCACGGTGGCGGCCAGCAGCGACTCGATGTGGATGAAGTCGAAATCGCTGCGCCGATGCAAGAGGACGAACTGCTGGCGGTCAACGAAGCGCTGGAACGTTTCAGCCAGCACGCGCCGCAGAAGGCCGAATTGGTGAAGCTGCGGTATTTCGCTGGCTTTGGCCTCAAGGAAGCGGGCCAGGTGTTGGGCATTTCCGAACCGACCGCCGTGCGCTGGTGGACGTATTCCAAGACCTGGCTGTATCAGGCAATCAAGGAGGCCCACGGACCCGCGAAGAGATGATCCTCGCCTTAGGTCTTTGCGAAACTCCAAGCCCCGTAGCAAGCGGCGAGAGGATTCATCGGTGGGTGAAAATGCGTCCTTGGCGCGGAGCGCACTGGAGATTGGCCATTCTGGGAATACAAAATGGACGCTCGTCTAACAGCTGAGGCGTACTCCGGAGGCGCGGAGCGCCGTGAGAACGTAGCCCATGGCGTCAGCCGTGGGTTCCCGGGTGCGCCGCACGCAAGCCCCGGAGGGGCGACAGAGAATTTGGCACAAGGCGCACTCCTCCAGCTCTGTCGCCCCGGCAGGGGCTTCCGTTTTGTTCGAACTTCATCCCCACGGCTCGCGCCGTGGGCTACGGTCTGCCGCCGCTCCGCGGCTTTGCTAAATGCCGAGTTCCCTTCGAAGACACAAACGCTAAAAATGGCCAATCTCCAGGGCGTGGAGCGCAGCTGGTCGAAGACGACACAGCCGCGCTCCGGGTTTTTCACACAGGCTCTAAGGATACGAACGACCCTCCGTCGCTTTTCTTCCCACGGGGCAAGCCGCCACCGTGTCTCGCCGCGCATTTGAAAAAATTCCCGTCCCCTGATTGTTCCTATCGCGAAATCCCGCATTTACTAGAGAAGGGACGCACTGCCCTTCCAAATGGAATCGATCTATGAAGACCTTGATTGAAACTCGACTAACGGCCGCCGTTGCCAGTCTGCTTTTCGCCTTGGCCACCGTGGTCTGCCCCACTGGCACCCTGGCTCAAGTACAACCTGCGGCCGAGGCGTGGGTGCGGAGCTACAATGGCCTGGCTGAATCAGACGACCGGGCCCAAAAGATAGCGTTGGATTCAGCGGGCAATGTCATCGTGGCCGGTTCCAGCGATGCCGGAATAGATGGCAGGGATTGGCTGATCCTAAAGTATTCCGGTGCGGGCGTGCCCTTGTGGACGAATCTTTACAACGGGCCGGACAACAGCGTTGACAGCGCCAACGCCGTGGCGGTGGACGGCGGCGGGAATGTAATCGTGACGGGGCATTCGGACGGCAGCGGCGGTTCTGACGATTACGCGACGATCAAGTACTCGGGGGCAGGCGTGCCGTTGTGGACCAATCGTTACAGCGGGCCGAGGAATGACTGGGCGGACTCTACCAACGCCGTGGCGGTGGACGGCAGTGACAACGTGTTCGTGACGGGGGGGGCTGCGACTCTTGCTTATTCGAGCGCGGGCGTGCCGCTGTGGACGAATCTTTATCCCGCTACCCAGGCCACAGGTTTGGCCGTGGACGGCAGCGGCAACGTATTCGTGACGGGGCGCGCGGGAAATTATGACGATTACGTGACCGTCAAATATTCGCAAGCGGGCGTGCCGTTGTGGACCAATCGTTACGAGATGTGCGGCTATGGTCGTGGCTTCTCTGTGGCGGTGGACGGCAGCGGCAACGTGTTTGTGGCAGGGGGCACCGATTGTAGCGGTTTCGCGACTGTTGCCTATTCGAACGCGGGGCTGCCGTTGTGGGCGAATCATTTCGGCGAGCCGGGGTTTTTCGATCAAGCGCCCACCGCCAAGGGTTTGATGTTGGACGGCAGCGGCAACGTCTTCGTGACGGGGCGCAGTAGCGGCGATTACGCCACCGTTGCTTATTCGAACGCGGGCCTGCTGTTGTGGACAAATCGTTATCATGGGCCGGGGATTGGCGATGATAGCGCGACCGGCGTGGCATTGGACGGCAGCGGTAACGTGTACGTAACGGGGTCCTCGGTTGGCAGCAGTGGTCATTACGACTACGCGACCATCAAATATTCGGGCGCCGGCGTGCCGTTGTGGACCAATCGCTACACCGGGCTCGGAGACAGTCACGCCTCCGCCGTGGCCGTGGACGGTAGCGGTAATTCGTTCGTCACCGGGTCTTCGTGGAGCGGCCGTTCTTATGATTGCGTGACGATCTCCTATTCGAGCGCGGGCGCGCCCTTGTGGACCAATCGTTTCGACCGGCTGGGCGAAACGGATGACCAAGCCCAAGCCGTGGCGGTGGACGCCAGCGGCAACGTGTTCGTCACGGGGTCTTCGAGTGGCAGCGGCGTTTCCGGCTACGCGACCTTTGCGTATTCGGGAGCGGGTGTGCCGTTGTGGACGCATCGTTACACGGCGCCGGGGAACAGCGTTGACTTCGCGACAGCCGTGGCAGTGGACGGCAGCGGTAATGTGTTCGTGACCGGGAAATCAAGTCTCAGCAGCAATCGCGATCCCTTCGGTTCTTCCGATTACGCAACGATCAAGTATTCGAGCGCGGGCCTGCCGTTGTGGATAAATCGTTACGACGGGCCGGGGAATGACAATGACGAGGCCACCGCCGTGGCCGTGGATGCCAGCGGCAATGTGTTTGTGACGGGTCGTTCGGATGGCAGCGGTGTTGGCCCTGCTTACGCGACAATCAAATATTCGGGAGCGGGCGTGCCCTTGTGGACGAATCGTTACAGCGGGCCGGCGAACTACAACATCGCCAATGCCGTGGCGGTAGATCGCAGCGGCAACGTGGTCGTGACCGGGAAATCAAGTCTCAGCAGCATTCGCGATCCCTTCGGTTCTTCCGATTACGCGACGATCAAATATTCAGGGGAAGGCTTGCCGTTGTGGACGAATCGTTACAACGGGCCGGCGAACAGGGACGACGTCGCCACTGCCGTGGCAGTAGATAGCAGTGACAACGTATTCGTGACGGGCGACACCAGTGGCGGTTCCGCGACGATCAAGTATTCGGGTGTCGGCGCGCCGTTATGGACGAATCGTTATCCCGGTTCCGCCAGAGGTTTGGCGGTGGACAGCAGCGGCAACGTGTTTGTGACGGGCGGCAGTGCGGGCGGTAGTGGTGTCGCCGATTACGGCACCGTTGCTTATTCGAACGCGGGCGTGCCGTTGTGGACGAATCATTATGATGGACCGGGGAACGGGCATGACTACGCGACTGCCATAGCGGTGGACGGCAGCGGCAACGTTGTCGTAACTGGGAATTCAATCGGCACCAACGGTTGGCCTGACACCGATTACGCGACGATCAAGTATTCGAGCGCGGGCGTGCCGTTGTGGACGAATCGTTACAGTGGCCCGGCGAACGGCAGTGACCGTGCTTACGCCGTGGCGGTGGACGGTAGCGGGAACGTGTTCGTGACGGGGGAGTCGTGGAACGGCAGTACTTTCGATTACGTGACGATCAAGTATTCGAGCGCGGGCGTGCCCTTGCTCACCATCGCCCGCACGACGACGAACACAGTGGCCGTGTCCTGGCCCTCGCCCGCGGCGGCCTTCACCTTGCAGCAGAATACCAACGGCATTGGCTCGTTGAACTGGAGCAACGTGGTCACCACGCCAGCGGACGACGGGACGACCAAGACAGTCATTCTCAATCCGCCTGCGGAGAGCGCGTTCTATCGGCTCATTCACCCGTAGCGGCCTTCCTGAAGATCTGGACCGCGACGACCCTCCGGCGCTTGCCGTCCCATGCGGCAAGCCGCCACCGTGTCTCGCCGCGCGTAAAAAAATTCCTGCTCCCCTGATTGTTCCCATCGCGAAATCCCGCATTTACCAGAGAAGGGTCGCACTGCCCTTCTAAACTAAACGAAACTCGGCCTGAGTCAGTGGCCCAATAATGGGTATTCAATCTTCCCAGGTCACGGTGCGGGGATTGACTTTCGAAGGCGAGCGCCTGGCCGAACGCTTCGTCGGTCGCGGTAATCTGGAGGGGATATTTTTTCGCCAGAGCAGCGGCATTGTGGAGAACTGCGCGTTCTACGGTTTTCGTGAGAGCACCCCGGGCCCTGAAGACGCCGTTGCCATTGTTTTCGTCAACTTTGACGCCAGGCCCCCCAGTGGTCAGTTTTCACGTGGTAGAATGCACGTTTGCGGACAACTATCGGGGCATTGAGGTCGTTGGCTTGCCCACCCGAAAAAGCATCAATGCCACGCTCGAGAACAACACGATCATCGGGCCGGGACCGTTGAACACCAGTAACATTAACTTCGGCATCAACATCAGGGAAGGCGTCGAGGGACGGATCGCTGGCAACATCATCAGCGGATTCTCATACGTCGGGACAGGAGCTGATTTTCCAATATCGTTCGGTATTCTGGCGGCCAACGAAGCGAATTATCCAGAATATGGCAATCTCCAGCCCCTCATCATCGAAGGAAACACCCTTCGGAATAACCAGGAGCACATCGCTTTGATCAAAGGTGATGGAAGCATGGTCAGAAACAACCGCTTCCAAGGCACTGCACCCGGGATTCTTCCGCTGGGATTGGCTGCAAGTGGAACCAATGTGACGATTGCTAACAACCCATTTGAGAATATGGCGGAAGGAATCCGGCTGGGGGGTAACGACCCGATCTTCGGAACCCTCCTGGGCAAGGCCGTGAATGCCCAAGTCACGAGCAATCGTTTCTGTGGAGTGACCACTCCTGTCACGATCCAGCCCCTCGCTAGCGCCACGCAGACAGGCACGTTGTTTTGCCCTTTCCCACCGCCGACGTTAGCCATCGCGCCGGCAGTCCTCGTGTCCTGGCCGGGCGAGGATGTCGGCTGGACCGTCGAATCCGCCACCGGCGTGGACGGACCGTGGGCTGCCTCCGGCGCCACACCCTTCGCGCAGCAGGGACGCCACAGCATCGCCGTGCCGACCGACGGCGAGCGCCGGTTCTTCCGCCTGCGTTAGCCTTGAGCAGATCGGTCAGGGAGGCAATGGGGCAGTGGAGGCAATCGGAAAGGCTCTCACGGCTTGTATGTCAAATGGATAGATCTGATCCCAGTGCCCCCACAAGGCGTGACCATCGCTTTCCTGAATCGGAATAATCAGGACTACCTTTCTCTGACCGACATCGGGTCGCTACGGCGGCACCTACGCGCACCGGATATCGCCTTTGAATTTGCTTCCTGGATTTCATCAGAGTTCAAGCTCTACCCTCGAAAATCTCAACTCCGTCCTCATCCGCCAAGGGTTGCCCCAGCCCAAGCACCTGCTCAAGCTGAACGGAATCGCCATCACCCAAATGAGAACGCTGCTTTCCGCCAACAACGTCAAACGCTTGAAGTGATGTTCGACAACGCACCCATCCGCTGCATCCTCGCAACTGAGCCTTTCGCACGCCAAGTTTTCATGAAGAAAGCCATCCTCACGTTACTCGCCGCGCTCTTCGTTGGATGCGTCCAGCTTGCCGCCGCCGGGTTTTCCCAGCCGGATGCCAAGGCGCTGCCGAACCTCTATGTCTGGACCGACACCTGCAATGTCCACGTCCTGCGCGATGGGGATGCCGCGCTGTTGATCAATCTCGGCGACGGCAGCGTGCTGGAACATCTCGCGAGCATCGGCGTGAAGCGTGTCGAGTGGGTTTTGTTCACCGACCATCATCGCGAGCAATGCCAGGGCGCATCGAAGCTCGGGCCGTGGCGCGACCGTGGCACCCAGGTCGCCGCACCCGAAGCAGAACGAGCGTTGTTCGAGCGCCCGGCGTCGTTTCGAAAAATGAAGGTGTCGCTCAATGACCAATACACTGTCCACGGCGCGAGCTACGTTCGTCCGCCCATCCAGCCGGTTCGCCTTGACCGCGGCTTCCGGCGCATGGACGAGTTGGCCTGGCGTGGTCGCAAGCTCCGCTGCGAAGAAACCAAGGGGAACAGTCCGGGAGGAATGACCTACTTCATCGAGGAACAGAACCGTTGGCTGGCATTCTCCGGCGACGTGATGTGCGACGGCGCACGAATGAACAACTATTTCGACACGGAATGGGATTACAGCTTCGGCGCGGGCGTTTACGCGCTGCACAACGCCGCAGCGTGGGTGACGGGCTACGATCCGATCCTGATGCTGCCTTCACACGGACCCATCATCCGCGACGCAAAGCCGCAACTGGAGAAATACCAAAAAAAGCTCGAACGGTTGGAGCAAATGATACTGCGCGGCTACAGCATCTCGCGTTTCGCGGGTTCGGATCAGGACCGCGTGTCGAAACCGACCGCCGTGCCGAACATCTGGCAGGTGAGCCCGCACCTGTTCAAGTTCAAGGCGCAGAACTTCTGGCCCAACTTCCACATGCTGCTCGCCGACAGTGGCCACGCGCTCGTGGTGGACTGCGGGTTGTTCGATGAAGCCTATCTCGACCGTGCGCTCGAAGGGATGCGGGAGAAACTCGGCTTGAAGGCCATCGACGCCGTCATCATCACCCACATGCACGGCGACCATTTCCTCGAAGCGCCGCATTTGCGCGAGAAGTGGGGCGCGCAGATCTGGGCGCTCGATAACATGGTGGACAAATGCGAGCACCCCGAGTGGTTCGATTATTGCGCGCCGGTGCAATCCTACGGCAAGGGGCTCACTGGCGTGCGCATCGATCGCGCGATCAAGAAATCCGGCGAGACGATTGATTGGGAAGGATTCAAACTCACCATCGAATGGATGCCGGGCCAGACCGAGTTCGCGCTCGGGGTCCACGGCGTCATTGACGGCAAGAAGGTCATCTTCACCGGCGACAACATTGACGGCAATCCCACCGACCCCGTGCAGAACGGCCACGAAGCCATCGTCGCCCGCAACAGCGGCATCCTCGATGAAGGCTACATCTACGGGGCTGAACTGATGACACGGGTGAAGCCCGACCTAATTCTCGCCGGCCATTCCTGGGCCATCGCCAATCCCGCACCGTTGATCCAACGTTACCGCCAATGGGCCTACGACATGCGAGACACCTTCCGTTCGTTGAGCACGGATAACGACTACCGCTACTGGTTCGACCCGTTCTGGGTGCGCGCCGAGCCGTATCGCTCGACATTGCGCGCGGGCGAAGCCGTCGAATTGAAACTCGAAGTCCGCAGCTTCCAGACCCGCGCCCAAACCCATCACATCGAGATCCTCACCCCGCCCGGCCTCACCGCCGAGCCGCGCGTGCTGGACGGTCGGCTCGCTGCCGAGGCGCGCGGCAAATTCTCCTTCCGTATCACCGCCGCGCCCGACGCGAAGCCCGGCGTGCAACTCGTCGCCTTCGACATCACCCGCGACGGCGTGCGCCACGGCCAGCTCTTCGACGCCATTCTGGAAGTTCAACCATCCAAGCCTTGAACTCTGCCGTTGCCGGTGTTCACCAGGTAGAGTTCAATAACCACGGTGTCCAAACTCAATAGGCAGGATTGATTTATGAACACGCGAATATTCGCGCTGATGGCCGGGCTTCTTCTCTCCGCCCTCGGCATTCATGCCGGGACCTTCACCGTCCTCTCCACCAATCAGAACGGTGCGGGCACGTTCCGCCAGGCGCTCCTTGACGCCAATGCCGCCCCCGGTGCCGACACCATCTCCTTCGCCATCACGTCCGGTGGCCTGTCCCTTCTGCCGACGAATGCTCTGCCCACGATCACCGAGGCCGTCACCATCGACGGCACGACGCAGGCCGGTTACTTGGGCACGCCACTGATCGAATTGAACGGAGCGGCCAGCCCGAACCTGACGGACGGCCTCCGCATCACGGCCGGGCCGGTCATCATCCGCGGAATCCTGATCAACCGCTTCAAGGCGGACGGCATCAGGATCACCGGCGGTGCCGGCCATATCATCCAGGGCAATGTGATCGGCCTCGATGCGGCAGGCGCGGATCAAGGCAATCTGGCCAACGGCATCTCCGTCACCAATTCCTCCGGCAACCTGATCGGCGGTTCCGGTGCCGGCCAGCGGAACATCATCTCCGGGAACACCCAGAACGGCGTCGTTCTCAACG
Source organism: Akkermansia muciniphila (assembly GCA_945900455.1). GTDB lineage: Bacteria > Verrucomicrobiota > Verrucomicrobiia > Limisphaerales > UBA9464 > SIBK01. Next base: position 15,905 of record CAMDJH010000143.1, read on the forward strand.
GGCTTTCGGCGTCCAACACCGTCATCCAGGGAAACCTCATCGGCCTGAACCAGGCCGGAACCGTGGCGCGCGCCAACAGCCTGAACGGCGTGCTCCTGAACGGGGCCCCGTTCAATACCGTGGGCGGATCCAGCCTGGGCCACGGCAATGTTATTTCCGGAAATTCCCAGCAGGGCGTCCGCCTCGACGGCACCAATGCGTTCTCCAATCTGATCCGTGGAAACGTCATCGGCTTGAACGCGGCTTCGACCACGGCCCTGCCGAACACCCAGGCCGGCGTCCTCGTCATCAACGCGCCGTCGAACACGGTCGGAGGCGCGTCCTCGGGCCAGGGAAATCTGATCTCGGGCAATACCGGCTCCGGCATCCAGCTCGAAGGCATTTCGGCCCGGGGCAATGTTTTTTTGGCAACATCGTCGGACTCGACGGATCGGGAACCATCGCCCGAGGCAACGTGCTCACCGCCGCCACGAATTTCGCCGCCACCGCTTTCGTCACCGGCACGATCCACAGCCGCACGGGCAGCGTGTTCTCGATTGATTTCTATTCCAGCGCGACGCGCGACCCGACCACCAACGGCGAAGGCCAGGTCTTCCTCGGCTCGGCCGACGTGACGACCGACGCCTCGGGCAACGCCGCCATCGCGGTCACGCTGCCCCGGCAGGCGGCGGGAAAATTTCTCACCGCCACCGCCACCGACAGCAACGGCAACACCTCGGAATTTTCCGTCGCCATCCCCATCGCCTCCTCTCTTCCGGCGCAGACCTTCACCGTCAGCAATACCCACGACTCCGGCCCCGGCTCGCTTCG
>CAMDJH010000144.1 GCA_945900455.1 Akkermansia muciniphila
TACATAGGATTTATGCAACCAGTGGCAGGGAAGGACGGCGGGAAAGACCAGCGGGACTTGAATTGGTTGCTGGATGCGATTCAGCGATACTGGTAAACGATCTTCTGCGTTGAAATCGAAAAGGCTTGGAACCGATGATGCGAGGCACCACTAATAATCGCGGAGCGTCAAATTCCAAGGTGGCTCAGCAAGGGGTGAGTTGGAGCGTCAAATACTCGTAGCCATTCGCGCGCTGGTAGCACGCCTCGTTTTCGACGTGCTCCTTCGACTCGATCACCGCAATGCGCCCGACGCGCGCGGTGAGCGCTTCCAAGAGGCTGCGCACGATCAATCGCGCGTGCGACGCGCCAAGGCAAAGGTGCGGCCCGAAGCCGAAAGAAATGTGCGGGTTCGGTTTGCGATCCAGGCGCACCTCCTCGGGCGCTTCAAATACCGTCTCATCGAAATTCGCCGAGGCCCAACCCAACGACACGCGCCCATCCGCCGGGACGGTGACTCCGTGCAGGACCGTCTCCACCGGGCAAACGCGGCCGATGTGCGTCAACGGCATGAAGACTCGGAAGAATTCCTCGCCCGCATGAATAATGCGCCTCGGATCCTCTCGCAGGTAGGCGAGGGCTTCCGGGTTCCTGCCGAAATACGCGAGGATGGAAGAAATGCTATGGATGATCGTGTCGCGACCGCCGGCGAAGGTGAGGTTGCCAAAGCCCATCATTTCCTCACGGGTCAGCGATCGGCCGCGGTACCGGGCCTTCGTCAGTGCGCTGAAAAAATCTTCGCCGGGATTCACCTCAGCCCGGTCGAACTGCGCGCCCAGATACGCTTCGAGTGATGTGCCTTTCTTGAACGTGCCGCCCGTCACCTTGAAGACGTGCATGCCCCAACCGATCCAGACCTCCGCCTCCGACTCGGGCACGTTCAAAAGGTAGGTGAGCGCGCGCGACTGTACCGGCAGCGCAAAGTCATTGACGACCTCGATGGATTGCCGACCCAGCGCTTCAGAAATTTTCTCCCCGATCAACGCCTCCACTTTCGCAATCACGTCGGGTTGCCTGGCGCGCTGAAAGAATGGCTCAACGATGGCGCGATACTCCGTGTGCTCCGGCGGATTGGTCTCGATGGGCAATTGCCGCATCGTCCGGACCGCCTCCTCCGACGGGATTGGCACCCGGAACGGCGCGTCCGAGCTAAACGTCTTCCAATCCCTGGCCGCGTTGCGGACATCCTCATGGCGCAGAATCATCGGCACGATCTCGCCCTGAAAGGGACACTTCAGAATCGCATCTTTTCTTCGGGCCTCGCGAAATGGATCGGAATCGTTGTTCATGGCGCCACTATTTCGATAAATTCCCGTCCGCGTTGAACATCATGTCCGCCGCGGAGCCCACGGACCTAGTCCCGGGTCTGCGTCGGGCTTCGTCCACCAGATTTTCTGAAATCTCGATCCGATCGAGCGAAAGGGTATTCTTGATCCGGACAAGCCGCACTTGTTTCGGGTCGGCGATCAGACAGATCTTGATGGCGGCCTGGATGGCCTGGCGATCGTTCCGCAGGACCATGGGTATCTTGGCACCGGTCGTCGACGTCGATGTCAAGAGGTTGCAGTACGTTTCAACCAGGTTGAATTTGCGGAATACCCGTTCCGTGGTGAAATCGGCATTACCCAACCCGGCAGCGTTGCCATCGGACACCGCGGTGATATCCAGGATCGCGATCCGGGTGATGCGCGGATCCCGCTCCGTTAGGACCACATCCGCCGTGGCGTAACGGCCCACGACATTCGGGTCGAAGCCAGCACCGGAAATGTTTTTCCCGACCTCGTCGATGATGAGGGCGTCCAAGGGACTGAAAGGAACGATGGGCATGAGTTTCCGCGCCTCGGCCAAGAGCAGGGGTTCCCTTGCAGCAATCTCCGCCGCGGGGACGACGTCGATACGACACGTCTCGTGATAGGCGTTTTCAATGAGTCCCACGCCGAAAAGGATTTTGCCGCTGGCCACCGTCACGCGGCTAAGGGCGAGCAAATTGTGCTCCATCCGGCCGTAGCCCAGATTGTGACACGTTTCCGCACCTTTCTGCTTGCCCACCCCGATAACGATCATCTTGGAAAGACCGCTCTCGATTTTTCCACGAAACGACGTGTGCGGCTTAATCCGGTTGACCACGATGATGCCGTCCGCCTGGGCGGCGATCGCGTCGACGTACGCCGGCAAACCGTCGGGCGTCGACCCCACCTGCACCACCGCCATCGTCGCCCGGATCGGAACTCCCATTGCTTCCTCCGTGAAACCCATCCGCGCCAACACGGCCGTCTGGCCCTCCGGAGTGGCCCCGCCGTGGCTGCCCATCGCGGGAAAGAGAAATGGCCGGGCGCCCGCCTGCTTCAATTCCTCAATGAGGGTGCGCGTCACCAAGGGCAGGTTGGCGATTCCGCGGCTGCCCGCGCCGATGGCCAGACTCATGCCGGGACGGATCGCGCTCAGCACGCCGGAGCTCCGAAGGTTCTCCCGGAAACTTCGCGCCACATCGGCGAGCACGGGGCGATCGAACGCGGTTTCAAGGGCCACCATCCTGGGCAGCGGGATGTCCTTCAAAAGGGAGTTGATCGGTGAATCCGGCGGATTGGCGAAGTTCGGCGGAAGCGCTGAATTCGCCAGATCCGCCCCGCCCGCAGAGCGGGTGACGGCAAAGGCCGGGCACGACTTGCCCAAGGCGAGCAACGCACCCGAGGTTGCCGCATCAGCGACAAAATTTCTTCGACTGATCACCGATCGAAATTTTGAATTCACAAAGAGGGGATTGGCTGGACGGTGACGCGATCTCGACCCGAAAACAATGCGTTTCGAGCGCGCGAACTTTCAAGCCGTACATCCACGATTGGTCGGTAAACGGCGCAGAGCAAGTGAACTCGCGTCAGAAATGCAGACTTTTTGAACAGAAAACCATGAAGAAAACAAAGCATCTTCCTGTCTTTGTTTGCACTCGTTTGCTTCTGTTGTCATTCCGACGACTTCGGGATGCACCGACTTGCAAGCCCGAACGACCCGAGCGGCGATTGGCCGCTCCAGAAAATCCGAACAGCACGACACCACACCACACCATGAGCACCACCATCCAAGCCCTCGCCGCATTCGGACCGAAGCAGGCCCTGCAGTCGTTTGAATACGACCCCGGCACCCTTGGCTCCGAGCAAGTCGAGATCGCCGTGGAGACCTGCGGCATCTGCCACAGCGACCTGTCCATGCTCGACAACGAATGGGGCATGACCGCCTACCCGCTCGTCCCCGGGCATGAAGTCATCGGCAAGGTCGTCGCGCTCGGCGACCACACGAAGCGGCTCAAGATCGGGGACCGCGTCGGCTTGGGCTGGTTCTCCGCGAGCTGCGGAGCCTGCGCTCACTGCCTCTCGGGCGATCAAAACCTCTGCCTCACCGCCGAGGGCACCATCGTCCGTCGCCACGGTGGTTTTGCCTCGCGAGTCCGCGCCCACTGGACCTGGGTCAGCCCACTGCCAGAGGGGCTCGACGTCAGTAAAGCGGGCCCGCTTTTCTGCGGTGGCATCACCGTGTTCAATCCCATCGTGCAGTGCGGCGTCACGCCCACGGACAGGGTCGCCGTCATCGGCATCGGCGGACTCGGCCATCTGGCGGTTAAATTTCTCAGAGCGTGGGGCTGCGACGTCACCGCCTTCACCACGAGCGACTCGAAACGCGAAGAAGCCCTGCGACTCGGAGCCCATCGCACGCTGAACTCGCACAACGCCGACGAACTCGCCAAGGCGGCGGGGAGTTTTGATTTCATCCTCAATACCACCCATGTCGGCCTCGACTGGAATAACTTCATCGCCGCGCTCAAGCCGAGGGGGCGCCTGCACACCGTCGGGGCCGTGTTGGAGCCCATGGCTGTGAGTGCCTTCCCCCTCATCCTGGGGCAAAAATCCCTCTCCGGCTCACCGCTCGGCAGTCCTGCCACCGTGGATACGATGCTGCAATTCAGCGCCCGTCACGGCATTGCCCCGACCACCGAATCCTTCCCCATGTCCCGCGCCAACGACGCCCTCGATCACCTCCGCAACGGCAAAGCCCGCTACCGCATCGTACTTACGAATGATCTCCCAGCATGATTCTTCTGAATCTTGCAAGAGTAACACTTCGTTCAAGCAGGTTCTCCGCCTCCGTTTGGAAAACTGCCTGGAGTGGGCGGTGAATGGGTCTCCGCAGTTGCTCTCGCAAATGCGTCATTTATCCACGGCGCCTTCCGGGTTTGGGAACCATTGTTTCATCAGCGACATCACTTCCTCCGCCTGCGTCATCTGTCCCGCTTTTCGGTAACACCAATACAGGTGATAGCAGACGCCGTAGTCCTTCGTTCCCTCCATCAGAATGCGCTTCAGGCGGCGGATGGCCGGGGCGTACTGTTGGAGTTGCTCCAGCGCAAGGGCGTGGTTGTAGAGCACCTGTGCCCGGTCCGGCAGATACCGCTCAAGCTTTGAATACACCTGATCCGCCCGATTCCAATCCTGTTGTTGGTAGGCTTCCAATCCGACCACAAACAATCCCGCCAGACTGTACGGATGTTGACTCAAGAACTCCTCGTGCAAACTCCGTGCGGACCCGAGGTCACCCTTGGCGCGCAACGTCTCGCCCTTCACGTAGAGCGGATCCGACCCAATGAAACGCAGTAGATGCACGCCGGTTTCTGGCGGGCACGGGAAGATCCGGTCAAATAGGTTGCCCTCCTGGCAGCCATTGAAACTGCGCACCACTTCCACCTGCTCCCACATCGATGGTTCCCATGTCAGCACATAGGTCTTGTAGGGCTCGTAACTCTTGACCAATTCCGGAAGGTTGATCAAGCGTTCCTGCTTCAGAATCGATTGCGGCGCTCCGGGGCGATAGACGAAGGAAAGAAAATCCGGCAGACGCGTCAGACGGTATTCCGGTAACTGTCTTGCGAAATACTCATACGCCTGATCAATCGCCACCATCACGCGCCCCACCCGCCGACGGGATTCGACGGACCGCGTGAGGTTGATCGCACATTGTGCTGCCAGCAAACACACCGCGGCACCCACCACCCAGCGCGGCAATCGATTCGCCGCGTCTGCGAACAAACCAAACACCCATGCCAGCAAGAGCGATACCGGCACCATCGTAATCATTCCGTAGCGCACGCGGAAGGCATACGGAATTGCCGGTAGCACGCTCACCGCCGCAAATACCGTGCCGCACCAAATCAATGCAAACAAACCAGCACGATCCAAAGGTGTCGCCAAATATCTCCCGGTAGATCGCTCCCCCTTCACCAACCGCCAGCCAAAGAAGATCAGGATTCCGCCCAACAAGAATGGCCCGAGCAATGCCGCTAGTGATAACGTCGGCTCCCGCAACGTCCGCCAACTGTCATACGGCTGCGACGACCACAGAAATTCCGCCAACTGAACGAAACTTGCCGGCTGCCACATCCAGCCGATTGGGCTTCCTCCCGACCCCGGAAGAAACGGCGGGAGCTTGTGAAAAATGCCTGCGCCCCAAGGAATCGCAAGCAACCCCATCAGACCGATCGGGACTGCGAAGAAAAGGACCTGTCGCCGTCGCACGATCAACACGTACAACGCGAGAATCACCGGTATCAATTTCAAGTCGGCCTTCGACTTGTAGGCAAGATAAGCGCCGAGCGAGAGACCCGTCCATTTGATCAACCAACGCCGGTGTTCCGGATCGCCCAATCGTGGTAAGCCGTGGAACGACTCGGGCGTTTTCTCGACGGCGTCCCACATCAGATACGTCAGCAGCAGAAATAGACATTCGGCGACCGGCGCGTAATCACAGTGCCACAAATACGCCACCATTGGTCCCGGCATAACCATAAACACAATCGCCGCCGCCAGTGCCGCCATTCGCCCTCCGCGTGTCGCGGGCGTGAGCCGCAAACTCCACTGATAAATTAGCACGCCCACCAGGGCGAACGCCACACCCTTGAAGATCATATAGCTCCAAGAATCGAAGCCGCTGATCCCGTAACAGAGCTTGTAAACCAGCACCTGAAGCGGCCGCTCATTAAACCCCCAGTTCTCGGGCTGGGTGGACAACGGGGAGAGCCACTCCAACAAAACCCGCAGAATGCTCTTGTCGCCGATCTTCGATGACCAATCGATGAAATCGCAATCCCACAACGGGATTCCCTGACCAAAAAACCACGCGTAGATCAATCCGCCAACCAACAGACGCCGGCGAACGACATCCTTCGTCCACCAGTTTATCCATCGCGGAGATTTCATGGCCAATGACATCTACTTAAGTAATCGGCGGGCGGGTACCTTACTTGGAGTGCAGAGTCCTAATCCCTGCTGGTTCGTTCACGATGAGGGCTGCGATTGGCGAGAGCAATATCAATGAGCTGCCCCGGCACGGTGCGTCGCGAAGTTGTTGGTAGAGGTTGTCGCGCTGCGACAACCCGCCCGCGTCCAACGGGCGGACAGGGCCGCTGCGCGTTCGTGCCGCGCCTGGACGGCGCGGGCTGGAGATTGGCAGTAGGCCACACACGAGCGCAGGGCCTTCACAGTGTATGGATCCCATAGAATGAGCGAAAAAAACCTTCACGACTTCAACGCAAAAGAAAAACTCCGCACCAGGTCCTAGGACCCGGCGCGGAGGATTCGTGGGCAAAATCCGTTGTAAAACGGACGATCCTTTACTTCATCAGCCGGTAGTATTGGGTGCCTGTTACGCCGGTCAATGTCACGGTATTCTTATCCCCAACCACCACCACCGGTGGAGTTGTGACGGGTGTCCAGACCGGTGCCGACAACGTGCCGGCCGATACCAATCTATACCCCGTCGCAGCAACCGGCCAGGAGACGACTACGCTGGTTCCGGAAACGGCGATGGTGAGCTGAGGTTGCCCCGTCGAGGGAAGCAGGAGTTGATCCAATTGACCCTGCGTGTACACATCGATCAAATTGGGGTGAGTGCTGAACAGAAAGAGGTCAACCGCCAAGCCTCCTTCACGATATCCAATCGTGAAATTAAGCGGGTGCCCCACCTTGTCCGCCGTCACTTCATACTTGAAGCGCACGTTCGGGACCCCGGTGTCGGCAGCCAGGAATTGGCTCGAGATCAGATCATTCCAATGGAAGTTGCCTTCCCAGTAGTTGGTGTCGGTGGAATGGTCCACTCGCGGAATCCCGCCAGTCCCTACTTCCGCAATCCGCAGGAACCCAGCATCCGCGCAGCATCCTTCGACGTAACCGCCCGTTCGTCCGCTGGGGCCAATCAACCCCCAGTCATTCTGAGGATCCTTGTCAAAGTCCGGCGGTAGAAAGTAAGAATCCTCGTTTCCGTAGTTCGCCACATTGCCCCCATTCTCGAACATCGTGAAGCGCATGTAGAGATAGTAGGTACCGGGCGTGGTGAACTGAACCTGATAAGTGGCTTTATCAGTCCACTGGGCGAACTGGGTTTTAGTAAACAGGGCGCCTTTTCCCGACGCCGTGGTGTTCGTTCCAAGGATAGGGGTACCGTAGGTATCTGTCAGCGCCTCGTCGGCGTATACTTTACCGAACCCAGCATCGAGGCTTTCGTTCTCCTTCGATACAAAGTTCTCCCCCTCTAAAACGAGGTAACTCCACGCGTTGGTGCCAGTTCCTATCACGTCGCTTCGGCAGTTGGGTCGCCAACTGCGCATTCGCGGATAGTTGAGTGAGGGCGGCTCCTACTATACCGGCAAGCAGGCAGGGAATGATCCTTAGCGAAGTTTATTTCATAAGTATCCTAATGAATTGCTCCCCGGCACAAAGCACGGCAAAGCGATGATTGGTCTCTCGTAAGTAAGTCGCGCGAAGCGAACCACGGCGAAGCGATGAAGGTCAAGAATGTTTCTGCGATTGAAATAGGAAATGGGGTGTGAGCCAAAACATTTCACGCGTTCTCGAATCACCCACAATACGCCTGCAAACGGCTCGACGCTTGTTCGAGCGCTCCGCAGGAGCGCCCTGGAGATTGGCCATTTTCCGCAAAGAAATCCCAACGGGATTTAATCATCCAGCCCAGGGTTGGCCGGTCACACGGGCTTACCCTGGGCCTGCGTTGACATTGAATTTTCTACCCGGAACGAGTTGAATCATTGTGTCAAAACCCATCCAACCCCGTTGGGGTTGCGGTGTTGATCGTCAATTTACCCAGGGTAGCTCGTTCCTCGCAACCCTGGGCTACCGGATCGAATCCCGTCGGGATTCAAACCCGAACAATCCGCACCACGACGAAATCCCGTTGGGATTCGCAGCCCGATACATGACGGCACAGTTCCTCCGCCACCTTAAAAGATGGCCAGGGCCGGGGTGAGGGGCCCGCCGGTGTGACGCTTTTTTCAGGTCGGCAAAACGTCCCGCCACGATTTCAAGAGTTCTGAGACTGGAAGTTTCCTTGAAACTGGTCCTAAACTGCGCCGTGCTTCCATCGCGTCTCCCCCGCTTCCTCCTGGGACTGATGTCCCTTTTCACTGCCGCCACCTTGATGGCCGCCGCCCCGCGCAAGATTGCTTTGATCGCCGGCCCCATCACGGGTCATCCCAAGGAGGCTCACGAATACGAAAAGTCAGTCCTGCTCCTCCAGCACCTGTTGGAAACCTCTCCTGACCTGATCGGACAGGTGCGCGTCCATGTCTATTTTCAAGGCTGGCCCGCCGACCCCACGGCTTTGAACGACGCGGATACCCTCGTGATGATCACCGATGGCGGAGATCACCGGGAGCAAGATCATCCGTTGTACGTTGGCGATCGACGGGAACAATTCCGACGTCACATGCTGCGCGGCTGTGGCGCGGTGTTTCTGCATTGGTCCGTTTTTCACCCCAGCCGGTTCCATGACGACATCACAGAGTGGGTCGGCGGGTATTTTGACTACGAAACCGGATCGAGCCCTCAAAAGTGGTACTCCGCGATCCAAACGTGGCAGGCCCAGGCGCGGCCCGTGCCAGGCCACCCGGTCACTCGAGGCGTCAACCCGTGGACCGGACCCGAGGAATTCTATTACCGGATGAAATTCCGCGGCGCCGATCCGGCCAATGCCGGCACGGGGTCAACGAGTCGAATTGACCCGCGGTTAACGTCCCTGCTGACCACACGACCACCCCGTGAAACCAACGATTTCACCGTTGCATGGGCCGTGGAACGAGCCGACGGCGGCCGAGGATTCAGTACCACTGGCGGTCATTTCTATTCGAATTGGTGGCAGCCCGAATGGCGTCGCCTCATCCTCAACGCGATCGCCTGGAGCGCGAAGATCGAGGTGCCCACCGGCGGAATTCGGTCGGACCCCATGGAGCGATTCAAAGCGCTGATCGTCACCGGTCACAACCATCCGGCCCATGACCCGCAGACGACGACCGCCGCCCTGATTGGCGCGATCGAGCAAGATCCCCGGGCGACGGTTCATGTAATCGAGGATCCTGAATTGCTTGCGACCACTGCACGCACCCCGAAACCGGCCCCCGGCGGCTACACTGGATCGCTCGACGACTATCAGGTGGTAGTCTGGAACTACGTGAACTGGGAGCGTCCCGGCTTGAGCACCGCGGCAAAGGATCAATTCCTCAAGTATCTGGGTAATGGCGGAGGCCTAGTGTTGGTGCATTTCGGGGCAAGCGCATTCCATCCATCAATCCCGAAAACAACGCCCGCGGACGCCTGGCCTGAGTTTACCGACCGAATCGCCCGCCGCGTCTGGGAGCACCGCCCGCCATCGCCCAGCGGTCACGATTCATTCGGACCGTTTCAGGTCGAGATCACAGGCGTGTCGCATCCAATCACCGTCGGTCTGCCCTCGTTTGAGACTCACGATGAGCTCTATTTCCACCAAGCGGGTGCGCTTCCCATCATTCCTCTGGCGACCGCGTTTTCAAAGGTCACCCGAACCAATGAACCCATGGCATGGGCCTATCGCGAAGGCTCCGCCCGAATTTTCCAGACCGTCCTGGGGCACAGCGCCGAATCCATCCGAAGTGCAGCAGCCTTGATACGTCGGGGGACCGTCTGGGCAGCCGGTCGCGATCTCTTGAAGTTTGACCCTCCGGTTTCCCTGCTGGAAAAAGTCCTGTGGCGGGACGGTTCCCCGTGGAAGCCCAGGGCCGCGCCGGGCAAACCGTCTGCGGCGGTGCCAGCCGGCGCCGAGGCCACCCGCAAGCCGGCTGCCCTGGCCGCCGTATCCCCACGCACGGCGGGTGAGCCGCGGATGTCCGGCCGTGAACCCGCCAGTCAGGAGGAGTCCGACTGGGTCGATAATCGGTGGCAACAAACCGAGATCGGCCCGTTCCTCGCTTCCGTGATCCGCCTTCCCTCGGGCGCGATCGCCAAGGGGCTCACTCTCCGAGTGCCCGGTGAACTGGGCGGAGCCGTTTGCTACGACACCAAATCACTCACCGCCCGCGCGGCCTGGACCGGTGGCTTTCTACAATTGGACCCGAGCCGTTTTGGGCTGACCGGCATGCCCCGGCCCGTCTCACCGCCGTTCATCGAATTTCCCTCCGGCCCGGACTGGCGGGCGGTAAATGCTCGCTTTGTGGGAATTCGCCCGCTCGCCTCCCACGTGGTGTTGGAGCTCGCAATTGATGGCACTCAGGTCCTGGAAACTCCCTCCCTCCACCGGATCGCAGGGGGAAATCAGCTCGTCCGCAGTTTCGAAGTCGGACCGCACTCGCAGCCGTTGCGGCTCCGGATCGCTGCCGGATCCGGTTGGCTTGCCTCACAGCCGGAATCCGAATCGGAAAATCGCTACGAATGGACCCAACGCGGAGAATCGCTGATCGCCTCGGCCACGTTCGGCCGCCTCGAACCGGAAGGCTCAACTCCCGGACAAGGGGCCCTGACCCTTCCAGCCGACACCGAGTCCCGGCGATTCGACCTGCGCCTGTGGCGCGGTCCGGAAGATCAACGGGCCGCCTACATCGCCGCCGATCGCGCCAATCGCACCCTGCCCCCGGCAACATCTTTTCACGGACCCAATCCAGCCCGATGGCTTCCGCCTCTGACCACCACGGGTCGTCGCGGCATGGACAGTGAATTCCTGTCCGTTGACACGTTGTCACTCCCGTATGACAACCCCTGGAAGGCGCTCCTCTTCGGTGCGGGGATCGATTTCACCCACGACGGCACCGGGTACTTTTGCACGATACACGGCGACGTTTGGCAGGTTCGCGGCATCGACGATTCCCTCCGCACGCTAACGTGGAAACGGTTCGCAACCGGCCTATTCCAACCGCTCGGACTCAAAGTGCGGGACGATCAGGTGTTCGTCCTAGGCCGGGACCGGATCACCCGTCTGGTCGATGAAAACAACGACGGCGAAGCTGATTTCTACGAAAATTTTCATGACGCGATTGAAACTTCTGCCGGCGGACACGACTTCGTTACCTCTCTCGAGCGGGATGACGCTGGCAATTTCTATTATGTCGATCCAAAGGGAGTGCACCGGGTGACGCGCGATGGGCGGGCTCAGGAAACACTTGCAACCGGGTGGCGCAATCCAAACGGGATGGGGGTTTCCCCAGATGGAACCATCGTGACGGTCGCGCCCCAACAGGGCACGTGGACTCCTTCTTCCGTCATTTCCGAAGTGAAACTGGGCGGCTACTATGGTTATCCGGGGCCGAACGCCACGGCAACGAGGCCGTTGGGTTACGACCCTCATCTCTGCTGGATCCCGCATGCGGTGGACAATTCGAGCGGTGGACAAGTCTGGGTACCTCGCGACGCCTGGGGACCTTTGGGTGGGCAACTGCTGCACCTCCTTTGGGGCCGCTGTTCCATGATGCTGGTGTTGCGCGATATTTCCTCGGGTGCTGCGCAGGGAGCCGTCGTGCCCCTTCCGGTCAAGTTTCTTTCCGGACCCAACCGCGGTTCCTTTCATCCCAGCGACGGCAGTTTGTACGTCGCGGGCTCGACCGGATGGCAGACGAGTTCGCTCAAGGACGGTAGTTTGCAACGGGTGCGCTACAACGGGCGAAGGGTCGGATTGCCGGTCGGGTGGAAGGCACGCCCCGACGGGCTAGACCTCACCTTCAGTGTCCCGTTGGATCCGAAAACTGCCGTGGACGTGGGCAGTTTTGCGGTGAAGCGATGGAACTACCGCTACACATCAGCCTACGGTTCCAAAGACTGGTCCGTCACTCGCAAGGACACGGAGGGGCGCGACGCGCTCGATGTCGCGCAGGCGGAACTGCTGCCCGACGGGCGAACCATCCGCCTTCGATTCGGAGATCACCGTCCCGCGATGCAAGTTGAAATCAAGTACAATCTGGATGGAACCGACGAGCGTCCCGTGAAAGGGAGCCTTTGGCTAACGCTCAACGCCGTGCCACCGAGTCGATGAATCCTGTGAACAACCCTGCGCTTCGCCGGATTGCTCCCACCGACGGTGTCCATTAGGGTGGGCGCGATGTTCGTCTGCGCCACCCACCTTCAACGCCGGTCGAGCCTGCTCGTCTTGGCTCTGTTGCTTGGCTTCGGCGGGGGGTGCGATTTTCCGAACCGACCCGGCCAAAGCGAGGAAACAGATCCGCATTACCTCGACGGCATGACCGCGAAGAAGCTTTACGACTGGGAGGCCGCGATCGCTCACTTTGAGAATGCCCTCCACGCGAATCCCAGTTCGGGTGCCGCCCACCGGGAATTGGGTTTCCTCTTCGACGAAAAGAAAACCAATTTCATCCGGGCGCTCTACCACTACCAGCGGTTCAAGGAGTTGCACGTCGCAGATACTAATCGACTCGTCGAAGACCGCGTCTTCTACTGCCGGGTCAAATTGGCCAGCGAATACACTTCATACCTGGATCGGGTTCAAAATCAGACGGAGATTGATCGCTGGCGAGCGGCGGTCGGCCAGCGTGATCAGGAAATTGCGAACCTCCGTTCCTGGATCGCTCAGATTTCACAACTCACCAACCGGATCGGCGATGCTTCTTCGGGCCTACCGGCAACGTCGTCACCGCCGGCTGCGGTCAGCAATGATACGCTGGTGATGCCGGCACGCAGTCAACTCACTCCGGCGACCTCTCCCCAACGAAAAGCCATCCCATCCGCCACTCTCCACACTCCCGAAAGTCCTCAACGCACCCTCCCAACCCCGGCACGAACGGCTCCGACCCTGGATCGAAGCCCGCCAATGCCAACGCCAACGAAATTCACCGCTCCGGTTGCCGCGAAACGCCGCCACACGATCCGGTCCGGTGATACCCTTGCCCGGATTGCGAAACAGTACGGGGTCAGCCTGGCACGTCTTCAGTCGGCGAACCCTGGTCTCGATCCGCACCAGCTGAAAGTCGGAAGATGGGTCGTAATACCTGATTCGTTCAATTGACGGAAGCAACGGTCAACCCCAACACTGTCGGGGTGAACCCTGACGAACGATTGCTCTCCCCGCTGTGTCGTGGAGCGTCAGAAGAAAGGTTCCGCACAATCCTATGCTAAGAGGTCCTATGCTGATTGGTTATGTCAGTGATGAACGATACGTCGCCCTGGCAGACGTCCTTCTGGAGTTCATTGATGACCGCGGAAATTCGGTGGAAGCGCGGTCCCGGGCGACCGGATCCGTCCATGCCGATCTGCCCGCAGGTAATTACCGGGTGGTTTTGCAAAAGGCGGGCTTCGGTGCGAAGTTCTCCCGGTTGACAATCCCATCGTCGGAACCGTATCAGTTCCGGTTGTTGGCGGATGGACTGCTCGGATATGCTTGGCCGAAGTGGGTTCAGAGTGGGGAGGAGGCCGAATTCCGAGTTCACTCCGTCGAGCAGTATCACTTGGAACTGTGGCGCTACGGCATGCAGCCGGAATTGGTGCGACAATTGGGCTGGCATGACGAGCACGGACCCCGGGCAACGATGCAGGTCACACCCGACGGCGACTATACGCGCACCGGGACCGAGTGGAACAAGGTGGGCTATGTCTGCCCGACGCACCGCCAGTTCGTGACGGCCCCGGAACGAAGCGGTCTCTATTACTTTCGCGCCCGAACCCAGTCGGGGCAGCACTTTTCCTTCCCGTGGATCGTGGCACCCGCGCAGCCGAGCGCAGGATTGGCCGTATTGGCATCGAACATCACGTGGAATGCCTACAACCCGTTTGGCGGCCGCAGCAATTATATTCACGCCGACCAACTGCCCCCCACCCCCACGGTCAATTCCCGATTTGAATTACCCCGTTATATCGACGCGGAACACGGTACGTGGGGTTATCCCGGATATGCGCCGTTATCGTTCGAACGGCCGGAACCCTTCCTCGATATAGACTTTGACGAGTGCCTCACCGACCCGATCGAAGGGCGACAGGCGTGTCATATGGCACCCGCAGAATGGCGATTGGCGGGCTGGCTCGAACAGCACCAGATTCCGTACGACTACTACGCCGAAACGCAGTTGGACGACGGCACTCTGGACCTCTCCTCCTATCGCGTGCTGGCGCTGGCCGTTCACCCCGAATACTGGACCCGGCGGATGTATGATCGAGTTAAGAAATGGGTGTTCGAGGAAGGCGGGCGCTTGGTTTATTTGGGCGGCAACGGTTTGAACTGCGAAGTGACGCTGCATCCGAACGGTTCGATGACGGTGCAGAATGGCAGCATCACGTCATTGTGGAGCGCCGGCATGGGCGGACAAGACAGTCGCATGGCCGTTCGGCACGAATCAGAAGCCAATCTGCTCGGCGTGGTGTTCACTCCGTCGGGTGCGATGACGGGCGCGCCGTATTGCGTCGTCGACGGCTCACACTGGGTTTTTGAAGGCACGGGTCTCGCCACCGGCGATTTGTTCGGAAAAGCCTGCCTGCACCGACGCTGTCCCGGGGGCGCCTCCGGGCATGAAACCGATAAACGATCGGCCAGTTCTCCCCCGAACACGCAACTCCTGGCCAGCGGCCTGAATCCGGATGCCGGCGGCGCCGAGATGGTGATCTTTGAAACGGCCAGCGGAGGCTCCGTGTTCTCGGTGGGGTCGATCAATTATGTGGCTTCCTTGCCGGTGGATGCGGCCGTGTCCCGAATCACGGCGAACGTGTTGAAACGGTTCCTAGCCTAATACTAATTTGAAAATCACACAGGTTGAAGCAATCCCGGTTTGTGTCCCGCTAAAGAAGGGGATGACCGCGAAAACCGCCCACGGTGAGCACGTGACTTCCCCGTATGTCATTGTTCGCATGCACACGGATCAAGGGTTGATCGGTTTGGGCGAGGCCACAATCTCCGGGCTTTGGTCCGGAGAGACGCAGGCCGCATCGGTCGCTGCGATCCGGCATTACATCGAACCGGTCGTGTTGGGGAAGGATCCCCGGGACATCACCGCCATTCGCCGGGCCATGGACTTCGTCATCAAGCTGAATCCCTTCACCAAGGCCGCCGTGGAAATGGCGGCGTGGGACATCGCCGGAAAGGCGGTGGGGTTGCCCGTATATCAATTGCTGGGCGGCAAGGTCCGCGATCTGATTCGAATCAAGCTGGTGGTTTGGGCCCGGGACATCGCCGGTTCGCAGCGGATGGCTGAACAACACCTGGCGTTGGGCGTCACCTGTGTGAAAGTGAAAGTCGGACTGGATCCGGTGTCCGACGTGGCCCGGGTTCGGGCGGTTCGAGAAGTCTGCGGACCCGATATTCCGGTCACCATTGATGCGAACTGTGGTTGGACCATTCAGCAGGCCAAGCACTGCCTGCGGCAATTGTCCAATGTCAATTTACTCCTGGCGGAACAGCCAATTCCACCCGGTGACCACGTCGCCATGGCGGAAATTCGCCGCGACACGCTCACGCCGATCATGGCCGATGAAAGCGTCTTCACCCTCCAGGATGCATGGCAACTGACGCTTCACCGGGCCGCCGACATCCTGAGCATTTACCCGGGAAAGCACGGTGGAATTTCGGCAACCGCCGACATTGTCGCGATTGCGCGGGCGGCGGGATTGCGTTGCACGATCGGCAGCAATTTGGAACTCGGCATCGGCACCGCCGCCATGCTGCACGTCGCCGCTGCATTTCCTGAGGTGGATACGGACGCATTCCCGGCCGACACGATCGGGCCTTTCTATCACGAAGCCGACTTGATTACAGAACCCTTGGATCTGGGACCACCCACGGCCAAAGTGCCCGATGGTCCCGGCTTGGGAGTCGAGTTAGACGAAGCGCAACTGGAACGTTGGCGGGTGAAGTAACACTCGCGGGGCGGCCGCGAGTCCCGAACTGCAGATTTTCTGTGGGTGACACCCAACCTCGCTCCCGTATGGTCAAAAATATCATGCGGCCTCTCGGTAGTAGAAATTCAGGAGGTCGCCGAGGCGTTCGCGAGTCTGGACGTCCCCTGCCCTTTCACCGATCCGGATCTTCGTCACCAGATACTCGTTGCGCAGCACGAGTTCCTGATCAACCGAACCGGAGATGGTGCCAGCATTCGTTTCCACTTTATCGGCGAGACTCAACTGCGGCAACGGCCTACGAGCAATCTTCTGATCGCCCTGCAAATCGTTGAATATTGGCAGGTTCGAGTTTTTTGACCTTACGACAATGAGACGGGTGCATCTCACGGAAACGGTGGTTTTCGAGTCAGCGATTGTTGAACGGAAGAATTCTTCATTTTTCCCGGGACTCTGATTTCGATTTCTGAAACGCTCCGCGGCCAATGGTGCTGCCGAGCAGAATGCAAGGGCGCGACTTTGGT
>CAMDJH010000145.1 GCA_945900455.1 Akkermansia muciniphila
TTCCCCAGGCCCAAAGGGCCGTCATTCCTCAGCCAAGGCCAACGGCCCGACGTTGCAGAGCCCGCGATGTTCTCCAGGCCCAAAGGGCCGTCATTCCTCAGCCAAAGCCGACGGCCCGATGTTGCAAAGCCCGCGATGTTCCCCAGGCCCAAAGGGCCGTCATTCCTCAGCCCAGGCCAACGGCCTGGGTTTTCGTGACAGCGATGACCAGCGGCCTGTAGGGCCGCGATAACCCCCTGCCACAATTATTGTCGCTCATTCTGATTCATCTCCTACTCGCAACGCACGCTCACGGTCGGAGCGTCACGGTATATCTCCAACTGTCGGCAGTGGCCCAATCCTTCGGGTCGAGCTCTTGACCGTAGGTCGTCAGGTACAGTTCGAGGTTGTGAGTCTCGCGGTCTTCGAGCAGCGAGAAATTCGAGAACTGCACGTCGGGACCGTGGTATGGAGAGCGGTCCACGATTACCGTGACGCTTTCGCGTTTCAACGCAGCGGAGGCCTCGTCAACCTCGGCGATGACGAGCGGATGGCGCGGGTGATTACCTCGGGGCGGCGCGATACTCAGGTTCCCTATCCAGTAGAGCCGGCCCGTGACGCTATGGCGGATCATCCGGTGGATCGCCGACGACGCGTAAAACGGTGCTCCATCGGCATAACGCCACGCCTGCACCGGACCCAGCGTGCGGCCACCATCCGTCGAAAGGCTAAACCATTTGCGCCCCGGTTCTGTAGCCCTGGATCCATCCCAACCGGTGTCGGAACCGCGCCACACGACGAGCAACCGGCCGTCACGAAGCACGGCAACCTCCGGTTCCATCAGTCCCCGCGCGGAAAGATTCGCTGAAATTTCGACACGGGCACCCGGTACCCAGTCGTAGGTTGCGCCGTTCCAGCGGCCGCGGAACAGCACCGAACCCAAGCGCCACGGACGCTGGCTATTCTTCGGGTCGCCGGGGGCGTTGGCGTGGGCGAGCGCGAGCACGAGGGTGCCATCCGGGAGCACAGCAAAGTTACTCCCGGGATACCCTTCGTTGCGGTTCAGGAACTCCGGGCGGGCAGGAGCCTGCGGATCGAACTCCGGCCCTCCCTCGTAGTGGAGGGGTGTCGGCTTGGACCAGGTGCGGCCGAGATCGGTCGAAGTACGGATATAGCTAAAGCAGTGGAAGACGCTGTCGCGCTGGATCTGCCGCAGCCACGCCTGCACGAGCCGACCCGAGGCGAGGTCGTAGGTGTCGGCCCAGCCGCCTTCCCAGACCTTGGTGCCCGAATAGTCCACGAGCGACGAGGGTTGCTGCGGGACCCAGTCCGTCCAGGTCCGACCGTTGTCGGTCGACCAGCGTGCGGTCTGTTCATCGGCCACGTCGTCGGTGGATTCGGAGGCACGCCATTCTCGGCGCTCAAGCGTGGGCCCGACGTAGGTGACCGCCGTCATTGCGGCGGCGCGAGGGCGTGGGTGGGGACGATACCGTTCAGCCCGAACCGTAGCGATGGGGCGGTTGGTTTCCCATGGCGGAACCGGGAACTGCGCGAGCGATTCCGTGCTGCCGATCTCCCGGAGGACTTCCCACGGTGGTTCCAAAGGCTCGGTCCATTCGCGCGTGGTGAAAAAGTTGAAGAGATAGATCCCGTCCGCACCGTCGGCCCAGCGTTCGCGGGCGATCCGGCGGTAGCCGCCATTGCCGAGGCAAAATTCGCAACGCTTTTCGCTCGCCGAGGGCTTCGTCTCCGGCTGGATACCCGCGTAGATCGGGATGCCCTTGACGTGTTCGCGCCACTGCCGGAGCCCGAGCGTCTCAGCCGTAAAGAGCCATTCACTGACGGTGAGGAAATCGATCCAGCCGTGTCGTGCCCAGGCGGCCGGGTCACAGCCCTTGGCAAGGGATTGCGCATAGGTCGGCGTGCCCTGGCCATAATCCGACGGCACCCGGGCTGAGAGCAACTGCCGACGGCCACGTCGAGTGCCAAGCTCATCGAGCATCCGTCGCACGCGCTCGACGAAGCCGTTCAATAGGACGACACGTTCGCTGGGCGACAGTTTGCTGTCGGCAGCGAAGAACGTGGGGAAACGCTGGAAATCGAGCTCTAGCCCATCGCAGGTGTAGCGGTTCGCCGCCTCCTCAATCAGACGGAAGACATGTTCGCGGACAGCCTCGTGTGCAAAATTGAGCGCACCGCGGGGCAGACGGAACTCGGGATGATCCCTCCAAAAGGCGGTGCGGAGGAAATCATTCCCATGTGCATCATTCATCCGAAACGTCAGCAACGTCTCCAATCCGCGCCGCTTTGCCTCCGCAACGAGGACAGCGTAGGGATCCAGACCCGCATCGCGAAAGGATTGTATCGTCGCGAACCGCTGCCGTTCGTGGGGCGACCATGGAGCGCGTTCCGCCTCGGTTGAGAGCGTGCCGCGGAGCGTCCCGACTTGGGTGGGGAAATAGAGGACCTGGGCGTTGACGCACACGAGCAGCGTATCGACCTGGCTGCCAGGTTGCGTAAGTTCGGCGACGAGCTGGACGAGGTCATTGGTCGTGATCGGGCCAGGACCCGTGCGACCCGCCTTCAACGTCAGGCAGGAATCGCCGTCGAGATTATAAAGGATGCGGCGCGGTTTCGTGATGACGGTGGAATCCGCGGACCACACTGGCACCACCAGCCACAACAACGCAGAACAGACGAGCAATACGCAGCGGGATGACATGGCCCCGATTGAAGCAGCTATTGAGACGAGACGGCAACGCGAATACGGCGACAGCGGCCGCACTGGGTGTAAGACAAGTTACCTTCTGTCACCGGTGGATGAACTTCCGCCGGACGGGGACTTTCATCCGGCCATGTTGCCGCCTCCCAGGCGCACTAGGAGTCTCCTCCGGGGCCGAAATGATAACTGCCGGACTTCTCGCTTGAGGATTTCAAGGCAAATTGAAAGACTGGCCCCCATGCGGCACCACTTTCTTCTAGGGCTCCTCCTGCTCTCGCTCGCTCCATCGACCCAGGCCCTCGAACGCACGAACATCGTGTTTAAAGTGTTCCAGTTTCCGCCCGACAAAATCCCCCGCATCGACGGCAAGGCGGACGACTGGGACATCGTGCCCAAGGATTACGCGATCGGTATCGACCAACTCGCCGACACCGTCGGCGGGCGCGGGACGAACTTCGATCGCAGCGACCTCGACGTGACGGTGCGTGTCGGCTGGGTCAAGGGCATTAACCAACTCTATTTCCTGTACGAGGCGTACGATAATTTCTGGGATTTCGCGAAGCCCGACCTGCACAATGATATATTCGAGCTCGTGGTCGACGGCGATTTGTCCGGCGGGCCGCTCATTAAGCAGATGCATCCGGCCAAGCTGCCGGAAGGGGAGGCGCACTTCCGTTTTCACGGCGTGCATGCGCAGAATTATCATATCTTCACGCCGGCGGAGAACAAGGACTGGGCGATGGTGTGGGGGTGTCAGCCTTGGATTAAAGAATTGCCCTATGCCAACGCGGTGACCTCGTACGATTTTAAACCGGGTCAAAGCGGCAAACTTGTTTTGGAATTTTGGATCACGCCTTTCGACTATGCTCCGTCCGACGGACCGCAGCGAGCCGTCGTGTCGCAACTCAAGGAGAATTCCCTCATCGGCATGTCGTGGTCCGTGCTCGACTACGACGATGAGAAGTCCGAGCGCTTTAAAGGGTTTTGGAATCTCTCGCACAAAACCACGATGTACGGCGACGCCTCCGATCTTTGCGCCTTTCGCCTGATGCCGCTGGAGCGGAATTTCCGCAAGCCCCTCGATGTGCAATGGTCGTTCCAGGTAATCGATATGGACCGGCGACTTGTGGCATTCAAGGATCTTTCCCAAGGGGATGTCAACTCGTGGAAGTGGGATTTTGGCGATGGCTCGACATCGTCCGAACAAAACCCAATTCATTCGTATACCAAGCCGGGCGAATATGTTGTGACCCTGTTTGCCGAGGGGCCGAAAGGAAAGGCGCGCCGATCGAAAGTGTGGGATGTGGTCTTGAAATAACAAATCCGCGGGTCGGATCCGCGCCGCGTGCATCTCATTCCATTGGTCCCGTATGCAACGTTTCCTGTGCGCAATTCTAGCGAGCTTCTCCTTGTTGGCGAGCTCGCGGACCACCGTGGCCACATCCAATCCAGTCGTCGCGTGGCCGTTTGCACCCCCCGCCCAAATCGCGCCGCCGCCGGTCCGTGCAGCGGATAAGATTCGCAATGGCCTCGATGCCTTCATCCTCGCCCGACTGGAGGCGAAGCGGCTTTCCCTGGCCCCGGAAGCGACACCGCACACCCTTGTTCGCAGGCTTTACCTCGACTTGATCGGACTGCCACCCACGCCGGCGGAGGTCGAGGCCTTTGTCCAGGACGCCGATCCCAAAGCTTGGGAGCGGCTCGTGGACCGACTTTTAAGCGACTCGCGTTATGGCGAACGCTGGGCGCGGTTCTGGCTTGACCTCGCCCGCTACGCCGACACCGCGGGCTACGAAGGCGATCCGGATTTGCCTCACGCCTGGCGCTACCGCGACTACGTCATCGACGCCTTCAATCAGGACAAACCTTACGACCGCTTCATCCTGGAGCAAATCGCCGGCGATGAACTCGAAGAAATCATGGGCGCGGGAGACCTGCCGGAGCCGAAGCCGGAGCAGACGGTCGCCCTCACATTTCTTCGCCTGGCACCCTTTACCGAACCCCGCGGCGATGCGTCCCGTCACGAAATGCTTAGCGAAGTGACCGCGACCGTCAGTTCGGTCTTTCTGGGTCTCACGGTCGGCTGTGCCCAATGTCACGATCATAAGTACGAGCGGATTCCCACGAAGGATTTCTATCGGATGAAGGCCTTCTTCGCGACGGTGCAAATACCGCGTCCGCTGCCCGGCGACGGATTCCAAATCGGCGGCCCATTGTCCGCCGACTTTTTCCGGCCGGGAGAAAGGGAATGGGCGGCGAAGCTCACAGCCCAGCGCCAAGCCGAGCTCCAAGCGGCGCACGCAGCATTGGCAGAATTGGAAAAACAAGAAACCGCCGGCAAGAAAGCGAACCCGAAAATCGAACTCACTCCCGACCAGCGGTCACAGCAAATCGATTGGAAAACCCGAGCCCGGCTGGCGCAAATGGACATCACGCGTCTGCAGCCGGTGGCCATGTCGTTGCGGCATTCCTACGGACCCCCGTATGAACCCGGAGTGCCCGAGACACGGGTGCTCACTCGTGGCGAGTGGGATAAGCCCGGCGAGGTGGTCGAGCCGGGTTTCCTCAGTTGTGTGACGGGCAACCAGACACCGGCGGTGATCCGGCTCGACCCCTTCAAACGCTGGCCGACGCGAAGTCGTCGATCGACTCTCGCTCATTGGATCGCCAGCAAGGAAAATCCACTCACCGCCCGCGTCATGGTCAATCGCCTTTGGGCATGGCATTTTGGCCGCGGCCTCGTCGCCACCCCAAGCGATTTTGGCAAGCTGAGCGGCGGACCCTCCCATCCCGAACTACTCGACTGGCTGGCGCGGCGGTTTCACGAATCGAACTGGAGCGTCAAGGCGATGCATCGGCTCATCCTCAACTCCGCGACCTGGCGCCAAACGTCGCAGTGGAACGACACCGCATCGGCCGCCATCGATCCGGAAAATACCCTCCTTTGGCGCTACCCAAGACGACGTCTTGAGGCGGAGGCCGTCCGGGACAGCGTTCTGGCGGTAAGCGGGCGCCTCAACCCGCAGTCGTTCGGCCTACCCATTTTTCCACCGCTACCCGACGGAGTGGCCGAGTCGGTGAAATGGAACGAAAGCAATTGGGCCACTCAAACCGGCCCCGAGGGGCGGAAGCGCAGTATCTATATCTACCAGCAACGATCCCTCACCATGCCCATGATGCAAACATTTGACGCCGTGGTGTGCGACGCATCGCGCGA
This sequence comes from Akkermansia muciniphila, assembly GCA_945900455.1. Lineage (GTDB taxonomy): Bacteria > Verrucomicrobiota > Verrucomicrobiia > Limisphaerales > UBA9464 > SIBK01. The sequence goes on from CAMDJH010000145.1 coordinate 5,919, forward strand.
TCGTCGGCAGCATTCGGTGACGCCCCTGCAGGCACTGGCGATGTATAACGGCGGCTTCGTCAGCGAGGAGGCGCGACAATTTGCCGCCCGCCTGCGGCTCGAGGCGGGAAATTCACCCAATGCCCAAATTGACATGGCTTTTCGCATCGCCTTGGGCCGTTCCCCCGCCCCCGCTGAGGCCCAACGCCTGCGGAGCCTGATAGAGTCGAGCGCACCGGACGAAGGTCTCGCCGCCTTGTGCCGTGTGCTGCTAAATTCGAGCGAATTCATCTCCCTGGAATGACATGAACGCACCGCAGCCCGCTTTCCAACCCCCTCGCCTCGGCGCAACGCGGAGGGAGTTTCTCGGCCGTATCTTCAACGGCTTCGGTGCGCTGGCACTCGAAAATCTCCTCACGCGTGAATCGCTCCGCGGGGCCGAAGTGAATCCGCTCGCCGTACGAATCGCGCAGCGTCCACGTAAGGCCAAGCAATGCATCTTCCTCTTTATGGGAGGCGGTGTGAGCCAGATGGATTCATTTGAATATAAGCCCGCGCTCAACGAGTTCCATGGCCGACCCATACCGCGCGTGCCGAGCATCTCCTCCGGCGAACTTCAAGGCCGGCTCACCTTCCCGCACGCCTGCGTCGGCAGCCCGTTCCGATTTCAACGTTATGGGCGCTCCGGTCGGTACCTTTCCGAACTGTTTCCCCACCTCGCCCGACACGTCGACGATCTCGCGTTTATTCACGGCATCCAGGTCGATAACCAAAATCACGGACCGGCTACATTGCATGTCACGACCGGCAACACATTCCCCGGGAGCCCGTCGGTCGGTTCTTGGATTCAATACGGGCTCGGCAGTCCAAACCAGGACCTTCCCGGTTACGTGGTGATTCAGGATCCGCGCGGTGCCCCGACCAACGGCTCGGCCGCCTGGACTAACGGCTTCCTGCCGGCCGCCTATCAAGGGACGCTCCTTCGCCCCATCGGCACCCCGATTGTGGATCTCGCCCGCCCCGTGGGCGTCAATGCCGCCCAGCAGCGCCAGGAATTTGACGCGCTCGCCTGGCTTAATCGACGGCACCTCGTGAGCCACCCGGATGCCAGCGAATTAGAGGCCCGGATCAGCGCCTACGAACTGGCTTTCCGCATGCAAACCGCCGCCCCCGAATTGGTCGATCTCGCCGGCGAACCGGAGCATGTGAAATCCCTTTACGGCCTCGACAACCCGCGCACGGCCGGGTTCGGACGCCAATGCCTCCTCGCCCGGAGATTGGTCGAGCGGGGCGTGCGTTACACCCTGCTCGTCCACGGCGTGCAGATCGGCTCACACAGCTGGGACGACCATGGTGACGTGAAAGGCGGCATGACCAAACACTGCGGTGAAGTCGACCTTCCCGTGGCCGGATTGCTCGCCGATTTGAAGCAGCGCGGGTTGCTGGAGGAGACCCTTGTCGTCTGGTCCTCGGAAATGGGCCGAACGCCTTTCGTGAACGGCAAACTGGGTGACAAACCCGGGCGCGACCACAATGGGCACGCGCTTTGCATGTGGATGGCCGGCGGCAACGTGAAAGGCGGTTCCACCGCAGGTGAGACCGATGACTTCAGCCTCCGCTCGGTCGGCGATCCGATCCATATCCGCGACGTGCATGCGACCTTGCTCAACCTGATGGGGATCGACGACGAACACCTGACCTGGCTCCACGCTGGGCGTGTCCGCAAACTCACCGACATCGGCGGCCACGTGTTGGACCCGATTCTCGGGTAGGGCAAATTTCTACTCTTCTGTAACCAGTGAAGCGGGGCGGAGATGGAACTGCCCGAGGTTGAGCCTGGCACCGTGCGGCACCCCTTTCAGGCGAAAAAGGTGGAAAAGGCGGCCTTTGAGGTTGAAGCTCGGGGGAAGCCAGTGAAATGACATTGCCCGCCTTCGATTCTATGAAACGGACTTCCTCTGTGATCAGCCGCCGCCGCTTCCTGCAGCGGACCGTGACTGCCCTCGGTGCCGCGGTCGCGGCCCCTACGATCATTCCCGCCTCCGCTCTCGGTCGCGGCGGTGTGAAATCTCCAAGTGAACGCATCACGATGGGATTTATCGGCGTGGGCACGCAAGGGAGCGGTCACTTGCTCGGCGGCGGATGGACCTACGTTCCCGGCGGCTACTCCGCCCGGCGTGATGTGCAGGTGCTCGCCGTGTGCGATGCACGGCAGGATCGGCGCGAAAACGCGACCCGACGCGTGAATGAAAATTACGCTCAACTGTTTAATCAGGGTACGTACCATTCGTGCGAAGCGTATCGGGATTTCCGCGAGGTGCTGGCGCGGGACGACATTGACGCTGTGTTGATTGCCTCGCCGGTTCACTGGCATGGCGTGATGGCCGTCATGGCTGCGAAAGCGGGCAAGGACATCTATTGTGAGAAGCCCACCGCCATCACCATCCGCGAAGCTCAAGCCATGACGGAAGCGGTACTGCGCTATCGGCGGGTTTTTCAGGCCGGCACTCAGCAGCGGTCCGAATACGGCGGCAAGTTTCGTCGCGCGTGCGAGCTCATCCGCACTGGTGCCATTGGCAAACTCACGGAAGTGTATGCGTGCCGTCCCGGTGGATCGTTCGAGTGGAAACGGTTTGGGACACCCAAACCTGTGCCCGCGGGACTTGATTGGGATCTCGCCCTCGGTCCCGCACCCTGGCAACCCTACGCGGGTGTCGCCCACGCCCACATGTTCTGTGGCATCGGCGACATCAACTGGGGCCCTCATCACTACGACATCATTCAGTGGGCACTGGATGCCGACCGCTCCGGCCCCGTAGAACTGTTCATTGAAAAAGACGTGCTGCAATACCGTTACGCCAACGGAGTGATCGTTCATGCGGAACATTTTCCCGGCGATTCGACCGGCTCCAGCGGCGGCGCGCGCTTCATTGGCACGGATGGCTGGATCGCCGTGGATCGTGAACATCTCACGGCTCACTCCAACGAGGTCTTCGAGCGTCCCCTGGATTCGAACGGCCCGCGACTTTACTATAGTCCCAGCCACTCCGGGAATTTCCTCGACTGCGTGCGCACGCGGAAACGAACGATCTGCGACGTGGAAACGGCGCAACGTTCGGCCAGCGCCGTGCTGCTCGGCGGGATTGCGCTGCAGCTGAATCGTCGCTTGCAGTGGTCTCCTGAGACCGAACATTTCCTCAATGACGACGAGGCAAACCGACTGCTCTCCACCGCCTACCGAACGCCGTGGGAAATTTGAAGGAGACTCTCAATGAAAACCCTGCCCTGGATCGTTCTAATCCTCTTCTTCGCTACCGCATTGCCGGCAACGGCGGACGTTGCCGAAGAAACGCGCCTGACCGCCCTGCTCCAATCCGACGCAACACCCGCCGCCAAGGAAGATGCTTGTCGACGCCTGAAACAAGTGGGTACCGCTCAAGCCGTGCCCGCGCTCGCAGCATTGCTTGGCGATACCCATCTTTATCAGGCCGCGTGCGATGCGCTGGAAACCTTGCCTTACGTCGAAGCCGGTGAAGCGCTGCGTGCGTCGTTGAAAATTACCACGGGCAACCCGAAGGCCGGAGCAATCCACGCACTCGGCGAACGTCGGAATCCTTCCGCGCTGCCGGATCTGGCCAATCTGTTGAACGATGCCGATCCGCTCGTGGCGAGTTCCTCCGCGAACGCATTGCGACGGATCGGCGGCCCGGAAGCGATTCGACGGCTGCGTCTAGCCGAGATGCAGGCTTCCGATCCCGTGCGAAGCGCCATCGTGGATGCCTTGTTACAGTGCGCCGTTCAGTGGGTGAAGGACGGTCGTGGCGCGGACGCAGCCAGCATTTTTGAGCAGTTCGATAGCCCCAAAGAAAAGGACCACGTCCGCACGGCGGCCTACGCCGGGCGGATTCAATCGGCGGGGGATCGATGGCTGACGCTGGTCACTGCCGGCCTTGAAAGCAACGACCCGTCCCACCAGACGGCCGCACTCCACATGGCTCGCTCAATTCCCGATCCCGACGCCACGACAACGTACACCCGCCTGCTAGCGAACACACCGCCCGCGATGCAAGTGGCATTGCTCGGGTTGCTGCAAGAACGAGGGGATGTTCGCGCGGTACCGGCGATCGTCTCCGCGGCGCAAAGCGCTGATCTTTCGGTGCGCGTCGCGGCCGTTGCGGCACTGGGTGCGCTCGGAGATTCCACGGCAATTCCATTGCTCACGACCGCTGCAACGTCGCACGAGGAATCGGAACAAAAGGCAGGGCGACAGGCGCTGATAGAATTGCGTCGGGGCAATGTCGCCGCGGCCTTGGTCGCACAGTTAGTTTCGACCAACCCCGAAGTGCAGGTGGAACTGATCCGGGCACTCGCCGCTCGTTCGGAGAAATCCGCCGCGCCGAATCTGTTCCTACTCGCGCGAAGCGACACGGCAACAACGCGCAAGGCTGCCCTCCAGGCGCTGAGTCGACTCGCGGACGGCTCGCATCTCGCCTCGCTGGTTGAACTGGTCAACGTGGCAAATGATGAAACGGCCCGCGCCGATGTGCGCAGTGTGTTCGAGTCCATCGTCGAGCGGACCGAACGGACGAGGCGATTTGATGTCACACCGATCGTCAATGGATTGGCCGACGCCAATGCGGGGACACGCATCGCCCTGTTGCAAGTGAGCGCTCTGTTCGCGGACGCCCGTCTGCGGGCGGCATTTCGAGCCGGCCTGAAGGATCCCGACGCGGCCGTGCGCGAGGCGACCGCGCGCGCCCTCTGCAATTCCCGGGACGCGGAATTGATGCCAGACCTGCTCGAACTTGCCCGCAATTCCGGAGAGGTGAGCCTTCACGCGCTGGCGCTCGAGGGCTACGTGCGACTGACCAGTGATGAGAGTTCTGGTTTCTCCGCTCAAAAACGCGCGGAACTGCTCAAAAACGCCCTCGAACTCGCCCGACGCCCGGAGGAGAAGCGCGCGGTTCTTGCCGCACTGGCCGAGGTGGCTCATCCGAACGCACTGGAACTGGCGGAACGAAATGTCGGCGAAGATGTCAGGAAGGAGGCCGAACTGGCCCGTCTGCAAATCGCCAAGGCGTTACTCCCGTCCGCTCCCGCCGTGGCGGAGAAAACACTCCAGCGACTGGCGACATCCGCCCGGACCGACAGCGTGAGAACGAACGCGCAGTCCGCATTGAAGCAGTTCAAGACGCCCCCGCCCAGCCCCAGATAATAGCTCAAGCCGGCGGCAACCCAATCGTCGTGTCTCTACGGGATCCGGCTCCCGGGTTCGAGCCCTGATTTCACGTTCACCAACGGGGATGATCCTCGGGGTAACCCTGCTGAGGCCCTGGAGTTTGGACGATCCACGCTGCTTACAAGTAGATTGCGAATGCACGGTAGGCCCAAAGGGCCGTCATTCCTCAGCCCAGGCCATCGGCCTGGGTACCTATTGATGACAGATTACGCGGCCTGAAGGGCCGCGATACCCCCCCCACTCCACGGTGCGCGCATCCATCGCGCCCCGTTGGGGCGCATGAATCTCTTAACGCTCCATGACCCAGCCCGTTGGGCTGGGCTGAGGAATCACGGGCCGTTGGCCCGAAGCAAGTCGACCAATCGCGGACGTTTTTCTGCTAATTCACCCAGCAGTCACCTAGCGCGATCCAACTGACGACAGTCGGTGCGCTTCTGGCTCACTCCATGAACCTGGGAGCGCCGGCATGCCTGCCAGCGAGCGTTGGCTTTCCCTGCAGGCTCGCCGGCAGGATGCCAGCGTTCCCAGGGAGTCGGGGTGCGAGCCTCGCGGTGTCACGCCTTTTTCCAAGTCGTAAAACGTCTGGGCGCGATATCAGGAGTCCTGAGGCTTGTAATTTCATGCTGGGCGTGCTTCTTGCGCGCGTGCTGAGGACGATCCGACGGGCGGAATACGCGGAACTCACCGCGCTCTTCTTCATCACGGGCGCGGCGCTCGGCATGTGGTTCGTGCCCCTGAGCAATGTGCTCGACGCGCACGGATTCCAGAACCTCAAGCCCTACGCCTTCGCCTGCTCGGCACTCGCGGCCTTCGTCTCACCGCTCATCTTCGGAGCCATGGCGGATCATCATTCGTCGCCTGTAAAGGTCTTGCGCGGACTCTCGCTCGCGACCGCCGTGTCGATGGCGCTCGCGACAACGGCGATAAAAAGACACGGAAACCCGTGGCTCATTCTGGGCCTGGTTCAACTACAGGCTCTCTGCTCCTCGCCAGCGTGGAGCCTCTCTTCCACAATCGTATTCGCGCGCCTCGCCGACGCGAAGAAGGAGTTCGGTCCCATCCGTGCCATGGCTACACTCGGCTGGATGGCCGGCTGCTGGCTGATCAGCGCAGTCGGCGCCGACACGAGCGCGGTCGCAGGGTACAGCGCTGCCGGGGCCTGGCTTGGCGTGTGTGCGTTCACATTCTTCCTGCCCGGGCTGGAACCACCGCGCGCCATCGTGACTCTCAAGTGGCATCAGCACCTCGGCCTCGATGCCCTCACGCTGTTGAAGAACCGGGACCACCGCGTTGTGTTCATGACCACGACGCTGTTCTGCATTCCGATGGCGGGATTCTATCTCTACGCGCCGCCGCATCTGCGCGAGATTGGCCTCACGCATACCAGCGCGTGGATGAGCCTCGGGCAAATCACCGAAATCATCGCAATGTTCAGCCTCAGCGCGCTGCTCGCGAACTGGCGCTTGAAATGGATCGTCGCCGTCGGGCTCGCCTTCGGTGTCTTGCGCTTTGCCTTGAGCGCGGTGGGTGGCCCGGCCTGGCTGATCGCGGGCGTGCTCCTGCACGGATGCTCCTACACCCTCGTGCTCATCACCGCTCAAATCTACCTCGACCAACGCGTGGAGCCGGCTTGGCGCGCGCGCGGCCAAGCACTCCTCATGCTCGTCAACGGTGGCGTGGGCAGCCTCATCGGCTATCTCGGCGTCGGCGCGTGGTTCCGGGTCTGCGCGCGGGCCGACGGAAATCATTGGTCCCTATTCTGGGGCGGACTCTCCGCCACCGTGGCCATGGTACTGATCATCTTCCTGACGGCGTATCGCGGCCGAGGCGCCCACATGGGAGCTTCAAGCTCCAACTCGGTGCGAAATTGAGGATTGCCCCCGCCTATCGTTTGGCCGACGACCTCGGACCCATGGGATACATCACTCGCGATCCCGATTAATTCGCACGCCCTTCACCGTAATGGAAATGACTTCGAAATCGAAACTGGATTTGCCGAATCGCTTGAACGACGAATGAATGACTCCGGCTACTTCAATGCCTGATAGTAAGCGGTCTGAAACTGCGCGAAAAAATTGGGCTGGTTGTAGGGAAAATGCTGGGCAAGCGCGATCGCGACGATCCTCTCCTTCGGATCAATCTGGCAGTACGTTGTCGCCGCGCCGTACCAGCCAAACTGTCCAACGGAGGACGGTATGGACATGCGGCCCAGATCCGTGGTCACCTCCACGCCAAGCCCGAATCCCTTCTGCCGAGTGGCGGCCTGATTATTCGGCAGCGTCACCATGTGATTCGCCGTCATCAACTCCACCGTCTTGCGGCCCAGAATCCGTCGGCCGTTCAGACTTCCGCCATTGCACAACATCTGCGCAAAGCGGGCAAAATCCCCTGCCGTGGAAAAAATGCCCGCTCCGCCCGACTCAATCCCCCGCCCTGCCTCCGGCCATGTCTCAATGATGGGTTTGTCTTCCACGAACTTCCCGTCCACGAGTTTGTACGTCTTTGCCAAGCGGTTCATCTTGGCGTCCGGAACGTCAAAACCCGTGTCTTTCATGCCCAGCGGACCGAACAGGCGCTCTTCCAAAAACGCCCCAAATGTCTTGCCCGACACGCGCTCGATCAATGCCCCCAGAACATCCTGGTTGACCCCGTAGGTGTAGGCCTCCCCCGGCTGATGCTTCAACGGCAGCTTGCTCAGCTTGGTGATGAAGCCAGTCAACCCCGGCCCATTCCACAGATCCGCACTGCGCCAAAGATTCGCCAGCTCATCGTCGCCCGAAAAATCGTAAATTAACCCACTCGTGTGCGTCAGCAGCTGCTTGATGGTAATGGGGCGCTTCAGCGGCTCGAGCGTCGGGCTCTGCTGCGTGCCACCCGTCCAAACCTGCATCCCCGTCAACTCCGGCAAGTACTTCGTCACCGGATCATCCAGGTTGAATTTCCCCTCTTCGAACAATACGAGCGTGGCGGCGCACGTGATGATCTTCGACATCGAATACACGCGGCAAATCGTGTCGCGCTCCATCGGCAACCGCTTCTCCACATCGCGGTAACCGTAGGTCTGGAAGTCCGCGATCTTCCCGCCGCGGACCAGCAGCGTAATGACGCCCGCCAGCTGTCCGTTATCCACGAAGCGTTTCGTGGTGGCATGCATGACCGCCAGGCGCCCCGGATCAAAGCCGGCGGTCCGGAGCGAACAGTTTGGCAATTGTGCGTGCGCCGAAACCACCGTCGCGCACGCGAAGACACTGAGGAACATCTTCATTTGTCTGCTCATTTAAACAACAACTTCCAAAATCGTCGCTAAGAAAAGGCCGACCAGCGAGGAACGCCGCGCATCCTGAACTCGTTGGAGACGGTAGCGGACGCCGCGCTGCGGCCCTTTCCGCCCGCTGGACGCCGGCGGGGTTGTCGCAGCGCGACAACCTCTACCAACAACTTCGGGATGCACCGCGGGGAATGTAACTGCACTTGCGACTTGTGCCCCGCGACACCGAGCAGTAGAGAACCCATGGCCGTGGCGGTGTTTTCTGTCGCGGGTGCACGTGCCGACTTTGTTGCGCGTGAGCCCGCTCTCGCTCCTGCTGAAATATCAATTTCAATATCAATAACAAGCCATCCCAATTGCCGCGTTTCCTCCTCGGGATCGCCTGGATATTTGTTGTCCTAATCCAGGTGTCTTCGCTTCCGCAGGTAACTTCCGCCGGCAAGGACACGACCTATTATGTCGAGGGCGCGAAGGCATTCGCCGAGGGGCGCGGCTACCGGCATGTGCTTCACGTCGGCGAACCACCCATCCGGCTCTACCCTCCGGGTCAATCCGCATTTCTATCGCTCGGCTGGCGTGCGGGTGGCGGGACGTTTCCCGAGAACTACCGGGCCATGGTGTTTGCCGAGTGTGCCGCGTCGCTCGTGGCGTTATGGATGTTGACGCACTTTCTCTTGGGCGCGGGGGTCGGGCGGATGGGCACCGCACTGTCACTGCTCACGGTCGGGCTTTCGCCGATGTGGACGGCGTACACTCACTTCCTCTACTCCGAACCCGTTTTTTGCGCGCTGGGGTTCCTGGTCTGGCAGCGACTCGGCAAGGTAGTGGTGTCCCCGACACCCGGCGGTTGGCTGATCCTCGGAGCGGTCACCGCCGTGATGTTCCTTTGGCGCACGGCGGGACTGGGGATTTTCGCGGGCCTCTTGCTGGTCGCGGTCTTCTGGGGCGGACCGCGCCGATGGCTTGCGCTCGGGGCGCTCCTCGCCCCCATGGTGCTGGCGGTGGGTTTCTCGGCCGTCCTGTCGCGAACGGACGCCGCTTTCGAGGCCGGTGACTACGCGCATTCGTTTCAAGACCGACTGCGACTGCTGGGCGGGCCCGGCGGATACGCGGTCATGGTGAGGCGGCACTTGGTGGAATTCGCCCTCGGCTCCCCGTTCGTGGATGCGTTGAACGCCACGCCACTCCGCTTCCGCGAGCGCGCGACGCTGGCGGGCATTCCGGTGCAGGGCCTGATGGAGGACTTCGGACTGGTCCTCGGCACGGGTTTTCTGGTGTTCCTGATCCGCGGCGCGATCGAAGACGGCGGCCCGGCCGGCCGCGCGCGAGCACTCGTCTTCGGCGCCTATCAACTGATGGTGATCGTGTGGGTGTACGATCTCGGCGGTCGGCCGGTGTTCGTGCTGCTGGCACCGGCGCTGGCATGGGTATGGCGAGGGATGCACGCATTCTTTCCTGGCGCCAAAACGTGGACCTGGGTGCGGGGCGCGGCCGTCGCCGCCGCGCTCGTCATGTTTACCGTCAATACGAAGTTGCTCCTGGCCTACGCGCCGTACTCCGACCAGCGGACTGAGCAGATACGCAAATTCGTGGAGTCGGTCAGGCCGCCAAATCTCTCCGATGGTCAACTCGCCGTGGACGTCGATCTCCCGGGAGTGCTGGTCAGTGGCTGGACCGGTCGGCGCATCGCGAATTTGCCTTTCGCCGACGAGTACGGCGCCGCGTGGGTACCGGTCCGCCGCGACGCAACGGCTCCCGAGTACTACCTCGCGCGGACCAAGCTATTCGATGCCTCCGGCAACCGAACGACCGTGCATGGGATCTACCGGATCGAACGTAAATCACCCGACGATAAACTCGCACTGGCCCGCCGTCTGCCGCCCTGATCTCTCTCATTTTCTCCGGAGTCTCGTACGCGAGCCGGTCGCGGAACAACTTTCACGGGAACGCAAGATTCCACCCTGATCCGCGGATAGGAATCTGAAAATGAGAGAAAAAGCTCTCTACTGTGCTTTTTTCGCTTGCATATGTTATATAGGCTGAATCGAACACGAATGCGCCGCGCGCATACCACTCCAGTCCAAGACCGCGTTCGGAGCACTTCCCAACACGGGCACGCAGCGCTATTTCCGCGTAGACTGTGCTTGCCTTGAGAATTGAATTTGTCGCCACCGACTATTGAGGAATGAGAACCACGGATAAACGCCGATAGACGCAGATTCCATGCCCTTTCTATCCGCGTCAAT
>CAMDJH010000146.1 GCA_945900455.1 Akkermansia muciniphila
TGTGGAGGGACTTAACAACAAGATTCGAGTGACGACCAGACGAGCCTACGGCTTTCGGACCTATCGCGCTCTGGAAGTAGCTCTATATCACAATCTTGGAAAACTACCCGAACCGCCACCCACCCACAGATTCTGCTGAGGAGGCCAAATTCTATTCTCAGGACACCTTCCGGATTTCATCGCTAAACTAGAATAAGTGCTGAATAGTTACCATATTTATCTGTTTTCAAATGAAGGGGAAATCCGTGCATTATTTGATCGCGCAGGGTTTGCGATTCTCCAGGAGAAAATCGTGATCTCCGAAAACATTGCAGAAAAACAAGCGGCGACATTTAAAGTACCTGTAATGTACGCTGCGTTTATCCAGAAAAAATGATGCCGATGAAAAGACAAATCATTATAGAACTCAGGCATTTGTACGGTCGAAATGCTTATGCGGCCTTTCGGCGATAAACATTCAAGAGGCCGCCGGGGCGTTCGCGAATCTGGATGTCGCCGGGCATTTTCCCGATCCGATCCTTGAGCGCTGGAAGCAGGATCACGTTGCCCTTGCCTTGGTGATTTCGCTCCGCGCGGAAATGATTCACGTAGTTTTCAAGATGGTGGCGGAGAGAGTCTTCTCTGAAAGGAATGATTTCCGCCAAGGCCCTCCTGCCGAGACGCTGGTTGATCTCAGCCAAGCTGATTTGCCCCGGGTCCGTGGGCTGCAGCCGCCCGTTGATCTGGTTCTTGAGAATCCGGTTCTTTGTCACCAGGTGTTCGCAGCTCAGGAGGAGTTCCTGATCAGCCGAACCGGAGAAGAGGGTCGCCGGCATTCGTTTCCAATTCATCGAGCAGAGTTAACTGAGGCGATGGCCTCCGAGCAGTCTGCTGATCGCCCTGCAAATCGTGGAATATTGGTAGATTCGGGTTTTTTTTTGCCCCTGCGGGATCATGGTAACCCAACGTTTTTTGCTCACCGTTGAACCCTCAATGACATTCCGATTGTCGAGTCGACCTACAAGCACGGTAATGCGAGCTTCGAAGTATCCCGGGCGCTTCCCCGATGACACCCAAGCCGTCTCCAATGTTAGCCGGTAGTTTACATGGTACGGCACGGAGCATTACCATTCCGGCATCGACCTGGCACCCCTCAGCAAGCTCATCATAGACTGCGGTGGAAAATCGTCGATCCGCGGCGCCGGCGCGGAGATGGAAGTTAACAGTGAAAATCCGGCCTCATAAAGCCAAACGACAACCAACAATGACCGCCCGCTTCGTAGCGCAATTTGACACTCTCTGAGGTCATTGATTCAAGAACACGCCGTGATTGAACTATTGGAAGCGGAGGTAATATTGAGATGAGCGCCAAGAGTCTGCCTTGCGCACTACTGAGTTCGTTTACGCTGGACCAATTGCCGGCACTGGTGACCAGGCGCCTGCAGGCTGCCGGTGTGGAATGCCGCTGGTTCGTCTGTCCGTTCAACCAGTATCCGCAGCAAATCCTCGACGAGCACTCGGAACTTTACTCCACCGGCCCGCGTGCAATCTTCGTGGCGGTGGCGATTGAGGATTTGCTGGCCCATCTGCCGGATGCATGGACCGCATCGGCAGATCGCGCGGTGGCGGCGAGTCAACGCATTGATGAATTTGCCGGCTTGATGCGGCGGCTGGCTGCACAAATGCCTGCGGCGCCGATCTTCGTTCATAGCTTCCTAGTGACGCAGCCGCAGCCGCATGCGTTGCTGGCGTTGAAGTCGTCGATTAGTCTGGCATCGCTGGCGTTGCGCGCCAACGGCGTCTTAGCGACCCTGGCGGCCGAGCTCTCAAACCTATTCGTGGTGAATCTCAGTGATGTCTTCCAGGTTGCCGCAGCTCAGCCATTCGATTCGCGCTTTTTCTATTTGGCGAAGTTGAGGCTGAGTCGCGAGGCGTTGGCGGCGATTGCGCAACATTATCAGCGCCTTCTGCTAGCCTATGTCGGGCAGCGAAAGAAATGCCTCGTTCTCGATCTGGATAATACACTCTGGGGCGGCATTGTTGGCGAGGATGGCCCAGAGCGTTTGTTGCTCAGCGATGACGGACCCGGAAAGGCCTTTCAAGATTTTCAGCGCGTGCTGCTCGAACTGAATCGGAGCGGCACAGTGCTGGCCGTTAGCAGTCGGAACGATGCCGAGCTGGCCCTGTCGGTTCTCCGCGATCATCCAGCAATGCTGCTCCGGCCTCAACATTTCGCCGCGATGCGGATCAACTGGGACGACAAGGCGTCCAATTTGCGCTCTATCGCTGCTGAACTCAACCTTGGCCTCGACAGCCTGGTATTTCTGGACGACTCGGCCTTCGAGCGCGAGCAAGTGCGGCGGACACTGCCGGACGTGACCGTACCGGAAATGCCGGTCGATTCTTCGGATTATCCGGCCTTCGCGGCTCGGTTGCCGTTTTTTGACTCGCTGACGATCACAAAGGAAGACCAAGGGCGCGGCCAGATGTATGTCGAGGAGCGGCAGCGGTGTGAGCTGCAACGGCAGGCCGTGACAGTGGAGGTATTTTTGCGGCAGTTAGCATTGCGAGTAAGGGTTCGGCGCGCGGATCAGTTCGCGCTACCGCGCTTGGCGCAGTTGACGCAACGGACCAACCAATTCAACCTGACTACGCACCGCTACACTGAGGATGAATTGCGAGCGATGTTGGCAGACGAGCGCTGGCTGATATACTCGGTGGACGCTTGCGACCGGATCGGCGACAGCGGCACTGTTGGAACTGCGCTGGTGGAACTGCGGCCCTCCCTCGCCCGGTTGGATACGTTTTTGCTAAGTTGCCGTGTGCTGGGCCGCGGGATCGAAATCTCATTTCTTGCCGGCGTGATGCGTGATTTGCTTGCCGTTGGCGCTACGACCATCGAAGCAGAGTTTATTGCGACCGCACGTAACGGATTAGCTAAGGATTTCCTGCCGAATTGCGGTTTTACGCGGGCTGCACAGTGCTGGCGACGGCCGCTCGCGGATGGCGACGCACTATGTCCCGCATGGATTCAACTAGAATTGGTGAACGACAAAGTATGAGCGACGAAAACGAGAGTCTTGAAAAGCGAGTGTGCGCGGTGGCCGCTCGAACCTTCGAAGTGGACTTTGGTAGCGTGGCACCAGAATTGGCGCGCGGCAGTCTTCAGGCATGGGATTCCATCGGCCACCTGAACTTGATGATGGATCTGGAGCGGGAATTTTCAGTCCGGTTTTCCACCCGGCAGATCGAGCAACTGCAATCGCTGACCGAAATTGTTGCCGCACTCGTAAAGGAGAACGTGCGGTGAAGGCTGGCAACGACGCTCGCAACCGTCTGATGACTGACATCGTGACCCATGTTGCGAGCGCACCGGCAATCCGGTGATAGCCTCAACCTCGGTTCTCACGAGCCATCTGGAGGATCCGTTCCTCTAGGGAGTTATCCATATTGGGACGCCCGGGGGGCGAGCGGTTCGTGGACCCGTCGGACTTCTTGACGACAGGCCTGCGGGGCTAGGCGAGGATGGTTTCGGGACGAACGATTTGAGCAATTTCTTCAAGAGCCTTTTTTCCAAGCCGTTTACCGATCTCGGCCAAGGTTATCCGATCGGTGTCATTGAGCTTCAAAGGACCCTTCATCTGGTTATGGAGAGTCCGATTTTCGGTGGCCTGATACTCGTTGCGCAGGAGGAGTTCCTGATCCACCGATCCGGTGATGGCCGCGAGCAGTCGTTTTCAGTTCATTGAGGAGGAAAATGGTGCAAGGACTGGAAGATCGGCAATCTTAGGAATCGGCTGAAATGATTGAAGATCAGCGTATTCGATTATTTTTTCCGTACGGATTGCCACCTGTGGTCCGTTTGGTCCCCGGGGACAGGCACAACTTCCGCGCTTATGCGGCGAAACGGTATCCAAACCGTGTCCAAAGCCAACCATCGCTCCCAAACCCGCTGTAAACATTGGTGCCGACGGAGGGGGTCGAACCCACACACTCGTAAGAGTACCAGATTTTGAGTCTAGCGCGTCTGCCAATTCCGCCACGTCGGCCACCGTTTCCTTGCGTCGAACGGACATGGAAATGCCATGAGTCGCACGGTAACGCAATCAAAAGCCGCGGAGTTTCACCAACAAGTCCTTGCTCTCCACGGTGTCGCCAACACTGACATGGATCGCTTCGACGACGGCATCGGACGGCGCGTACGCCGTCGTTTGCATTTTCATCGCCTCCATCATGAGGAGCTTCTCGCCCTTCGCCACCTTCTTCCCCACCGTAACCGCAATGCTGGCGATAAGGCCGGGAATCGGTGCCCCGATTTGCAGGGGATCGGCAATGTCGGCCTTCGGACGTGCCTTGGATGAGGGCGTGATCTTGCGGTCTGCCACGTAGGCCTCCCGTGCCATCCCGTTCAATTCGAAGCTGAGCGTCCTGCGTCCGTCCTTGTCGGGTTCACTGACGGCAATCAGTTTGATGATGAGGATTTTCCCCTCCTCAATATGCACGCTGATCTCTTCACCGCGCCGTAATCCGTAGAAAAACGTCGGCGTGGGCAGAACACTGACGTCGCTATACTCGCGGCGGTGTTTTTCGAAATCGGCGAACACCTGTGGATACATCAGGTGTGAATAAAGATCGTCATCGGACACGCTCCGTTTCAGTTTCTCGGAAACGTCGCGTCGCAACTTATCGAAATTGGCCGGGGTTGCTGCAGCACCGGGGATGACACCTTTTTGATAGTTCTTGTCCGCTTCCGCTGCGCGTTTTTCTCCGAGGACGACTCGCGACACGGCGTTGGGCCAACCGCCTTCGGGCCAGCCCAGGCCGCCCGAGAGCATGTCCACAACGCTTTCTGGAAAACTGGTGGTTCCCGGGTCGAGGTTAACGACATCCGCCGGCTTTATCCCGCGGCTGAAGAGGAACAGAGCCATGTCCCCAACCACTTTGCTCGACGGCGTTACTTTGACGATGTCACCGAAGAGTTGATTCACCTCGGCGTACGTGCGGGCGATTTCGGGCCAACGGTGCGAAACGCCCATACTGGCTGCCTGCTCCTTTAGGTTCGTATACTGGCCGCCTGGCATTTCGTGCAGGTAGACCTCGGCACTGCCGGTTTTCGGGGCGGTGTCGAAGGGAAGATAGTGTTCCCTCACTTTTTCCCAATAGTCTGAGAATTCGTTGAGCGCTTGCAGGTCAAGCCGTGTATCGCGTGGGGTATTTTGCAGGGAGGCGATGACGGCATTCAGATTGGGCTGACTCGTCGATCCGGACATCGCTGCCATGGCGAGATCGACAATATCGACACCGGCATCCGCCGCTTCGAGGACCGCGGCGGAATTGACGCCTCCAGTGTCGTGGGTATGGAAGTGGATCGGGAGCGCCACTTCTTCGCGGAGGGCCTTTACCAGCTTGTACGCGGCGTAAGGCCGACAAAGTCCTGCCATGTCCTTGATGGCCAGGATGTGCGCTCCCATGCGCTCCAATTCCTTTGCCAGTCGGACGTAGTACTTCAGGGAGTACTTGTCGCGTTTGGGATCGAGGATGTCGCCGGTGTAGCACACGGCGGCTTCGCAGATCGCATGGGTGTCCTGGACCGCATCCATCGCCGCTCGCAGGTTCGGCAGATAATTCAGGGAGTCGAAGATCCTGAAGATATCCATTCCGGAAGAGGCGGCGTGTTTTATGAAACCGTGGACGACGTTGTCGGGATAGTTGGAATAGCCAACGGCATTGGAGCCGCGGAACAACATCTGGAAGCAGATGTTGGGAATCTTCGCCCGCAGTTGACGCAGTCGGTCCCAGGGATCCTCGCTGAGGAATCGCATGGCGGTGTCAAACGTCGCGCCACCCCACATTTCCAGCGAAAAAAGCTCGGAAGCCCGGCGGGCGACTGCCTCCGCGGTCGTCAGCATATCGTAGCTGCGAACCCGGGTGGCCATCAGCGATTGATGGGCATCTCGGAAGGTGGTGTCGGTGATCAGCAGCCGTCGCTGACTTCGGGCCCATTGGGCAAACTTCGTCGGGCCCAGTTCGAGCAAGCGTTGTCGCGAGCCCGCCGGGGGCGCGACATCGTAGTCTGCGGTGGGGGTCGGTGCGAGGGCGAGAGCTTTGTCGGGCTTGTAACCCTTGGAATGTGGGTTGCCGTTGACGATGACATTCGCTAGGAAATTGAGAAGCTTGGTGGCGCGATCGCGTCGGGGCTTGAACTCGAACAACTGCGGCGTGGTATCGATCAGCGTGGTGGTGGCTTGGCCCGTGCGGAAAACGGGAAGACGGATCACATTTTCGAGGAAAGGGATATTCGTTTTGACGCCGCGGATGCGGAACTCGCGGAGTGCGCGGTCCATGCGGTTCAATGAAATATCGTATGTCTGGCCGCTCGCGATGACCTTCACGAGCATGGAGTCGTAAAATGGGGTGATCACCGAACCGGCGAACCCCTGGCCACCGTCCAAGCGGATCCCGAATCCGCCGGGCGATCGGTAGGCCATGATCTTGCCGTAGTCCGGCGTAAATTTGTTCTCGGGATCTTCCGTCGTAATCCGACACTGCAGGGCGTAGCCATTGCGCGGCACGCAGTCTTGCGTCGGCATGCCCACCTCCTTCGAATGAAGAGCGTGGCCGGCGGCAATGAGAATTTGAGCTCGGACGAGGTCCAACCCGGTTATGACTTCTGTGACGGTGTGTTCGACCTGAATTCGAGGGTTCATCTCGATGAAGAACCACTCGTGCCGGTCGAGGTCGTAGAGGAACTCAATGGTCCCGGCGTTGTCGTATTTCACCGCCCGGGCCATCCGAGCCGCGGCTTCGCACAACTCACGAATGACGGTTTCCGGCAGGCCATAACTTGGGGCGACTTCGATTACCTTTTGATGGCGTCGCTGGACCGAGCAGTCCCGCTCGTGCAGATGAATTACGTTCCCATGTTGATCTCCGAGGATCTGCACCTCGATATGTTTGGAGTGGGCGATGTATTTTTCAAGAAATACGGCCGGGTTGCCGAAAGCCCGTTCTGCTTCCCCTTGCGCCTCGTCCAGCAGTGAGGAGAGATCCCCCGACTTCTGCACAACCCGCATGCCGCGACCGCCACCGCCGAACGCCGCCTTGATGATCAGGGGAAATCCGATGCGCTTCGCGGCCTTCATGGCTTCGTCTCGGTCGGAAATGGGTTCCTCGGTTCCCGGCAAAGTGGGCACGGAAATCTTTTGCGCAAGGGCTCGGGCAGCGGTTTTGTCCCCCATCATCTCAAGTAACTCCGGGCGGGGGCCGACAAAGGCGATGCCGGCGGCGGCGCAAGCCCGCGCGAAGTGGGCATTCTCGCTGAGGAATCCATACCCCGGATGGATGGCGTCCACACCCTTCGCCTTGGCGACGGCGACAATGCTGTCAATGTCGAGATAGGCGGCGACGGGCCCCTTGTCTCGGCCAATGAGATACGCCTCATCGGCTTTGAAGCGGTGCATGCCGAAGCGGTCTTCCTGGGCGTAGACGGCGACGGTGCGGAGGCCTAGTTCGGTGGCCGCGCGGAAAATGCGGATGGCAATTTCCGAGCGATTGGCGGCCATGACTTTTTGGAAATCACGGCGCACGGGGGCGGATTTTTCGGCGGGAGAAGCCATAAAACGGCGCGATTGTTACCGGAGAATGGCTGGACCTGACAAAGAAAAGTGGGGGATTGCCCAATTTCATTTCACACGCCAGATTTTCCCCATGCCGATTTACGATTTTTTTTGCCAGGATTGCGGGAAGGACCACGAGCTCTTGGTGCGTTCTTCGAATTGGAAAGGGACTGTGTGTCCGAAGTGCGGGTCGACCCGCCTGGAAAAAAAGATGTCATCCTTCGCGGCGGTGGCCGCGGGCGCATCGGGAGGCGGCGCGGAGGGGCCGTCGTGTTCCGGGGTTCCGAGTTCCTGCGGTATGTGCGGCACGGGCAAGCCCCATTCGCACTGACGGCAGCGGTCTGGCGGTCTTGGGCAAGACCGGAAGTGCATTGACAGGCCAAAACCGGGGGCGGATGCTCCCCGGCAATCCATTTTGCACGAAACCAAATTTCCCTGCCTGCGGAGCGCCAAAGTCAATGTTCCGCCTTCAATCGCGAGGAATTGGCAACGTGGGAAGCAATTCTTGGAACGAAAGATGACTATGATGCAACGAACCCTGACTTGGACATTTCTGGCTATCGCAACGGTAGCCTCCACGCCTTGCTGGAGCGCGAGCTCCTTCATGGGCGCTTACGAGGGCGTCTTTCACGCCGACCGATCCCAGAACACGAAGGCCACGGCCAGAGTGATTGCTGAGGGGCCCAGCTACTTTCGCGTGCTCGTGCAGGCGGAACCGCTCTCCCCGGGCGACCCGACCATCCAATTCGAAATCTACGGCGTCCAGCAAGGCACGACGGTCAACCTGTTCGGCCGAGCCAATGCGCAGCGATGGCAGGGCGCAATTGTCGGTGAAAAGCTCACGGCGTCTCCCGGGTACTATGGCATGGGCCTGGAATTGACGAAAACCGTCCGGAAATCGCCCGCCGAGGGCGCTCCAGCGCCTTCCGACGCGGTGGTTCTGTTGCCATTCTCCCCCGGGAATCCGCCGGACATCTCGGCCTGGAAAGGCGGCGCCTGGAAACCGCAGGCGGACGGCAGCCTCCAGTGTGAGCCCAGCAAAGGATCGATCACAACGCAGAGGAACTTCGGCGACATGAAACTGCACCTCGAATTCTGGCTGCCACTGATGGCGGACTCCTTCGGGCAGGCACGGGCCAACAGCGGCGTGATCATCAACAACATCTACGAGGTCCAGGTGCTCGATTCCTTTGGTCTGGTGGCCGCCGCCGGGGATTGCGGTGCGATCTACGACCAGAATCGTCCGAAGGTCAACGCCAGCCTGCCTCCCGAACAATGGCAGACCTACGATATCACGTTCCGTGCGCCCCGAATGAACGCCGACGGCTCGGTCGTCGAGAAGGCCCGGATCACCGTCGACCTCAATGGGGTCCGCGTGCAGGACAATGTCACTATTGAGGGCGCGACCGCCGGCCATCAACCCGGCAAACCACCTGTGAACGCCGCGACGGGTCCCTTGCAGTTGCAGGATCATGGCAACCGGGTCCGCTACCGGAATGTCTGGCTTCAGGAACTCAAGGATGCACGGCCGTAATGCCAATGCCAATGAGGGATCGAGAACCCCATTCCCTCTTGTTCAACGACACGGGTCCGGCTCAGGATCGTCGGCGGCATGAAGCTGCTTTTCGTTGCGGACCTACACTACGCGCTCAAGCAATTCGATTGGCTCACGACGAACGCGGCCAACTTCGAAACGGTGATCATCGGGGGCGACTTGTTGGATCTCGCTTCCGCGCTCGATCTCGATGTGCAAATCGTGGTCGTCGAAAAATACTTCACGCGCCTCCGGCAGTTGACCCGGCTGATCGTCAGTTCGGGCAACCACGATGGGGATAGTCGCAATGTCGCCAACGAATCGGTCGCTCAATGGATTTGCGATGCGAAAGCCCTTGGGGTGTTTGTGGACGGCGACAGTGTCGAGGTGAACGGCACGCTGATCACGGTCTGCCCATGGTGGGATGGACCCCTTTCGCGGAGCGAACTTGAGGCGCTGCTCGCCCGGGATGCCGCGCGGCCAAAAGCGCGATGGATCTGGATCCACCACGCCCCCCCCGACCGTTCGCCGGTGAGCTGGACGGGCAAGAAATTCGCCGGGGACGAATTTCTGACGGACTGGATCCTCCAATATCAACCCGACATCGTCCTCTCCGGGCACATTCACAATGCGCCGTTTTATCCCGACGGTTCGTGGATTGCTCGCGTGGGCAAGACATGGGTCTTCAATCCCGGGCGCCAACTCGGCCCCAGCCCAACCCATCTGTCCCTGGACCTGACCCAGATGACCGCCACCTGGTTGTCGACGGAAGGGGCGGAATTGCGCCGGCTTGCGCTGCCGGACGCGAGCGATCTCACCGTGCCATCTGACGTGGTTGCCGGTTCATGAGAGTTTCGAGCACTTCATCGACCATGCCGAGGTGGTCGTGTCCCTCGTATTGTCGTTTCACGTCGATCAGATACCGGTTGAGCGCAAGAAGTCGGCGCGCGAGCAACTCGGCAACATAGAGGCTGGCGGCCGGGGATGACTCGAGAAATCCCCGTGGATTTTCGACAATGGCAAAGGAGGAAGGCACTCGCGTGCGAACGGTCGCCGTATGCGGCCCACCCAACAGGGCCGCCATCTCGCCGAACACCACGCCGGGCTGTGCCGCCGTTGCGACGCACACTTCGTCCCGCAGGACCTCCACCTCGCCGTTGATCAACACGAGCATTAGCCCGGTTTGATGTCCTTGGGTCAGGACAACCTCGCCGGCATTGAATTGCCGTGTCGGGTGGTTCTTAACAAATTCAAGTAAGCCGCTCATCCGGGACTAGAGATAGCAGCAGGTCGGCCCTGAGTAACAGCTGAAATGAGGGGGAAAAATAAGCGGACAGGTGCTGGATCTTCAGGACCCGCCTGTACGATGACAATTTTTCTTCCCCACTCGTTCTTGAAATACATTGAACTGCAATGTATAAGGCTTCTACGTATGGAAATGAGTAAGGACTTGGTTGCTGCTTCCGCCACGCCGCTCGTGCTCGCCATCCTTGCCGAAGGCGACAGTTACGGCTACGCCATCATCAAGCGAGTGACCGAATTGTCGGGCGGGCAACTCCACTGGACCGACGGCATGCTCTATCCCGTCCTGCACCGGCTTGAGCGCCAAGGTTATGTCGCCGCGACGTGGTCCGCGTCTGAGAACGGCCGCAGGCGCAAATACTACCGGATCACTAGAGATGGCCGGGCGCAGCTTGCAGCCCAGCGGCAGCAGTGGCAGGCCGTGGACGTTACGCTGCGAGGCATCTGGATGAAGGTCTGCACCGTATGACGACATTCACTGATCGATCGATCGAGGAGCAAATCGCGCAATGGCGGGCGTACGTACGCCGGCGGCAGGCCCTGTCTGGTCCCGACGTGGAGGAGCTCGAAGGACATCTGCGCGACCAGCTGGTGGTGCTCACCGAGGCTGGGTTGGCTGGAGACGAAGCTTTCCTGGTCGCAGTGAAGCGCTTGGGCAGTCTCGATGCGCTGTCACGCGAGTTCGCATGCGCGCATTCCGAGCGGCTTTGGAAGCAATTGGTCATCACGGGTGACGGTGAGAAGTCGGTGAACTCCGCACCCGCCGAGATGCTCGTCGTCCTGAGCCTTGCCATCGCAGCGGCGTTGGCCATCAAGGTACCGGCACTGTTCGGTCTTCGGATCGACCGTGGTAGCGAGCTGTTCTACTTTCGCAACGCCAGTCTGTTCGTCTTGCCGCTCCTTACGATCTACTTCGTGTGGAAGCGTGGGTTGAGCGTAGCGAGCGGCCTCTGGCTCGCGCTGCCCTTCGCGGCCGGAGCTATTTTCGCCAACCTTTTCCCTTTCCCCAAGGGCAGTAGCACTGAGGTGCTGACCGTTCTGCACCTGCCAATCGCTTTATGGCTGGCAGTGGGCTTCGCGTACGTCCGAGGCCGCTGGTTCGTCGACGGTGGGCGCATGAACTTCGTCCGGTTCTCGGGCGAACTTGCGATCTACTACGTGCTCATCGCGCTCGGCGGGGGCGTCTTCACCGGCTTTACGTTTATGATGTTCAAGGCCATCGAGATGAACGCGGAGTGGTTCGTAGGGGGCTGGTTGATCCCGTGCGGGGCGGCGGGGGCCGTCATTGTCGGATCCTGGCTGGTGGAGGCGAAACAAAGCGTCATCGAAAACATGGCACCGGTACTGACCCGGTTGTTTACGCCACTGTTCACAGTGCTGCTACTGGTGTTTCTGGCGACGATGGCATGGACGGGCAGCCCCATCAACGTGAAGCGGGAAGTACTGATTGGCTTCGATCTGCTGCTAGCGGCCGTTGTCGGTCTGGTGCTATACGCCGCCTCTGCGCGTGACCCGCAGGCACCGCCCGACTTCTTCGACGGCCTGCAACTGCTGCTCGTGGTCAGCGCGCTGGTGGTCGATGGGGTGGCGCTTGCGGCGATCGCGACCCGCATCTCCGAGTTTGGTTTTACTCCCAACCGAGTGGCGGCTCTTGGCGAGAATCTCATTCTGCTCGTCAACTTGGCGTGGTCGGCGCGGCTCTATGCATTCTTCCTGTGGCACCGGAGCTCGTATGCCGTCCTCGATCGATGGCAAATCAACTATCTGCCCGTGTATTCCGTATGGGCGGCGTTGGTGGTTGTAATTTTCCCGCCCGTGTTCGGCTACCGTTGATGCACCCCTCACGCCTGGTGCTCATGCGGCCTCTGGTAGTAATAGAATTTTCATGAGGCCGCCGAGGCGTTCGCGAGGCGCTGGAGACAGGATCCCGTTGCCCTTGCCTTGGTGATTTCGCTCTGCGCAGATTTGATTCACGTGATAGGTGAGCAATTTATCTGCGCCCATCGACTTCCCATTATCGGACGAGGAGCAACCCTTGCGGCTCATATAAAACCAAACGCCTATCGCTTGAAATCAAGGGCCATTGGCGCCGAATACATTGCCAGACAATCATCCGGTCAAAAGGGTCTTTATGGCTGGTTTTTCGAAGAGTGTGATAGGTGGTTGACCCAGAAATAGCGGCTTAAACAAGGTCCACCGGGTCGACATCCACGGTCAGGGTTAGGTCCTCGGGTAGAGCCACCGTGGTCTGGATGTCGGTCAGGACAGTCGCTAGGCGGCTCATCGCCCGGGTCCGCAGCATGATTTGATGCCGATAAAAACCTTCCGCCCGGAGCAACGGTGCGGGGGCGGGCCCGGCGATGATCATGTCCCGCCAGCTGGAGAGTCGCTTTTCGAGCTCTTTCCGAAGGTACCCCGCCGTGAATTTGACCTTGTCTTCGTTTCGCCCTTTCAAGGTCAACAGCGCGACGCGAGCGGCCGGCGGGTACTTCAGTTGCTCTCGAAACTCGATCTCCTGATCGTAAAAACCGAGAAAGTCGTGGCGTCGAGCGTATTGAATGGCCGGGTGAAAGGGGGTGAAACTCTGCACGAATACTTCGCCTTCGACGTCCCCCCGTCCCGCCCTCCCGCTGACCTGGGTCAGCAGCTGAAAGGTGCGTTCGCCCGCCCGGAAGTCCGGCACATGCAGACTCAGATCGGCATACAATACGCCGACCAGGGTTACGTTGGGAAAGTGAAGCCCTTTGGCGATCATCTGAGTGCCCACCAGAATGTCGAGCTTGCCGATGCGGAAGTCGGACAGGATTCGCCGGTAGTCGTCCTTCCGCTTCAGGGTATCGCGGTCCATCCGTGCAACCCGGGCGTGAGGGAAGAGTTTTCGGAGCACATCTTCGACCTTTTCGGTGCCGAGGCCGGAGAAGCGAATGGCCGGGTTTCCGCACTCGGGCACGGGGCATTTCGAGGGCACGATCTCCTCGTGTCCGCAGATGTGGCACATCAACTTTTGTGCCTGCCGATGAAATGTGAGGCCCACGCTGCAATTCGGACACCCGGCCACGTAGCCGCATTTAGAACATTGCAGCGAGGTCGAATATCCGCGGCGATTCAGAAACAGGATGGTTTGCTCACTTCGCTCGAGGCGTTGGGTGATTGCTTCCTTCAAGGGCTGCGAAAAGATTGCCGGAGCTCCCCCCTTGGCTCGCCGGCTTTCCTCCCGCAAGTCCACGATCCGCACCACCGGCATTTTCAGATCGGTCACGCGAGACGGCATTTCCAGCAGGGTGTATTTCCCGCTCCGGGCATTGTAATAGCTTTCCATGGACGGCGTGGCTGAGCCCAGTACCACGATGGCGTCCTCCTGCATGCCGCGCACCACGGCGACGTCGCGCGCATGATAGCGAGGGGCTTCTTCCTGCTTGTACGAATGTTCGTGTTCCTCGTCCACGATGATGAGTCCGAGGCGATCCACGGGTGCGAAAATCGCGGAGCGGGCACCAATGACAATCCGAGCACGGCCCTGACGAATCTTGTGCCACTCGTCATGACGTTCTCCCGATGAAAGATGCGAATGAAGGACGGCCACGAGCGTGGCGTGAGGGCCCGTGTTGAACCGGGCTTTGAACCGTTCCACGGTCTGTGGCGTCAGAGAAATTTCCGGCACCAACACAATCGCGCCCTGTCCGCGCCCGAGACAATGCGCCAGTGCCTGAAGATAAACCTCTGTCTTTCCGGATCCAGTCACGCCGTGGAGTAGGAGCGTGCCTGGGTTGGTCGGACGTTTTCGCTTGGCCCCGGGTTGTGTGTCCGGGAAGTCCGCAACGGGTTTGGGCCCCGCCCCGGCTGCGGTGGGGGCACGATCATCCAGGGCTGACACGATGGCGGCCAAAGCGTGCGCCTGCTCCGGATTCAATTGGAGCGGTTGCGTCGGCAGGATTTGCTCACGGCCGTAGGGATCCCGTTCATCGACCCGGGGGGCGATCCGTAGCAACCCCTTTTCCTCGAGCCGGCGAATCGTTTCCGACGTGGTCTCTCCGAGACGCAGCAGGTCCTGCAGGGACATTTCCCTCCATTCCTCGAGTATTTTCCAGATGTCCTGCTGTCGCTGGGTTAGCTTCGGCATTCCGGTCGGCTGGGGAATCAGGTATACATGGAGCCGTTCCCGCCACCCGGCGTCCTCCTTCCGGACCGCATCGGGAAGGACACTTTTCAGCGCGATTTCGACCGGGCAGCAATAGTAGGTCGCAATCCAGCGTGCGAGTGCCAGGACCCGGGGGGTGATCAGACCTCGAACTCCCAGAATGGAGGCGATGGCTTTGAGGTTGGTGTGAGGCGACGTCTCGGGCAGATCGGTGACCACGCCGCTGACAAGTCGGGGGCCGAAAGGGACTTTGACCCGCGTACCGATCGTCACGTCGGCCGCGAGTTCTGCCGGCACGGAATAGTCGAACTCCTTGCGGAGCGCGATTTCGAGGGTGACTCGCGCGATCATCGGGTGAATTTCAAATTTCAATTCCTGGAATACAATCCAATCTCTCGTTCCGCTGTGAATCGTCGCTGGCTAATCTTCATCGTCATCGTATTGCTCGTCCTCGGTGGTGCGAGTCTCGCCATTTTCATGATTCGATCGCAGCAGCGGTTGGAAAACCGATATGACCGGATCATTCGGACTGCCGCGAGCCAGCATCAACTTCCTCCTTCGCTAGTAAAGGCCATGATCTGGCGTGAGAGTCGATTCAATGCGAATGCCCGTGGTCGCGCCGGAGAGATTGGATTGATGCAATTGACGGAGGTTGCAGCCCAGGAGTGGGCGGATACCCGGCGATTCCGCGACTTCACGCACGAGCAAGTCTTGGATCCGGCGACCAACACCCAGGCGGGGTGCTACTACCTCTCAAAGGCGGTGAAACGCTACCCGCACACCGACAATCCCTACGTCTTTGCACTCGCGGACTACAACGCCGGTCGTGCCAACGTCCTGCGCTGGATGAAGGATAACGGAGCAACCAACAGTTCGGCATTTCTCGCCCGCATGGATTTTCCCGGAACACATGAGTACATCGCTGCCATCCTCGAGCGAGAGTTGCGTTATCGGCCGCAGTTTGGCCGCGCCTATTTAACCGGTGCGCCGGCCGCCCAAAGTACGCCGCGGCAGAGCATGTCCAAGTAGATCGGATCCCGAAAAGTGTCCTCGGAATGGCCATACGTGGTGCCAAAGACTCGCGCGCTGCCGTACTGATTGATCCAGGCAACCGGGTACACCTTGCCATCCAGTTCGCTGACGGATGTCGCCAGAGCCTGCGCATTGGGCCATAGCTTTTCGATCACATACAACTCGTCCTTCGGCGTCACCCACCCTTCGGGTACCCCGGCCAGAATCGGATGGTTGGGTTGTACCCGGGTAACCGGGTACCGGCTTTGGTGATCATGCCGGCGGCTCGTGACGCCAAGAAATTCCCGCCAATCATCCATTTTCGCCGCGCGGTAGGTGTGCATTGCGCAGTGGATCACCACCGCAGGAACTCCGGCGCGATGGACGGTCGTAATTTTGCGGATGTAGTCGGGGGAATCGGTGTCGGCAAAGCATTCGTTGTGCACGACGACGTCATAATTTTTCGCCCAATTCGGGTTGTCATAGAAGGGCAGCATGGCCCGCGTCCCCGCGCCGCCCTCGTCGATCACGGTCCAGTTTACGGAGGCGTGGCTTGACATTGCGGCCGCGAGCGCCTGCGCCTGCATGGGATAGTTGTGGCAGCAACCTCCCGTGATCACGAGTGCGCGAAGAGGCCAGCGGGCGGTGCCGCGCGGGCTGGTCGCACAGTTCGAAACCAGCGTGGCAATGAACAGTCCGGGAACGAGCGAGATCCAGAAATTGCGAGAGAGCATGGGCCGAACGCTATCCCCCGGAGAATCGGCCGGTCAACTGTCGAGCTGTTCCCGGCGGATTCTCTGTCTCCGGCATCACTCCTCGGCGGGGCGGTCCGGCACATCGCGGATGAGATCGAGGGGGGGTGCATCTCACGGAAAGGGTGGTTTTCTCGAGTGACAGTAAGATGAGATAAAAAATGCGCTGAGATTGCGAAGAGATTGTGGTCAGCCAGAAGGCTGGACGGAG
>CAMDJH010000147.1 GCA_945900455.1 Akkermansia muciniphila
GCCCAGAGCGTCCCAAATCGTCCCGTGGTCTTGTTATACCACCGACTAAACCGCTGTTTCAGCTCCTTCATGAACGCGGAAACGTCGCCCATCCGGCTCACCACGGACTCTCGAATGTCCGGGTCAATCGTACCCCGCAGCGTTAAACCCTCCTGAGCGAGTGTCGTCAGGATCCCCTTCTTGCCATAGAACTTGACGATCTTGGCGAGCAACTGAGCATCGGAGAGTTCGACTCGTAACAGGCTTGAGCTACCGTTGTCCGTTGCGCCGCGGCGTGTGTCGACGGTTGTCTCCGAGGGAGTCTTCCCGGCGGGCAGGCGTCAGCGCCCTTCGGCTCTCAAATCGCATGAAACGCACCTTCCATTTTCTCGTCCTGTTAATGAGTGCCCTCACGGCAATGGCCGCGACGAACGGGCCGTTCGCCATCCGCGGGTATTACACCACGTTCATGCGCATGCCCACGTTCGGACTGCCGGAGTGGAAACAGATGATCGACTCGATGAAGGAGGATGGCGCGAACTTCCTTTTCCTGTGGACGGCGGGCGGCTTCCGTTCCAAGTCCTTTCCCATCACCTGGCGCTACAATGCGGATCACAAGAATGTGGATCGCGATTATGCGCACGAACTGATCGATTACGCACACTCCAAGGGGATCAAGGTGGTACTGGGGTTCACACCCTTTGCCTACGACGGCGTCAACCAGCTTCCGCTCGAACATCCGGAGTTGAAGGCCACACAGAAGAACGGCCAGCCGGCGAACTTTTGGGGATTGCACGCGTGGGGTTACAACCTGTGCCCAGCCAAGGAAGCGTCGCAAAAATTCATGCGCGACTATGTGCGCGAAATGTTCTTTGAGTTCTATCCCAACGCCGACGGACTGCTGATTGAATCCTCCGACTACGCGATTTGCTACTGCGCGGATTGCCACGGAAAATTCTTCGACCACGAATATGCCTTCGTCCGCCAGATTTCCGACGCGGTGTGGCTAGCGAAGAGCGATGCGTTGATCTTCGTTTACCCGCGCTACTTTTCCACGGGCCAGGTGCCGCAGTTCGGCGTGAGCGGCGCGCGGCAGAAGTTCGATCCGCGGTGGTCACTCTTCTTTACACCACACAGCGCGCCCATTCACGATGAACTCGCAAAGCAGGCCCGCAGCAGCGTGTATTGGAACGACGGCCTAACCATCGGCACGCCGCCGAAGATCCGCGACGGCGCGCGCCTCGCCCGGCAGCGCGGCCTGAGCGGCTACATCGCATCCTGCGAACCGTTCAGTTGCATTGATGGACCACCCGGCAGCCATAATCCCCGGCTGAAGCCCTTTCACATGGCGTGGCTGCACGATGGCGAGATGCCGTTGAACGAACTACCCGTGCGCCTGAACCGGATAGCCTATCGCGAATGGACCCGCCAACCCGCGCTCACCGACAGCGCGTTCCACGATATCCTGGGTCGCGAACTCTTCGGCGCGAACACCGACTTCCAAAGGATTCAAGACGTGCTGTTTCTGCAGGACTGCTGGTTCCATGAAGCGGATTGGTTCAAGCCGCCCAAGCTGCACCTGCCCTCTGACCTCAAGCAGCAGGCCGCACGTGAGAAGTGGCCAGCAGAACGTATGCAACCCTATCTCGACCGGGTGAAACACTTGCGTGACATCGAACGGCGCTATGCGACGGCAACGAGTGGCGCGGAACGACAGCTGCACGATGTGTCCACGTGGATTCTCCGCCCGTGGGATGAGTTAAAATAACGAGATAATCAACGCCTGTTCCGCGACAAAGAGTCCAAAGACATTTTCCCAAGAGCCGCATTGGGATTCTCGTTCGGGAGAGGCTGGGCGGAATTGCGAAGACTGAGTTGCCACTCCATACCGGAAGTTGCCCGCCCGCTACCAACGCTGTTCACGCCAGTCGTCCACCGTGATGAACTGCGCCTTCTTCCTAGTTCAACGGAACTGCGTTACCAGATGCCCCGCAAGAAATTCTCCCGCCGTCAAACGGCGCCCTCCCTCGGGCTGCAACGCCGTGATCCGAAGGGCGCCCACCCCACAACTCACCACAATTCCTCCCTTGTCTGCCTGCAAAACTTCCCCAGGCATTCCGGTCCCGTTGACGGGTTCGGCGCTCAAGACCTTGATCATGCGGGGTTTGGGCTCCGCCGGCAAAAAGGCAAAAGCCCCCGGCCAGGGCGTGAACGCTCGCAGCCGCCGCCAAAGCACCTCCGCTGGCTGGGTCCAATCCATCCGCCCGTCCTCCTTTGTGATCTTTCGAGCCACCGTCGCAAGTGCGTTCTCCTGCGCCTGCGGCACAATGGTTCCCGCCAGGTAACCCGGGATTGTCTCCACCAATAACTCCGCCCCGATCCGAGCCAGACGATCGTGCAAGGTTTGACCCGTGTCGTCGTCTCGAATTTCCGTCGTCCGTGCCGCAAGGATCGGTCCCGTATCCAGCCCGATATCCATCCGCATTATGGTTACGCCCGTCTCCGTTTCGGCATTCGCAAGAGCCCACTGAATCGGCGCAGCCCCACGGTACTGAGGGAGCAGGGACGTATGGACGTTGAGGCATCCCCAACGAGGCAATTCGAGTAGAATCCTTGGAAGAATTTGCCCGTAGGCGGCGACCAAAATGAGATCTGGCTGGAGTTGCCTCAGTTCCTCGACGAAAGCCGGATCCCGGGCTTTTTCGGGCTGCAAGACCACCAATCCGAGTCGCTCGGCTTCCATCTTAACCGGCGTCGACTGCATCACAAGATCCCGACCTTTCGGCCGATCCGGCTGGCTAACCACAGCCACCAGCGGTCCCGCCGGGCGCGCGGCGACGGCAGACAGCACCGTGGCAGCCAACTCGGCGGTTCCCATGAAAACGATTCGCGGTGATGCCATGTCCCCCATTCCCGCAAAGATGCCGTCGTCGGACAAGGAGAAGCTGCCAATCTCTGCTCATCGGCCACAAGCCATCGACAACGGATCGCAATCTGCCGACACAGGCACCCCTTGCAGAACCATCCTAGGAACCTCTAACCTTACAACCGTGGCGGACGAATGCCCAATTCCACATTGCCAACCGGTCCGATGCCCGGTGCCGGAGCTTTGTCCCCTAAACCGGGTGCGAGCGGGCACCACCGTGATCGTCCGACGCCTGATCGCCGCTCCGGACGTCAATCAGCGGCTGCGGGAAATGGGTTTTGGAGAAGATCAACGCGTTAAGGTTATTACTCTCCAGAGCAACCTGTTGTGCCAAGTATGCAATTCCCGCCTGGGACTCAGTGCGAAGCTTGCTGAATGCATCCTGGTCGAGCCCATCCGCGGCCTACCGCACGGTTCTCCATTGCACGCGTCCCTCGCCGCCTAGGGGCGCGGAATGACGACCGATCGCCAGCGAACCCCGACACCGAGGGATCTGTATGAAATCCACCGTCCCAGAATCCGTGACTCCTCCACGACCTCTCTCTTCCCTGACGCCCGGAACCCGCGGTGTCGTGGTCGAAATCCGAATTCCCGCTGAACACCGCTCTCGACTCCTCGAAATGGGTGTTCTTGTCGGCACCCCCATCGAACTAGTCCGCTTCGCCCCATTAGGAGATCCCGTCGAGATTAAGGTCCGCGGGTACCATCTTTCGCTTCGGAAACATGAAGCGGACCTCGTCCTGCTCCGCGTGAATTCTTGATCATGGCGATCGCAAGCAAGGCGGCGTCCCCGCTCCGAGTCGTGCTCACCGGCAATCCAAATTGCGGTAAGACGACCCTATTCAATTCTTTGACCGGACTGCGCGCCCGGGTCGGTAATTATGCCGGTGTCACGGTCGAACGCAAAGAGGGCACCATCCTGGGGCTTACCAGTCAACGCCCGGTCCGTCTCCTCGATCTGCCAGGAACCTATAGCCTCAGCCCACAGTCGCCCGATGAACAGATCGCACGCGATGTCCTCTTTGTACAGCTTCCCGAGGTACCCGAGCCCGATTTGGTTCTGGTGGTCGTCGACGCCTCCAACTTGCAGCGCAATCTCTACTATGCCACGCAGGTGATCGAATTGGGTCACCCGACATGGGTCGTCTTGAACATGGTGGATGTGGCTCGGGAAAACGGCCTCGAACTCAATGTGCCCAGTTTGAGTGCTGCCCTCGGTATTCCCGTTTTCCCAATCGTGGCCAGCACTGGAGAAGGCCTCCCCGCCCTGCGAACGGCCCTCGACCACGAGACTCATCGTGCCGGACCTCTCCCAGAACCCCGTTCTTTCACGGAACTTACCGAATCCTTTGGCAAGGAGGCAGAGAGCATCGAGTCCCTGCTGGAGACCGAGCTCCCGGAACGGAAGCGACTGGCGATGGCGGAGGCCGTTCTCCTCCTCAGTGACGACCGCGTCCTCAATACCCATGCCGGGAAATACCCCGAAACCATCGCCTTCGCGATTGCCGCCGCCCGAAATCGGCTGGAAGCCGCCGGTGTGGATTGGCGGAGTGCGGCAATTGAGGCCCGCTATGCCCGGGCCGCCGCAATCCAGATGGCGGTCACCACCGAAACATCCCCGCCCGGCGAAACACTCTCCGATCGGCTCGACCGCGTCCTGACCCACCGTGTCTGGGGGTTGTTGATCTTTGTTCTCATCATGGGGTTGATGTTTCAAAGTCTATTCACCTTTGCCGAATTGCCCAAGAGCTGGCTCGAAGCCGGCGTCAACGCTCTCTCCAGCTGGGTCGAAAGCTCCCTTCCACCCGGCGATTTTACGTCGCTTCTCAGCTCCGGAATCATCCAGGGCGTCGGCTCCGTCATCACCTTCCTTCCCCAGATTTGCTTCCTCTTCCTCTTCCTGAGTGTTCTCGAAGATACGGGCTATATGGCGCGCGCCGCGTTCCTGATGGACCGCCTGATGTCGCGGGTGGGTCTGCACGGAAAAAGCTTCATCCCGATGTTATCCTCGTTCGCGTGCGCCATTCCCGGTCTCATGGCCACGCGAACCATCGACTCGCCGAAAGATCGTCTCGTCACCATGCTCATCGCCCCGCTCATGAGCTGTTCCGCGCGCCTGCCGGTATATACCGTGCTCATCGCCGCCTGCATTCCGACCCGACGTCTCTTCGGGATTTTCGGCCTGCCGGGCCTCACGTTGCTCGGAATGTATCTGCTGGGCATCGCCGGCGCCCTCGGAATGGCCTGGGTCTTCAAGCGAACCCTCTTGCGCGGTGAACCCTCGCCCATGATTCTGGAATTGCCCCCCTATAAGCGCCCCTCCCTGCTGGTGCTATTCCGACACATGTGGGAGCGATCCCGGTTATTTCTGCGCCGAGCTGGCACTGTCATTCTCGCTATCAACATCCTCCTCTGGTTCCTCGTGTCGTATCCTAAAATCAGCGGGAGCCCAGCCGCGGAAACCGACCGACCCACGGATCAGATGCGCCAAAGCTTCGCCGGACGCGCCGGACGTTTCATCGAACCCGTGCTTATTCCATTGGGGTTTGATTGGAAGATCGGCATCGGAATCATCGCCTCGTTCGCCGCCCGCGAAGTCTTCGTAAGCACCCTGTCCGTGGTCTATAACGTCGAAAATGAAAAGGCGGGATCCCCGTCCGTTGCCAATCTCGCCAACACTCTCAAGGCCGAGAAATGGCCCGACGGCAGACCGGTATACACTCCATTGACCGGTATTACTCTGATGGTCTTTTATGTTTTTGCACTGCAGTGCGTCAGCACCGTCGTCGTGATGCGGCGTGAATCAAATTCGTGGAAGTGGCCCTTGTTTCAATTGGCGTATATGACCGGGCTTGCCTGGGTTCTCGCATTTCTGACCTACCAATTGGGCCGTGCATGCGGATGGAATTGATGGCTGAGAGTCGGCGCGGCGGCGCTGGGGAGGACGGTGGTTTCCCGAGGGTTTGCAAAGGCACCCGCGGCGATACTGGAAACCAAGGAGCCGGGAAACCGGTGATGCTTCCGGTACCCTTGCGAATTCTCAGTCCCATTCGACTGTCCCTGCGCTTGAATAGATCCTTGACAGAGCGACAAGAAATCCAAAGCGTGTCGGACCATCAGCTTTTTGTGGAAACGAGACTTGCCGAATTTCTGATTGCCGAGCCGCCAACGTTCCCATCCATTTCTGTATCATGAGACAATTTTCCATTGCGCCGTTGAAGGGTGCCGCGACACGCAAGGCGGCGTTCACGCTCATCGAACTATTGGTTGTGATCGCCATCATCGCGATTCTTGCCGGCATGCTCCTGCCGGCTTTGGGTAAGGCCAAGTTTCGCGCCAAAGTCGTCAATTGCACCTCCAACTACCGTCAGTGGGGCATCGCCGTAACGATGTATACCACCGACAATCGGGATGTTCTGCCCACTTGGGAAATGGGAGCCACTGGACTCAATCCCTGGGATGTTCCGACCAATATGATCCCGGCTTTGGAGCCGTTTGGGCTCAATGTTCCCATGTGGTTCTGCCCCGTGCGGCCAAACGATTACATGGAGGCAAATACTTGGTTCAAAACAAAATACAACGGTGCATCGATCAGCAAGCCGGCAGATCTCCTTCTTTATTTCCAACGGACCTACGGATACTTCGCAATCCTCTCCCACAGTTGGTGGGTTCCGCGCTCCGTCGGCGGCGGCCAATATTTCCCCGTCCCACTCAAAGTCGGAGACGTTCCCGGCGGCATTAATTCCCCCAATGGGTGGCCGCGTCAAGGGGGCGATGCGCGCGCATCGCAACGTCCGATCCTCACCGACATTTGCATTCAAGGCACCGACAGCAAACCCGACATCAACAAGGCCGTGGCCGCCCATCCCTATTCGGGACGCGTTGATTCCGTCAATACGCTGTGGGCCGACGGCCACGTTGAAACTCACCCGCGAGGCACCCTGCGCCATACCTACTCGGGTAATGCCCACAGTTTCTACTGAGCCGCGGCCCGGTCAATTCGGCCGCTGTGCCGGTGGCACCCAGGCCTTGTGCCAGTTATACTTCCAAAGCGTGTCGAGGCGCGCGAAATCAACGTGGCCGTCGGCGCACACGAGGTTGATCCCCGCCGGCAGCCGTTCGCCGGCAGCAACCTTGAATGCCGAACGCACGGTCCCGCGACCGCCATGCCGGGCAATCATGTAGCGTCCCAGACCGCCCGCGACGCCGTCGCCGATGTAAAGGTCCCGCGCCGGTAAATCCGTCGGCTCGGGCCAGGCATCAACCCACATCGCATCGCCGAACACCGGAGTCAACGTGGGGTTTAAGATCCCTGCCTCATTCTTGAAGCACTTGTTCTCAGGTAGACTCGCAGGCCAGTAAAGCCAGCCATTGAGTGAATAGCTCCCCTGGTAGCCATTGTTGCCATTGGTGCGCCAAATCCAGGTCTCATCCGCCGTCCCGTAATCCGGGTTGGCCGGATTGCGCGCGATGCGCTTGATCGGCTCGCGACTGGACGGGCAATATCGAATCTTGTGCACGTTGGCCTGGAATTTCATCAGCGTGGAAAGCCACAGATTATTCCCATCGGGCGGCGTGTAGGGCAGGAGGCGACCGCCCTCGTTGACGTAGGTGAAGTGCGCCAACCCGAGTTGCCGGAGGTTGCTGGTGCAATTGACCTGCAACGCCTTGGCCTTCGCCTTCCCGAGCGCCGGCAAAAGCATGCCGGCAAGAATTGCGATGATCGCGATCACCACAAGCAGTTCAATCAGTGTGAAGCCGAGGACGGGTGAGAAGCGGGAATTTTTCGAGTTCATGGTGGGGAGATTTCGGATGGCACTAGGTTACTGAGTCAGCAGACGTTCATATATTTTGTGATTTCCGGCCGTCATCTGGGAGATGCTGAATTTTTGTCGGACGAGCACCCGGCCGTTTCGACCCATCCTTTGACGAAGGGCCGCATCCGGAATGAGGCGATCCATGGCACCCTCTAACGCGTTGCTGTCACCACTCGGAACGAGCAGGCCATTGTGCTCGTCGCACACCACTTCCGGCATCCCGCCTGCATTCGAGGCAATGATGGGTACTTCGCAGGCGGAAGCTTGCAACAAGGATACCCCAAGGCCCTCGATCAAGGCCGGGTGAACGACAAGATCCAAACAAGGCAAAATTCGATCCATATCCGGGCGAAAGCCCGCAAATATTACATACGAATTTAATGACAATCGCGCAACGTGCCGGCGCAACTTCTGCTCAATGGGGCCTTTGCCAAAGATCAAAACGCGAACTTCGGGATGGCGTCTGACCAGGTTGGGCAAAGCATCAAATAAGAAACGATGACCCTTGCGATCGATCAATTGTGCAATGACGCCGGCAACGACATGGTCTGAAGTCAGTCCAAACTCCTGGTTGAACCATCGGCGATCACCGCCCGGATGATACTGATCGGTGTCCGTGGCGCTGTGGACACACGTGACTTTGTTGGACCTCAGCCCCTGATCGAGCAACAAATCACGTATACCATTCGATATCGCGGCGACGTGATTATACATTCGATACTTGATCGCCACCCAACTACGGGGCTCTGAGTTGTCGACTCGCCGCGTTAACAGTGTTGGAATCCTACACCAACGCCCTGCGATGCCACCCCAAAGATCAGCGCCCCGACGGCTATGAAGGTGCAAAATGTTCGGGCGCTCCGCCCGCAAGATTCGCTTGAGCCCAAACACAAACTTAACGTCCAGATCCCCCCTCATGGGTAGGCATACAATTCTGTGCGCATAGTCCTGAGCGGCGACCGCAATCGCACTCTCCGGCGGGCATACGAGCACACTTTCCACGCCGGGGTATTGATCGCGGAGACCCCGCAACAAATAGGCGACCTGCAATGCCCCGCCGTAGAGGTGGCGACCTGTCTCGACGTGGACCACTTTCATACTGCACTCATCATGTCCTGCAACGCCAGCAGTGCCCGGTCGGGCGTCAGTTGCGCCATACAGGTGAAGGCTCCCGCGCAGGTGGGGCGACGACGACAGGGTGAGCACGCCATGGATTCATAAAGCACGGTGGCATTGGCGCGCGTCGTGTGGGTATAAGGGCGCGTTGAACCGAAGAGAGCGACGGTCGGAATTCCCTGCGCTATCCCCAGATGGGTCAGGCCCGTGTCGACACCCAAGAGTCCTCGGGCTTGAGAGACCAAAGCCACCGCCTGCGGCAGCGTTGTTTTGCCAGTTAGCGTCTGAACAAACGGGATCTGCTGCTGCAATCGAATGGCGTGATCCGTGTCACGGGATCCTCCGAGCATGACCAGAGGCATGTTGAGCGCCCGCCGCGCTTCCTGCGCAAAGCGAACCCAGTGTGCGTCAAACCAGTGCTTTTGCGGGCGGGTTGTAAACGGACAAATCACGATGAAGGGTGAACGGATGCCGCGTTCGTGCAAGACCTCGCTGATCTCCCGCGTCGCTTTTTCGGTTGCGGGCATGCTCAGAGGAAAATCCCGCACGTCAAGGCCCAGTTCGAGGGCAAAATGTAGATACTCGGCCCCAATACGGAAGGTGGCCGGACCGCGCTTAATAACTCGGGTCATCAAGCACTGACTCCCTTCGGATGAACGCAATCCGATGCGTTGAGGAGCGCCGCTCAAATAAGTCCAAATGCCGCTCTTAAAAAGGCCCTGCAAGTCGAATGCCGCATCAAACCGTTCCGCGCGCAATCGGCTGACGAAGGAGGACACCTCCCGGCCGAGCGTTATCAAACGCCCTGCCTTGAGAAGTTTAACCCAATGACTGCGGGGCCAGCAGATGACGCGATCCAGCAGAGGATGCCCATCCAGGAGTGGCGCCGCCACCGATTCGACCAGCCAGGCGATTCGTGCGTCCGGGTACGTTCTGCGCAGTGCCGGAAGTATGGCCGACGCCATGACGACATCACCAATGGCGCTAAGCCGAACAATGAGGATATGCTTCACTGGAATTCAAAAATCGGGGATGATCTAGCCCCTGCAACACCCACAAGTTCCATTATCGAACATCCAGCCGAAACCATCCGTCCAAACGGCCCGGCGGCGCAAGTCCGTGCGACCAAAGTTTTCGCCAACCGGGCGAGGTTTCGACCGAGTTGGTAAAAGCAGTTTGTCCCGAGTCACCGCGGACACTTACCCGGAACCAATGGGTCGTCCCAGCTCGAATCGTTTCGGGAAGCTTCAGCGTCACCGAGGCTTCCCGTTCTGTTCCGATCTCCCCGGGAGTAATCACCGCAGGAATTCCGTCCACCGACAGTGCTAGACGGCCTTTAAAATCACCCGCCTGAACCTTGAGCTTCAGATCCGCCGTCTTGCCCGGAGCGCACACCAGATTCTTGGCGTCCGCAGTCACGACCACCGGAGAACCTGGTACCCATTCCAATTCATAGCGGTATTCCGGCCCTCCTCCGCCGTTAAGTTCAAGCACCTCCAACGACATCGACTCCTCCTTCTGCAACCGGCGCTTCAATCGCCCCTCGTCACCCTCCGTCAATCCGTTCTCGGCAACAATCTTGCCAGTTGAATCCCGCCATCGTAGCCGCAACTCGGCCGGCGAACCCAGGCTCCGGGTGCGCCCCAACACGGTAACCCAACCATCGAACCCCGACTCTAACCGGTAGGTGTCACGGTCGCCCGGCTTGGAAAATCTCCCCCGCACCCGTCCCGGAATGGTCGGGATCACCTGGGCTTCTTTCGTGCGATCGTTCGGTTCCACTTCTTCGGCGATCGGGAGTTCTGGGCGGCAACATTCTGGCAACCACCAATGCTCCATACCCTCCCACTTCTCGTGACTCACACGCATCCGATAGCGATAGGCTGTCCCTCCGCCCCAGGCGGAATCGCGCACTTCTACCAGAAAATCCCCCGTTTCCACCGCGGTCAACCGCCAGCGCACATCCCCGCCCAAACCAGGCGTGTCCTCCACAAATGTCACCCGATGACCCTGCGGATCGTAAATCCTCAGGAAAGGGTCGGCGGGTGAATTGATCCGGCGGGAAACGACTTCGATCACCCACGCGTCCCCCGCCAACACCGGGACGCGATACCAATCGGACTTCAAAGCCGTAAATCGAGCATCCACCGCAATCGGTCCAACCAATATCTGGGCATTCGTTCGCACCGTCCGGTCGGCCGCTGCCGTGACCGTTGGGATCGAATCAAATCCCACCAGACGCTCTTCGCCACGACCGTTGGTACCTTCGATGGACCACAAACCTATCGCCGCTTGGCCGGTCAATCTCGGAGTGATCTGGAATGTCAGAGTGTCGTTGGTCGCCCGCCCCATACCGGAGATTTCCGCCGGAAATGAAGTCCAAAGCCCGGTCACACTTTCGAGATTCATCCCGCTGACAACCACGGTGACCGAGGTCGAAGGAAGTAGGATCCAAGGGTCCAAAGTCCCCACCCCCGGAACAATTTCGGCCGCCCGGGAGATTGGGACAACCAGGACAGCTAGCAGCAGCACCGTCAGCCGCCGCCAGCGCACCTCGACCGGGCCACGCCGAATAAATCGGCCCCACCCTCGCATCACAATCATGCAAGAACTCCCGCAATCGGTTGTCCTTCGGCAATCGGGATCGGCCGGTTCTGGGCATTCATTACTTCGGTATGAGGATTGATCCCGAGCAAATGAAACATTGTTGCCGCCAGATCGTCCGGCCTCACACCATCCCGCTCGGGATACGCCCCATTGCGATCGGAAGCGCCGTGGACATAACCGCGTTTCACTCCACCCCCCGCAAGCAACACCGTATAACATGACGGCCAATGATCGCGGCTGACGTTGGCATTGATTTTGGGCGTCCGTCCAAATTCGCCCATCCACACCACCAGTGTGGTCTCCAGCAGACCCCGCTCGTCGAGATCCGTGAGGAGCGTCGGCAACGTTTGGTCGGTGATCGGCAGATGCCGCTGTTCGATGATTGGAAACATGCGAGTGTTGTTGAAGCCGTGCGTGTCCCACCCGCCACTCGTCGTGGTCTGCCCTCCGATGCTCGCATCAAAATAGACGCTCACGAACCGCACACCCGATTCGACCAGGCGCCGGGCCAGCAGACAGCCCTGGCCGTAGGTGCTGCGACCGTACGAATCGCGCACCTTCTCAGACTCCGCCCCCACGTTGAACGCTTCACGCAACCGAGAGCTGTGCAACATCGCGAGGGCCTTGTCATAGTAGGAATCAAGCCCCTTCGCCGCGGACGCCGTGTCCAACATCCGGCTTTGTGCATCAATCACCTTCTGCAACTCGCGCCGGGTGGAAAGCCGCTCGATCGTCATCCCGGCGGGCAGGCTCAATTCAGGGAGTGAAAAGTCAGCCGCATTGGGATCGCGGGTGATCAAGAGCGGATCATGAATCTTGCCCAGAAAGCTTGCGTGCTGTCCGGGAGTCACCGACCCATCCCGCATCACGTGCGGATAGGCCACGAACCCCGGCAATTCACCACTTGTCGGCGCAAGCGCGTCCACCACGGAACCGTAGGCGGGACTCAAATCGAGCGTGTCCCGCAGTCGAATATCGTCCACGGGGGGCGCATGTCCCGTCAGCGCATAATACGAGGCGGAATTATGGTTCTGCATCGAATGATGCACCGAACGTATCAAGCACACTTTGTCCATCACCTTCGCCATCCGCGGCAACCGTTCTGCAATCTGTATTCCATCGACATTGGTGCCCATCGCCCGGTGTGGCCCACGGATTGCCTCGGGTGCATCGGGCTTCATGTCAAACGTTTCCAAATGACTCGGCCCGCCAAATTGATAAAGAAAGATGACGGATTTCGCCTTGGCCTTGGGTGCCCGCGTGCCGCCGGCAGCGGTCACCGCCGCCGCCCGCAACAAACCCGGCAGGTTCAACCCAAGCAGCCCCATTCCCCCCACCTGGATCAGATGCCGGCGGGAATACTTTTCCGCAGCAAAACTCCGGCAAGCCGTCGAACTGTCATCGCTCGGTGTAAGGATCGGTGGCGTCATGGAACGTCGTTTCGTAGTGGAGCAGACCGAATATCCCCGTCCTGCGAATTTCCGCAAGCACGAGCACTCGGGCCCTCACCGAGTTCGATCGAGCACCGGTTCACTCCACCGCCTCACTCACCTCACTCTCATTAATCGGAAAAATGATGGCAGACCGGATGGCGGCACGAGGTAGTTGCTTTGGCCTTCCGTCCCCGGCACGTCTCGCCAGAGGCAATTCTCAAGGAGACAGGACATCGTCCACCAGCGCACCTTTACCTCAAGGTCTCTCCGCCGGGTCGGGTTGTCAGATCGCAGAGTGCG
Organism: Akkermansia muciniphila; assembly: GCA_945900455.1. Classification (GTDB taxonomy): domain Bacteria; phylum Verrucomicrobiota; class Verrucomicrobiia; order Limisphaerales; family UBA9464; genus SIBK01. The sequence continues at coordinate 13,179 of CAMDJH010000147.1, forward strand.
ATAATACGAGATCTGCAGGGTCGCGTCGGCGATCGTGATGGGAGCGTTGCTGTCCCCGAGGCCGAAAGTTATCCCGCCGTTGTTGCCTTCGCGCCATATTTTCACATCCGCCCAGGCGGATGGCATCGAATAGAGGAACATATTCTGCGTGCTGGTATCCCTAATCAAGGACCGAAGCAGCGAGACATACTTTCCCAAGGAATGATTTGTTTCTCTCCTAGCGCACCGCACTCCTTCAATAAATCGCCTCACCAAGCCCTCTGCCTGGATATTCCTGTAATTCAATTAACCGGAGTTTGGAACCGCGGATGAACGCCGATAAAGACTGATTCCGGACGCTCACTCAAAAGGTGAGAGTCGACGGCTTCCCCTGATCCGCGTCAATCCGTGTGAATCCGCGGTTCTTCCCCCCCGGCAATTTGCGTTTCTCCTCGAATCGCTCCGAGACTCCGTTCCCTCCATTGCCCGCTTCCCGGCGCCGATGCGCTGGGCCTGGAGATTGGTCATTGCTACACATAAAATGTCCCGGTCGGGACATGTTATCTGTCAACGGATCCGGCACCCTGCGGCTGCCAGGCCTTGGAATCGCCGTTCTCGAGTGCCCAGCGGTAACAACATCCGAATCGAGTCAGATCCCTACCGACGTTGTTGCCCGAGCCGGCTCTGCTTTGCTTCGCGGCTTCGCGTGCGAATCCTACCGCGTGGCTCCGGTCGGGAAGAGCTCGATCAAGGCATCGACCCGTTTGCAGGAGTAACGGGGGTGATGCTGGAACTCGTGAAGATTTTTGTCATACACCCAACGCCAGCCGGTCAGGGGAATTCGCTTTTTCCAACCTGCTTTTCATTGCTTAATTGTTGAGGCTGAGCGTCTCCTCACGAGGCATTGGCAATCTCGGATTCCGGACACCACTCCCGATGCCACCCGGTGCTCTGCTCGTACGCATGAGCCAGACGGAACATTGTCTTCTCGCCAAAGGGCTTCCCGAGTATCTGCAACCCAATGGGAAGCTTCGGCGACGCCGTAAACCCACACGGCACACTCATCCCACAAATGCCCGAAAGGTTGCAAGAAATTGTGAAGATGTCGCTGAGGTACATCTGCAATGGATCAGCCGCCTTCTCCCCGACCTTGAATGCCGCCGTCGGCGTCGTTGGACTGACAATCGCATCCACTTTTTCAAACGCCTTCAGAAAATCATTCCGGATCAGGGTCCGCACTTTCTGAGCCCGCAGATAATAAGCATCGTAGTACCCGCTGCTCAATACGTAGGTGCCAAGAATGATCCGCCGCTTCACCTCCGGACCAAATCCCGCCCCCCGGGTCCGGCTGTTCAACTCCATCGGATCCGCCCCGTCCACCCGTGCCCCGTACCGGATGCCGTCAAATCGCGCCAAGTTCGAGGACGCCTCCGCCGTCGCGATAATATAATACGTCGCCACCGCATATTCGGAGTGTGGGAGTGACACCTCGACCACCTCGGCTCCAAGCGACTGAATTTTCCGAACCGCCGCCGTTACCGCCTCATCCACCGCTGGATCCAGTCCACCCACCATGAATTCTTTCACCAACCCGATCTTCATGCCCCGCAGGTCGCCCGTCAGACTCTCGATATAGGACGGTACCGCCTGCGGAATACTTGTGGAATCCCGACGGTCGTAGCCGCTCAACACCTGAGTGAGCAGCGCGGCATCACGCACGTCCCGCGTAAACGGACCAATCTGATCGAGCGACGATGCGAAGGCCACCAACCCGAACCGAGATACCCGCCCATAGGTCGGTTTGACACCCACACACCCACACAAGGCCGCTGGTTGACGGATTGAACCGCCTGTGTCCGAGCCGATGCTCGCGAAACATTCCCCGGCCGAAACACTCGCTGCGCAACCGCCCGAAGACCCCCCGGGAATCCGAGTGGTATCCCAGGGATTTAATGTCGTCTGAAACGCGGAGTTCTCCGTGGAACTGCCCATCGCGAATTCATCCATATTCAATCGGCCGAAAACCACCGCACCGGCGTCTTTTAGCTTGGTCACCACGGTGGCGTCGTAGGGCGACACGAACTTTCCCAAAATCCGCGAACCGCAATTGAGAGGTTGCCCCTTGTGAGCCAACACATCCTTCAACGCGATCGGCACCCCAAGCAGCGGTTTCTCAACCGCGGATCCCCCGGCAGCAATCTCCTTGTCGGCCGCCATCGCTTGAGCCCGGGCATCTTCCCGATCCACGCTCAAAAAAGCTCTTAATTGGCCGTCCACCCGGTCGATTTGTGCGAGGCAGGCTTCAAGCGCCTCAACGGCTGAGCATTCGCGGCGGGCAATGCGCCGTGTCAGTTCCGAAATGGTTAGTCGATGCAACATGGAAAATCCAATCAGCGATTTCAGCGGAAAGCGTCTCCGAGGGCCCCTTACTCCAGGATTTTCGGCACGACAAACAAACCACCCGCGTGGGCCGGCGCGTTTCGCAGGGCCTCCTCGTTCGTCAGCGAGATTTCCACCACGTCCGGTCGGGTCACATTCACCAACGGGAAAGCATGAGCCGTCGGCTCCACACCGGTCACATCGGCGGATTTCAATTTTTCAATGTAGCCCAGGATATGGCCCAACTGCGCTCCCAGCCGTTGCTCTTCGTCCGGCGAGAGAGTGATGCGAGCGAGCTTTGCGACGTAGTTAATATTGAAGTCAGACATGAAAGAAGAATGACGGGAAATGGCCCGTAGTTACAGGTTGAAAAGCCCGAGCGCCTCTTTCCGAAGTGCAAAACGGAAAGGCCTGAGGCGACACGCACGAGAATGACATTGAAGGGTTCATTCTTCGCCAAACTTTCCATGGATCAGAGCCGCAAGCTGTTCGAGGGCGGACTGCGCATCCGAACCGTCGCAAATGATTCGAAGGCGACTTCCAGGGCCGGCGGCGAGCATGAGCAGACCCATGATACTCTTTCCATTGATCGTCTCTCCGTCCTTTTCCAGAAAGACCTGGCAGGAAAACTTGCCCGCCAGCTTCACGAAAGAAGCTGAGGGGCGGGCATGGATTCCCTGCTTGTTCAGAACAACTACGTCCTGGAATACCGCGTTGGCGCTTACGGACATCGAGACGGGATGGTGTAAATGAAAAACGTCGGTGACCAGCCGAAATCGTGTGGTCCGCCGGTCTCCCAGGACGCGCCTTTCGAGTTTCATAGATCCAAGAGCTGAGGGTGTTTGGCAAAGATCATCGCCTGGAGGCGTTCTCGACCGCCCCGGGCCGAGAGTAAGCGCTTACGGAAACTCTTCGTATTATGTTTGGTCTTCGGGTTGGTCTTCC
>CAMDJH010000148.1 GCA_945900455.1 Akkermansia muciniphila
TGGGATCCTGGCCAGCCGCACGGGTTGGCGAACTTACGCCGCTGGCTTGGAAAGCCGCCCGCGCCGGTGCTCGGAATGCGTAGTCGCATCCACTGATCCTACCCCGATCAGTCTATCGACCATAGATGGGGTTCACCGGACGCATACGCTGCATCGACTTGGCGAGCAGGTCGCCCTGCTCGCGCTGTTCGACACCGTCCCGATCTGCGCAATTCCCTGGACCGTCTATGGGCGCATCATTCCTACCTATCTTGGCGGACGCTTGATCGTGCATGGTCGACGGTGGTGGCAAATGCCGAACCGGGACCGGCGCGACTACTTCCGCGGGCGCTGGCTTGCGTTTCAGCATTGGATCGTCCGGAACCGATCGAAGCCGACGGAGGTGGTAGAGCCTCTTCCGAAGGACACGCACACTCCTCCAGTCCCCCGATTCGGCGATCACTACCGTGCACTCGCGTCGGCCTACCGCCTCCGTCGCTATCCGGGGTCGGCCGACATTTTCGTGAGCGACGACGCCAGTCCACATTGGGTGTCATCCTGGAAACAATTGGCGGTTGGCGGGGTGTCATACCACCGAGTTTCGGGGAAGCACCTGGAGCTTCTCACGCCCGACCACTTGCCCGCGTTGTCGAAAGCTTTAAGAACCGCGCTGCGCCGCGCCCAGGAAACCAAACCCTGACTAACCCGATCGCGGGCGGCCATTCTTCATCCGAAGCGGCCCCCGGTTGGCGCTTCGCCCCTGGGCCGAACCGAAACTACGGCCTGGCTGAGTTGCGGGTCGAGGTCCGCGCCGAGGCCCGTCGGAGGCCCCAGAGCCCCCGGCCCCGGCAGGCGCTGGCGGCGCGGAGTAATCGAACCCATCCGCTCGCTTTCGAACAATTCCTCGCCCGATAAACCGCTCGAGCGTCCGCAAAGATCCCTGATCCTCTGGAGTAACAAAACTGATGGCATCGCCCACCGCGTGGGCACGGCCGGTCCGGCCGATGCGGTGGACATAATCCTCGGAGTGCATGGGGAAGTCGTAGTTTACGACGTGGGAAATTCCATCGACATCGATTCCGCGGGCGGCGATGTCGGTGGCAACCAAGACCCGGACCTCGCCGGACTTAAATCCACTGAGAGCACGAATTCGCTGATTTTGGGAACGATTGGCATGCAACGTGGCCGTGCGGACACCGGAGCTTTCCAATTTTCGCGCCACACGGTCGGCACCGTGCTTGGTTCGCGTAAACACGAGAACCATGTCCATGGCAGGATTGCGCAGGAGGTGCCCGAGCAGGCTGGGCTTTAGATGATGGGAAATTTCGTAGACAAATTGGGTCACGGTTTCCGCCGGATTCGATCGACGGCCGATTTGCACCAGCTTTGGATTCCGTTGGAAATCCTTCGTTAAACTTTCAATCTCCTTGGACAGGGTTGCGGAGAAAAGCAATGTCTGCCGGCGAGCGGGCAACGCCTTGACAATCCGTCGGATTGCGGGAAGGAAGCCCATATCGAGCATACGGTCCGCCTCATCCAGGACCAAGAACTCGAGCTGACTGAAGTCGGCATACCGGTGGTCCATCAAATCCTGAAGCCGCCCCGGTGTCGCCACGACGATTTCGACGCCATTGCGGAGGGCATTGATTTGCGGACCTTCACTGACGCCCCCGTAGACCGGGGCCATTCGGATCGGCATATGTTTTCCATAGGCGCGAATATTTTCCTCGATTTGAACTACGAGTTCGCGGGTTGGAGCGAGCACGAGCACGCGGCTTCCGCGGCTCGGACCCGGGCGGGGATTCGCGACCAATCTTGCCAGGATCGGAAGCGTAAACGCTGCCGTCTTTCCGGTGCCCGTTTGGGCGATTCCAATAAGATCACTTCCGGCGAGAATGGGGGGGATGGCGGCCGACTGGATCGGGGTCGGCTCGGCGTAGCCCGCTTCCTCAATGGCTTTCAGAATCCGCGGCTCAAGGCCCAGTGCACGAAATGGCATGGGCGAGATTAAGCGCGAACGGGGCGATGCGATACGAATTTCGTAATCACTGGAATCCCGGCTAGGTCAAAATATCCTTGATCACGCTGCCGTGAATGTCGGTTAACCGGTAGTCGCGTCCCTGGTACCGGTAGGTGAGCCGCTCGTGGTTCATCCCCAGGCAATGCAGTATCGTCGCGTTCTGATCGTGAATATGCACCGGATTTTCGGCGACGTTGTAGCCGAAATCGTCCGTCTCCCCATAGCTGATGCCACCGCGGACACCGCCACCCGCCATCCAGATCGAATAGCAACGCCCGTGATGATCGCGTCCGTAGTCCTCCTTCTGAATACGGCCCTGGCAGTACACCGTCCGCCCAAATTCACCGCCCCAGACCACGAGCGTATCCTCCAGAAGCCCCCGCTGGTGCAGGTCCTTTACAAGAGCTGCACTCGGTTGATCCGTATCCTTGCATTGTTCCCGAATTCGCTTCGGAAGTCCGCCGTGCTGATCCCATCCGCGATGATAGAGCTGGATAAATCGAACCCCTCGCTCCGCCATGCGACGGGCGAGCAGGCAGTTTGAGGCAAACGACCCCGGCTTCCGGACATCCGGCCCGTACAGATCAAGGGTCGCCTCGGATTCACCCGAGATGTCTGTCAGGTTGGGGACCGATGTCTGCATACGAAAAGCCATCTCGTACTGGGCAATCCGGCTGGCGATCTCCGGGTCGTTGTACGCATCGTATTGCTTTGCGTTCAGCTCGGAAATGCCGTCGAGCACGCGTCGCCGGTTGGAAGGGCTCATGCCAGCCGGGTTCGAGAGGAAGAGAACCGGATCACTGCCGCTGCGGAATTGGACACCTTGGTACTGCGATGGCAGGAAGCCAGCGGACCACAGGCGGGCAAAGAGGGGTTGATCACTTTCCCGACCGTTCGAGAGCATCACGATGAATGCCGGCAGGCTGCTATTCTCGGTCCCCAGGCCGTAAGACAGCCAGGATCCCGTGGAGGGTCGGCCCGGCTGTTGAAATCCAGTCTGGATATAAGTGATGGCCGGGTCGTGATTGATGGCCTCCGTATTTACTGTCTTGATGACAGCCAAGTGGTCCGCAACACCCGCGATATGAGGAATGACCTCGCTAAACCAGGTTCCATTCTTACCGTGCTGCGAGAACTTGAACATTGAGTTGACGATCGGCAAGGAACTCTGCCCGGAGGTCATCCCCGTGATGCGCTGCCCCCTCCGCACCGAGGTCGGAAGCTCTGTCTGATGCAACTCTTTCAGGCGCGGCTTATAGTCGTAGAGATCCAATTGCGACGGACCGCCCGCCATGAAAAGGTAGATCACTCGTTTCGCTTTCCCGGGAAAATGAGGGAAGGGCAAATTCGGTTCGGAGGAAACCCCGGCGCGGCCGGGAAGAACGCCGGGACCGACCAGTGAACCGAGCGCGGCCGCGCCAATTCCCGTGGCGGCCCGGCCGAAGAAATGCCGCCGGGTCATCGACAACTGCTGTTCCTGCAAGGGATTCATGGGTATAAAGAAAGTCGTTCAGTTCTTGGTAATTGTCTCATCCAGATTGAAGATGAGATTCGCCACGGTTGTCCACGCCGCCACTTCACTGGCATCGAGACCTGTGTCCCCTCGAAAATCGCCCGCCGCGAGCAATGCCAACGCCGCGGCGCGATCGTTTTGGTACTCGGCGAGCGATTTCTCGAAGATCCGGACGAGCAGTCCGACTTCGTCGCTTTGCGGTATCCGCCCGGTGGCGAGACGGAACGCATAGCGGATCCGCTCGGAGGTTCCCACCCCCGCATGTTTCACGATCCGTTGAGCGAAAGCCCGGGCCGCCTCGATAAACTGGGGGTCATTGAGCGTCGCCAGTGCCTGCAGCGGGGTGTTTGTCCGAGCTCGGCGCACCAGACAAGTCTCCCGTGTTGGCGCATCAAACAACAGCATGGTCGGAGGTGGACTCTGGCGTTTCCAAAACGTGTAGAGACCCCGGCGATACTGGGCGTCATTGCGATCCTGCACATACCGCTGTGAATTATTGAAAGACACCGCCTCCCACAATCCCGGTGGTTCATAAGGATGCGCACTGGGACCCCCAATTTTTTCGTGCAGTAGCCCCCCCACCATCAGGCACGTGTCCCGGACAACCTCGCCATCCAGTCGAAATCGCGGACCACGGCCCAACAGTCGGTTCTCGGGATCCCGCAAGCGTTGGGATGCCGTTGCCTTTGAAGATTGCTGATACGTGGCCGACATCAGGATCGTCTTCTGAAGACTCTTGATATTCCAGCCCGTGCGGACGAATTCGGTTGCCAACCAGTCCAGTAAATCCGGATGAGATGGACGATCCCCTTGCGATCCAAAATCATCGGTGGTTCGAACAAGTCCAGCACCGAAAATTTGGTGCCAGAAGCGATTGACAATGACCCGGGCCGTCAGCGGATGACGGGGGTCCACCAGCCATTGAGCCAGCCCAAGTCGATTGGTCGGGGCATTGGCTGAAAACGGCGAGAGCGCGGAAAGAATTGCCGGGGAAACCTTGGCCCCAGGTTTGTCGTACTCGCCTCGCAGCAGCAACATCGTCTCGCGGGGTTGCGAAATCTCCTTCGCGATCAGTGTCGTCGGGATTGCTCGGTCAATCCGCACGTTTTCCTCGCGCATGGACGCGAGAGAATCGCTGAGTGCCCGAAATTCAGGCGACTGCTGTCGGCGGTAGAAACGTCGGACGTCCTTGGCTGGGTCGGCCGAGGGTTCCGTAGTCACAGAAAGAGTTCCCGCGATTCCCGGTGGAAGGCTTTCCTTCGCATTTCGATCCGGTGTGAAATTGAAAAAAGTGGCGCCCTGAATCGAGACCAGTTTGATGAGCAACTGATTGTCGCCAGCCTTCAGGGTCAGTCTTGCGCGAGCGATCTCCTCGCCGGGACGGGCTTCCCGGGCACGTTCAATCACCAAGTCGCCGTTCAGCCAAACTTTGAACCAAGCTTCGGTTGAAAGCGTCATTTCGGTTTCACGCACCTCGGTGGAATGTAGATTGCGAAGCAGCAGACGGACACCGTGGATGCCGTGTAGATCCTCCACGAGTCGGTGGCTCCGGCCGTCCTCGATGTCCCGTTGCTCACTCCACTTCACCTCGCCCCGGACGCCCGGATACGCTTTCTTCAAGTCGAGCTCCTTCTCCGCCGGATGGATCGTGGTGAACGCCGTCGCCGGATCCTCAGCCGGGAACGGGCCAACCATCTGCCACGGATCGGATCGTGTCGGGAACATCAGGCGAGCGATCTCGGGTTGCTGGGCAGCCGAGACCCGAAAACGGGGAATGGGCTGACGCATTCCAGGCACACTATGTCGCAACCGGACTTTCAGCTCCGTTCCGACCGGAACGTCGATGATTTCGCTCGGTACAAAGAACGCCTGCGCATCCGAATTCGTTCCATTCGCCGGAAGAGCCCAACCCGTCTCCGCCTTGCCATCAATCGCGCGGTCAATTCCGAAGCCGTCCGCCCCGACGCTCGCAAATGCGCGAGCGAACTTTAAGGGGCGAGCTCCGGCCGAGGCGTTCGTCGAAACCGGCGGATTCAGTTCCGCTTCAAATTCCGATAGCGCCCAACGCCCCGGTACCGGCGACGGCTTTCCGTCACTCTCTTCGTTGCGCAGAACTTCCAAGCGCAATCCCGCCAGCTTCCCGGGAGCAATCGTGAAAGCCGTTTCAAATACCACCTGCGCCTCGCCGCCTTCAGCCGCTCCGAGAGTGCCGTCGCCGCGAATGGCCAGATCAAGTCCCCCCGTCCGGGTGGCCGAGGCCTTGACCGGAGTCAACAACGTCATCTGCCCGCGAAGTTGGTCATGCCACCGTGCGACCCATGCGGGCTGCGCCGGATCCAGTTCGGCACTGGGTTCATCCATCTTCCGATCTCCGTCTGCAATGGCGTGATTGAGCCATTCCATACGTTCGGTTTGCGCCGGCGACGGCAGCTTCAGATACGGATCAGGGTTGGTCTTATTGCCATCCATGATCGGTTCATCCAGGTTGTTGAAGAAGGAAAACATTCCGTAGTACTCCGTTTGCGGAATGGGATCGTACTTATGCGTATGACAGCGGGCGCAAAGCATCGTCACCCCCAGCCAGACGGTTCCCACAGTCTCGACCCGATCGAACGCGTACTTCGTGCGGTACTCGTCAACGATGGCCCCCCCTTCGCCCGTGCTCATGTTGCACCGGACGAATCCGGTGGCAATCTTCTGGTCGCGGGTCGGCGACGGCAGCAAATCTCCGGCGAGCTGTTCAATCGTAAACTGGTCAAAGGGCAGATCGCGATTGAACGCCTCGATCACCCACTGTCGATACGCCCAAATATCCCGCTGAGAATCGATATGGTAACCGTGCGTGTCCGCATACCGGACCGCATCCATCCAATAGCGGGCCATGTTCTCACCGTACCGGGGCGATTTCAGCAGCCGATCGACAACTTTTTCAAACGCATTGGTGCTGCGGTCGGCAAGATACGCATCGATTTCCTCAACGGAAGGAGGCAGACCGGTCAGATCGAACGACACTCTCCGCACCAGGGTCGTGGGATCCGCTTCCGGAGTAGGATCAAGCCCCTCACTTTCCAGACGCGCCAAAACAAACCGGTCGATCGGTGTCTTCGACCACGCACCATTCTTGACCGCTGGCTCAACCGGACGCTCGGGAGTTTGGAAAGCCCAATGCTCGTCCCAACGCGCTCCGGCATTGATCCATTCCCGAACGAGTTCGATCTGTTTCTCGGTCAACTTCCGCCCGGTCTTCGTCGGTGGCATCAATTCGTCATCGTCATGGGTGATCAGACGTTTATAGAGCGGACTCCCGAGGGCTTGGCCGGGAACGATGAGGGCGTCGCCATCCGAGGACTTAAAGGCGCCGCGGCGTGTGTCCAGCCGATACTTGCCCTTTCGCTTGTTTTCATCCGGCCCGTGGCACGCAAAGCAGTTTTCGGAAAGAATCGGCCGAATCTCTTTCGTGAAATCCGGGGGTGTCACCGCATTCAATCGGCCGATCAATACGCCCAACCACCCGATCATCCCGAGCCACCGCGGGATTTGGGAAGGGCGCACTCCCGTTCGGATATGGATATAATTTCGAAGACAGTTCATCTTAAAAACAAGCATCTCAAAAATCCTGATGCGATTCAAGACCGCTAGGCCAAAACCTCCCGGATCACCTCGCCATGCACGTCCGTCAGTCGCCGACTCACGCCGTTATGATGCACGGCGAGCTGGGTGTGATTCAATCCCAACAGGTGCAAGACCGTCGCATGGAAGTCGTAGGTCGAGACGGCACCGGGCCCCGCTTGCCATGCCCAGGGATCGCTCTCGCCATAAGCCACCCCGCCGCGAACGCCCGCGCCCGCCATCCATCCGACGAACGTCCCTCCGTTGTGGTCTCGCCCGTCGCTCCCTTGCGTAAAGGGCATTCGACCAAATTCGGTGTTCCAGAGCACGAGCGTATCCTCGAGAAGGCCACGCGCCTTCAGATCGCGCAACAGTCCGGCGATCGGTCGGTCGGTCGCCGCGGCAATCGGCGGAAGTTCCCGGGCAATGCTGCCGTGGTTGTCCCAATTCCCGCTGGGCCCGCCGGCCCCACTCCAAACCTGCACGAATCGGACCCCCCGCTCAATCAGGCGTCGTGCCAGCAGGCACCGACGTCCATAGTCTGCGGTCACCGGCTGATCCATTCCATAAAGTTGTCGAGTCGCCGGCGTTTCGCCTTCCAGATCCATTGCCTCAGGAGCGCTCAACTGCATCCGCGCTGCCAATTCGTAAGCCTCGATCCGTCCCTCCAGGCGTAGATCGGTCTCGTGCGCCGCCTGGTGCCGACGGTTCAAACTGGCCAGCAACTCCCTCCCCTCCTGCTCCGCCGCGGGAATCGCGAGCGGGTTTCCCGGTGGCGCGCGCAGGTGCGCGATCAACTCGTTCCCCGCCGTATTGAAGACCGTGCCCTGATGTCCCACGGGCAAGAATCCCGATCCGAAGTTTCCCTTCTGATTATAGGGCAGTCCCCGCGGATCGGGGAGCACCACGAAGGACGGCAGAGAGTCGGTGATACGCCCGAGGCCATACGACACCCACGACCCCATGCAGGGAAAACCGGAAAGAAGGGACCCGGTATTCATCAAGTAACTCGCCGGCCCATGAACGTTCGTTCGCGACGTCATCGACATCAGGAACGCCATATCGTCCACGGATTCCGCCATGTGCGGGAGCACGCTGCTGACCCAACGGCCACACTGGCCATGCTGGCTCCATTCAAAGGGCGATTTCATGACCATGCCCGGGACGCTCGTCGCCGCCTCGACCCGCCGCCCATCACCCGGATCGAACTTCTGACCGTGTCGCCGGACGAGCTCCGGTTTATAGTCAAACGTGTCCATGGGGCTCGCCCCACCGTTCATGAACAACTGGATCACCCGCCTCGCTCGGGGTCGAAATTGCGAACCCGAACCGGAAACAAAATCGGGAACCGCGGTTGGCAGCGGCGTCCCAGCGGCGCGCAACGAGTTCGGATCGAGAAGCCAAGCAAGGGCGACACCCCCGAGGCCGCCTCCTAATTGCGAAAGAAATTTCCTCCGCGAGGGCCCAAGAACGTTTGCTGGCAGTGAATTCATACTAGTTCACGAACACGAATTCGTTGCTATTAAACAGCAGCCTCGCGACCTGCGCCACTCCGTGTCGTGCGGAATAAGTGGCAAGCGCCGTCGCTTCGTCCGGCGTCGGCGGCCGACCCCAGCACCATTCACACGCGCGGCGGATCGCCGCGTCCGTTCCAGGCAGCTCCCGTTCAAGACGACGGGCAAGACGCACCGATTGATGTAGCACCAAGGCGTCGTTCCACAAGGCGAGCGCTTGTTGTACCGTCACCGAATTATTCCGGATGGGTGCGAGTTGATCCCCCGCCGGACAATCCAAAGCCGACATGAAAGGATCGGGTAGGGTTCGAAAGAGAAACCGGTACACGCTCCGCCGGCAGCTCTCCGGTCCTCCCTGACTGAACACCGTGTAATCGACTCGCGGTGTCACATGAATTCCGGCCTTCAAATCGAATTGACGATCGGACGGCCCGCCCATCCGGCGGTCCAGATCTCCACTAATCTGAAGCACCGCATCCCGAATGGCCTCCGCATCGAGTCGCAGTGCATTCATCCGCCAGAGGAGCCGGTTGTCGGCGTCCCGGGCCGCAGCCCCGGACTGCGCCGTCGTCGATTGCTGCCACGTTGCACTAGTCAATAACAAGCGATGCAGGCGTTTGAAGGATCCGGCGGCATCGTCCCGAAACCAGACGGCCAGCCAGTCCAACAATTCGGGGTGAGATGGCGTCCCCCCAGCACGACCAAAATCATTGACAGTTTCGACCAAGCCCCGACCAAAATGGTGATGCCAGACTCGATTCACGATCGAACGCCATGTCAGCGAATTCTCCGGAGCCGTTAACCAGCGGGCTAGAGCGGCCCGCCGCACTCCTTCCTCCGCTTCCAGCGGCAGGTCGAACCGCGACCGGAGTGAGGCCAAGCACGTGAGCGCCCCCGGGTCTGCCGCCGCCCCCGGGCGAGTGATCTCGCCTCGGCTCAACACATGAATGGGCCGGGGACGCAGGGACGGCACTTGACTTCCATTCGGCTCAAACTCGCTCGCCGCCGCGTAAACAGATCGTGGCATCGGAAGCTTCTTTAACCGGTCGGTCACATCCCGCTCCGCCCACCACCAGGACAGCTCAAGCCGGTCGGCAATCGACCGATCGGCGATCGGTATGTCGAGGATCCGGTTGATATTGCTGGGCCGTTGCGGGAGACGAACGGGACGCGGCTGAGTCGTTGCCGCAAGTCGAAATCGACCGATCTGGTGACTCTCCCCATGAAGTTGTTTTAGCTCAAAAACCACCAACTCTCCTGAGGCCAAGGTCAACGGGGTTGCAAGTTGAAACACTGCCGCGTGATTCTTGCCCACTTCGGGGTGAACTCCCCACGCGGTCTTCTCATCGCTGTCCAACGCCTTCTGAACCGACAATCCCTCTTGATTAAAGTCCGCGGTTGGATCCTCCAACACAACACGAACACCGCTGCCGGTCGTAACCGCAAATTCAGAGAGATGGAAGTTCCCATTCGTCTGCCGCCCCGGCCCTTGCTGCGGCAACCGAGGATCCCTCAACACCTCCAACCGGAAGGCCGTGATCCCAGTCAGGGGGCCCGCGACCGCGACTCGATAGGTATCGCGCGCGGGAGTTGGACCGCCACACACAACCGAGTGATCGGCCTCCGTGGAAAGGACGGATCCATCCGTGGCGGCCAGTTGGGCAGGCTTTAGCACCTGCCAACGCGCTGTCATCTCTGCTTCCCGTTGTCGAAGCTCCCAATTCGCGACCTGTCCCTGCCCCGTCGCCGATTTCAATTCCGCTTCGACGTCCTTTTCCTTTCGCGCGATGGCACGTTTCCTCTGCAAGAGTGACTGTCGCTCGCGGTGCAGTCCGGGATCCATGTCATAAGCGCGGTCCGCCCGTTCCACGCCTGCGAAAACGGCCTGCAGGGCGTAGTAGTCCCGCTGAGGGACGGGATCAAACTTGTGGTCGTGACACCGCGCACATTGAACGCTGGTGCTGATCACCGTCGCCATCACCGTGCCAATCATGTCGTCACGATCCAGGTATCGCCCAATCTGCCGGTCCAACGTGTCCTCCCGAATATCTCGGAGTGAACTTTCGTCCCAGGGTCCGGCCGCAATCATTCCTAGTGCTGCCGTCACCGCCGGCTTCTCCGGAAACAATACATCGCCGGCGATCTGTTCCTGAATAAATTGCGCGTAGGGCACGTCCCCGTTGAATGCCGTGACGAGATAATCCCGATAAGGCCAGGCATTCGTCCGGATCCGATCTTGATCATTCCCGTGGGTTTCAGCGAAATGCACCGCATCCATCCAGTGCCGAGCCCACCGCTCTCCGTATTCCGGCGAGTTCAGATAACGGTCGACCAATCGTTCCCAGGCATCGGGCCGTTCATCCGCAACAAAGTCATCGATTTCACGGGGATTCGGGGGCACCCCCAAGAGATCGTAGGCGAGACGGCGGATCAGCAGGCGGCGATCTGCCCTCGGAGCCCCTTGCGAACCCTCCTTTGCCAACCTCGCCGCCACAAAAAAATCCACCGGATGCTGTCGCGCGTCACGGGCATTGCCTTGGGTATCTCCACTCGACGGAAACGCGGGACGCGCCAGGGGGCGATAGGCCCAATGAACATCTGCGGATCCATCTCCGGCCGACAATATCCGCAGTGCCACCATAAAATAGGCGGCACAACCGATCCTCAAGATTTGAAGCGCTGTCGGGCACCCGGGAATCACCCCTTGAACCTACAGCATGCCGCTGGATGTCAACAAGTCCGAATACCCGCGCCAAATCCGCGGGGGCGCATCCCGCGAAGGTGTCGGAGATCTTAGGTTCCAAAGGATGGATTCGTCGTGAGTTGTGCAGGGATCGTTGACTGCCATTGGGCTGCGGAGCAGCCGCTGGAGATTCGCCATTTTCCGCAAGGAAATCGAGGTAGGGCCTCGGTAAGACTTAGGGCGAAGGCGCGGATTCCGGCGCCACCCGAATCCCGCCGGCTCCCGAACCCTCGGCGAGGTGTTCCAGCAGGATGCGCCGCGTTTCCTCAATCACCGCAGGCTTATCCTGACAACTGTGCCGGCTGTGGACGATAAACTCCGACGCGACATACGGCACGTGGGCGCTCCCGTATTTCACGACGCCATCGCTGCCATTGGGTGGGTGGTCGCTACCCTTGAGGGCGATGATGGAATGAGCTCTCACCTCCGGGGCAACCGGCAGATCCGCCAACGCCAGCAACCAAGGGTTCGTGGGTGCCATGCCATCCAGACTACTGGGCACGCGGCGCTGGTAGCCCGGCTTGAGGGATAGGGGGTTTTGCAGGCTGAGGATACGGCCGGACGTTTTCACCATTTGGTCGGGAAACTTGATGAACCGCACCGCCAAGTTGCGAACGAACGAGGTGGCCAGATAACTTCCCCGGTGGGGTGTGGAGACGAACACCACTCGTTTCACGCTGGGTAGGGGGACAAAGTAATTGTATTCGCGTACTTCACGCTTTTCTTCGGGCGACAAGTTGAGTTGATCCAGATCCTTGTCGGAAACGGCGCGCCACAACCGATCCTGTGTATCGGTCGCGGTCAGCTTTGTTAGCAAGCCACCCTGGCTGTGACCTATGACGACCATGTTCCGGAGTGCAGGATCTTTGCCTTCTGGATCCAACTGTTGCACCTTGCGGTTGATCTCGCGGCGAAGTTTGGCCGCCGACATCGATAACGGGGACCCGCTGTTGTACACGAAATACCAGAATTGGAAACGCTCACGCAATACCGAGTCGGTGCGCAACGTATTCCACATGCTCGCCCACCAGACCGGGCTGCTCGCGGTGCCATGGACGAACACGACGGGGATACGGCCCGGCTGATAAGGCTGCGGGAAGTAAATTCCGCTGCGGATTTTCTCTTCGGAAGAGAAGAATTGCGCCAGGTCGAGGGCCCAAATTGAACTGCTGTTCAGGCTGTAGGCAAGCGGCGCCGTGGTGTCGCCCTCCAGCGGAATTTCACGACCGGCCACCTGCACGGTTCGTTGTTCGAACGTCGAAAGCAGTTCCAGCGACACGGCTAGTCGGCCCTCGCTCCATCCCTTTAAGTCGCCGGGGACGCGGAGAAACAGGGAGGCAGGAAAACGCCGCGGAAATCGCGTTCGATCAAGTGTCTTGCCAACGACAATGAGGGGCGAACCCAATCCATCCAGGCGATCCCGCACGGCCAGGCCACGCAATGCGAACTCGTCCGCCGGGAGAAAGTGCTCGATCTCGTCCAAATTCCACTTGAATCCATCGCGGATGAACTTCACCTCGACCGGCCCGGCCGGGAGTTGACGGATTCCACCCTCCAATCGGACCGTGCGGTTGGTGACGGCGATCGTTGCGAAGCCCTGCGCCACCGCGCGGTTGTAAAGATCGCAGGCCAGCCGGAAACGGCGATCGAACGGACCGGGCGCCGGTTCACGGCCATCACCGAGCAGAAAAATGTAAGAATAAATGGCGGCGGCTAGGTAATAATCCGGCGCCTGTCGCGGCGCGCCGGGCTTCACGCTGTGCTGGAGCCGCTGAGCGTGGGAGAAGTTTAGTTCCGCCAGCGCAAACAGAAGGTCACGTCGGTCATCCGTCAGGGCTTTCTCATGGAGGAAAAGAAGCGCCTTCGTCGGCGTCTTCCGGAATTCTTGCTCCAAGTCAAAGCGGTGGAGAACCGTTTGGGTATCGCGGCTACACCGGTCCCCCGTGAGAGCACTCTGATTGAGTTGCTGATAGCTCACCCGACCGGAAACTCGGTCCGCGCCGATCGGATGCCTACAACCGGACAACCCGAGATCCACGATCAACGCGAGACCGATCGAAGCGGCACGTCTTTTATTCACGATCGAGGGTGCCGTTAAGTTCGAGATATCGGTTGCCTACTTCCCGACGGCCTTCTGCAAGTCGTCGGTGGCCTTTTTAGCGGCGTCACCGGCGGCCGTCTTGGTCTTGTCCGCCATTTCACCTGCGGCGGCACCGGCAGCCGTCTTCGCCTTATCCACCATTTCACCGGCAGAGGCACCCAATTTCGCCTGCGCCTGGGCGAGCAAGTCCTTGACGGCTTGCTGCTGCTCCGGTGTGAACTTCACGTTGGACGCTGCCTGTTTCAGCGACGTGACCGCGGCGGCGTAGTCGCTGGACTTGATGGCGTTGATCGCTTTTTCGACTTCCGCCTTATCCACGGCGGCCGCAGCGGTAAAAGCCGACTGCAGCTTGGCGGTGTCCAGCGTGGTTGCGCCGGATTCGTTTTTTGAGCAGCCGATAAGAGCCCATACCGTTAGGCTGGCGATTGAGGTCAAGGTGATGATCCGTTTTTTCATATTCTGTCGTATTCGTTTGTTGTCTGTGATTTATCGTTCCCGAGTGAGCTTCATCGGCATCGGGCCAACGCCTTTGCTTGAAACTCGTCCCGCCGGGCGATGCCGGGGATCTTGGGGCTTGGCCCTTCCAGGTCAAGGACGACGCAACCGCCATTCACAATCGGCGGCGGCAGTCAGGACGTGAATCCAGCGCCGCGCGTCGGTTCCGGACTTGCCGATGAAATATTCTGCCATGACCAAACCCCGTTGGTCTTGCAGCAAATTTGGGTTAATAAATGGGCGCCTTGTCTTATTGCCATGCGCCGAAACTTTCACTAGGTGTTTGCAGAACTATGATTTCGAAAATTCTGACACTCGGTGTCGCTGTTTTGGCGGTGCCGTATTTCACGATTGCCCAGCCTGCCGATGTGGGAGCACTGCGCAAGAAGGCCCTCGAGTTGATCACTCCAATTCCGGATCGGATGCCAGGCGCGGAAAAGGATACCCATCATCAAACGGCGCTCGGTAAACGCCTCTTTTTTGAGAAACGTCTGTCAATGAATGGGTCGCAGTCTTGCAATAGTTGCCACCTCATCGACAATGGACGTGGCGGGGTCGACAATCAACCGACGTCGCCCGGGGCGTTTGGCAAGCGCGGAGGTCGAAATTCCCCGACGGTGTTAAATGCCGGGTTTCAAATCGCGCAATTCTGGGACGGTCGCGCCGAGAGCCTCGAGGCGCAAGCCAAGGGGCCAATCCTAAATCCGATCGAAATGGCAATGCCAAACCCGGCAGAAGCCCTCGCTCGCTTGAAGGCGGACGAAGTCTACGTGCGCGATTTCAAGACCGCGTTTCCGAGCGATGCAGACCCAGTGACCTACGACAATCTTGCCCGGGCGATCGCCGCGTTTGAGCGAACGCTCATCACACGGGACCGGTTCGATGATTTCCTCAAGGGCGGTGATCAAGCCCTGTCCGAGCAGGAACGGAAGGGTCTGCACGAGTTCCTCACCGTCGGTTGCACCACATGCCACAATGGGCCCCTGATCGGCGGCAACGCGTTCAAGAGGCTCGGCATTCTCAATCCCTCTCCAAACCTGACCGATAAAGGCCGCATCGAAGTGACCAAGGATGAGGCCGATGAATTCGTCTTTAAGGTTCCAAGCCTGCGGAACATTGCCCTGACCGGTCCCTACTTTCACGATGGGCAGCACAGTCAACTTGCGGAAACGGTACGTGACATGGCTTGGCTCCAACTGGGGCAAAAGCTTAGCAGCGAACAAGTTTCCCTGATTGTGGCCTTTTTGAATTCACTGAGCGACAAAGGACGGAAGGTGCCCCAAGCGTCTGTGACCGGGGGAACCTCGGGCGGTATGCCGTGATCGAGGCAGTTATTTTGTCCGTTTCGTGCGGCGCGAGTCCGGTTGGCTGAAAAGATAGTCTGCGTATGGCTCGCTGTGGTACGCTTCGTGCACTCACGGCGGCGCGGCAGCACCGCCTTACCTCAGTTCGCCGGGAGTCGGACATGCCGCGCTATTTGACGGCCCCGCTGCCCGGGGACGGTTCTGACTTCTCTACGACCGTTGCTTGCACGACACTTCGCCGTGTCTCCAAGCCGGCGTGCCTCGATTCTCGACCGCGGTAGACCGGCCTTTCTAGCCGGCCTGCTGCTGCTGTCGGGATTCTCAGCACTGACCTACCAAATGGTATGGCTGCGAGAGTTTCGACTCATTTTTGGTGGTGCCACGCCTGCCGCTGCCGCCGTCCTCGCCGTGTTCATGGGCTGGCTCGGCTTCGGAGCCGCATGGGTCGGCCGACGCGTCGAGCTTACGGCCAATCCACTCCGACTTTATGGCGTGCTCGAGATTGGTATCGGCGCAGCGGCGTTGGCCTCGCCCTGGCTGCTCCAGGCTGTCCGAGCGCTCTACATCCAAACGGGTGGTGCCGTCCAACTCGGCCTCACGCTGGCTGTCCTGCTTCAAGTGGCACTGGCGGCCCTCGTCCTTGCCGTCCCCTGCCTGCTCATGGGCGGCACGCTCCCTGCCGCCGTGAAGGTGGTGGAAACGGATGAGGACCAAGGCCGCGGTTCAGCGGGGTTGTTATACGGATGCAATGCCCTCGGTGCGCTCGCCGGCGTGATCGCCACCAATTTCTGGCTGCTCGAACGGTTGGGAAATCGCGGGACCCTATTCCTCGCTGCG
>CAMDJH010000149.1 GCA_945900455.1 Akkermansia muciniphila
TGCATTGTTGAGGTGCTTCTTGATAAATGCCTGTATCACCTCGGTCCTGCTGGTGAAGACCACGCGATCCTCAAGAAGAATCGCGTTATCGATGGCGGTGGGATCACGCTTCAATTGTTGCCTGAGCCAGTCCAGATCCATGCTACTCATGCGCAACGCCGGCTCTGTCCTGCGCAACCGAAAGAAAAGATGACCAGGAATCAGCGCCATCGCATACGGATTTCTCTGCAGCTTTTCTTCGAGCCCTGCCTGAGTTGGATAGAGATCCAGGAACCGCTCCTCGCCAAGCTTGAACAAATGGCCCACGAAGACCGCCTTCTGGTCGTCGGATTGAATCTCGACCTTGTAGCTTTTTCCCTCACCCTCAGTGAAAGTCCAACCTTCCTTGCCGTCGGGCTTATCTCGCCAAACGCCCAGAAGGGCATGATCCTGAAACACATCTGCGGCGCGATAGAATGGATGCACGGATGTAGGAACGCAACCCGCCAGCAGCCATCCCAAACCCGCGAGACCGATGGCAAGCGCGGCGATGCGGAGGCCGCGACCCGAATGCCGGGGCCCGTCGAGTCGGGTCGGTTGGAGGTTTTTCATTTGTCTGCAGTGTGTGGTCATGCCGCAGTGCGTCAAGGGCGTGTTCATCTGGCAACCCGCCGTGGGCGCATCCCGAAGTTATTGGAGATTTTGAGTTCCAAAGGACGGATTCGTCCTGGTTTTTGAAGACGAGGTCGGTGGGCTTCAGTTTCCTGAGCCGTTCTTGAACATTCGGTTCGTACATCATTTGTGACTCTCCGATTCTCGTCTTTCCTCGTCTCTCCTTAGGGCGCGAGCGGATGGGTCCGCACTTTCAACGGGAACCCGACACGGATATTTCCAAGCGCGGCCTGATACACGGCCATGACCATCTCCACGCCCCATGCACCATTACGACCGCTACACTCGGGTTCGCGATTCCTGCCGATGGCCTCCAGCCAGTCGCTCACCGGGGCTAGGCTGGGATCCGGCGCGGCTTTCACCAGCGCGGCGTCGAGCGGTCTCCAGTCGTCCTGTTTCCCGGCGGCCGCCCAACCCGTGGTCGAGCGCACGAACACGTCCGGCGAAAGGTCGCAGTTCAGCTTTATCACACCCTTGCTGCCGTAAAACTCGATGCCCCACCGGCCCGTTATTTCGCGAAGCCGGGCATCGCTGGTGAAGGTGGCGTTCACGCCGCCCGCAAAGGCAAACTGAGCGGACACCTGGTCGCCCGCGACCCATCCCACGTTATCTTTCACCTGCCGGCGGTCGGCCGATGTAATGTCGCGCCCCTGAACGAGAACACGGGCCGAACACCCGAGCGGATCGCCGGCAAACATTCGCATCAGGTCGAACAAATGCAGCCCCAGCACCATCATGTCCTCGCCACCCGCGCGAGTGTCCTGCTTGCCAAAAGCGCGAAGTTCGCGGAGTTCGCCGATGAGACCTTCGCCAAGGGCCTGCTTGAGCCGGCGGACGATGGGCATCATCCGCATGGTGTGCGCGACAGCGATACGGCGCCCTCGCTTCTCTCCGTCCGCGAGCACCGCGTCGGCTTCGTCCGGCGATCGAACGAACGGCTTCTCGATATAGCAGTGCGCTCCGGCGCGCAGGCAGGTGAGGGCAATCTCTGCGTGCTGGTCCGCATGTCGCATTGCGATAGAAACAAGTTGCGGCCTTTCCTTCTCGAGCAGTTCCCGCCAGTCCGCGTAAACCCGCGGCGCACCGATGGCCTTCGCCATCGTGGCGCGGCCGGATTCGACCGGGTCTGCAAGCCCGACCAATTCAATCCCTGGCCGCCCTTTGAAGATATGCTGCAACCCGTGGCCGTAATCCCCTCGCCCGGTGTGCCCGATGACCGCCGCACGCAAGCGCAAGGGGTCGTCCTGAGCGTGGAGCAACCGGGGCGACAGCGCGGTCGCGGTTCCGAGAGTTGCAAGGAAGCGGCGGCGAGAGAGAGGGATAGCCATATCAACAAATGGACCGGATGCGGCACCGGGTTCGGATTGAATCTTCATGGCAGTCCACACAGTGCTTTGCCACGAAGGCCGCCACCCGACCGACCGCCGCGCGGGTCGGCACCGGCCCGCTCACAATCGCCGCGAAGACCAACGCGCGCCCGAACGCTTTCAAAAAATTGCCGAAATAAAAGCTCCCCATACGCGACCTGAACAATTGTTAGCACTTGCGATTGCCGCTCCGCAGCTAAAAAAGATGGGATGATCCCTGTCCCGAAGGGACAGACGACAATAGCCCGGCGTTTGAACGCCGGGAACCGGGCAATGGAGCATCGAGTCCCGGAGGGACGGCTGAAATATGCCTCATCAGCCGTCCCTTCGGGACTCCGATGTGAATGACACGAAACCCGGCGTTGAAACGCCGGGCTATTCTCATTCATCCCTCCGGGATGACGACGAAATCCCCGCGGCATTGGGTCGCTAACCTGCGGGGGGCTTCCCGTGCTGCGGAGGCTCGAACATTTTTGTCCTACACCCAACGGCAACGGCAGTGAATTGAAGATTTCCTAGCCCGCGCCTCGATGTTTCCCTAGCCTTGCCGGTCCCATGTTGCCCCTTCGTGAAGTCGCCCTTCGATTGCATCCCGACGACGACGTCGCAGTGCTCCGGCGGCCCGTCAAAGCTGGACTGCGGCTCTCGGACGGCTCCGAGTCACTAACGGTCGCCGCGGACCTTTCCGCCGGTCACAAGATCGCACTGCGATTGCGCCAGGATGGAGACCCTATCCGTCGCTACGGACAGGTGATCGGTTTCGTTCGCGGGACCATTCATCCGGGAGACCACGTACACACGCATAACCTAGTTGTGCGGGATTTTTCCCGCGCGTATGAGTTCGCGACGGAGATTCGCGAGGCCCCGCCTCTGACGGCGGCCGAATCCGCGCGGACCTTTCCCGGGTATTTGCGTCCCGGTGGAGCGGTGGGAACGCGGAATTACCTGGCGGTTATTTCCAGTGTCAATTGCTCCGCCGGAGTCTCGCAATATGTCCGGGCACGGTTCGATCCCGCGACGCTCCGACGGGATTATCCGAACGTGGATGGCGTCCTGGCATTTACCCACAAGAGCGGCTGCTGTGTTCAACCCGGGGAACCCTACGCGATGTTGCAGCGCGTATTTTCAGGCCTCGCCCGTCATCCGAACATCGCGGGGTACGTCCTCATCGGGCTGGGCTGTGAAGGGCACCAAGTTTCACGAATTCGACGGGAGGAAGGGCTGGATACCCTTCGAGCGGGGGAAGCGGCGGGAACTTTTCTAACGATCCAGCAGCAGGGGGGCGTGCAACGGACCGTGGAAGCGGCCACCCAGGCGGTGATTGGACTGCTGCCCCACGCCGCGGCCCAGCGGCGATCGCCGCAGCCAATAAGCCAATTGATTCTTGCGATGAACTGCGGCGGATCCGACGGGGCGAGTGGGATCACCGCCAATCCGGCGCTCGGGTTTGCCAGTGACGAACTCGTCCGGCACGGCGGCACGTCGGTGCTCGCGGAGACACCGGAGATTTATGGTGCCGAACATCTACTGACCCGGCGGGCGGTGACCCGGGAGATCGGCGAGCAACTGCTGGCTCATATACGGTGGTGGGAGGAGCACGTCCGCAGTCACGGCGCATCCATCGACAACAATCCGAGTCCGGGGAACAAGGAGGGAGGGTTGACAACGATTTACGAGAAAAGCCTGGGTGCCCTGGCCAAAGGGGGGCAGGCCCCATTGCGTGCGGTCTATCGCTATGCGGAACGGATCACCCAATCGGGATTGGCATTCATGGACACGCCGGGGTTCGACCCGGTGAGCATGACCGGATTGGTGGCGGGAGGATGCACACTGGGAGCATTTACGACGGGACGCGGCTCGGTCTACGGATGCAAGCCGGCTCCCTGCCTCAAGATCGCCACCAACACCGGGTTGTTCGAGTGGATGAACGAAGATATGGATCTGAATGCCGGAACAATTCTGGACGGACTGGAGACTCCGGAGCAGGTAGGCCGACGGATCTTTGAAGAGTTGGTGGCCGTGGCGGGGGGAAAGCAGACCAAGAGCGAGGCTCAGGGTCTGGGGGACGAGGAATTTGCGCCGTGGATCCAGGGACCGACGTTCTGATCGTGGGTTAGATTCCGGTCGGCTCGCTATTGGGCGGCCATGCGACGGAGGCGCTCGATATTGGCTTCGACGCACTTAAGATAGTCGTTGGGACCATCCGGAAGCGGGTTGGCGAGAAAGCGGAACAGCCCCTGAAAATCCCGCTCAATCTTTGTCCGGACATACTTTTCCCAAAAGCCGGGCGTTTTGCGAATGAGATCTTCGGCGCTGCTGAAGCCATCCAACATTTTGCTGGTCTGCCCCGTGTAGCGCGCCGCCTCGACGAATTCCTGGTAAAGCACTGGAAGTTTTTCGACGTAATCGGGTGCGGCCATCTGTCCGAGAAGATCCGCCGTGCCCAGGGCGAATCCAATAATTCGTTCCTCCTCGCTCTGAAACTGAATCGACTTGAGATCCGCATCAACGCCGGTGCAGCGAATCATGTTCTGCGCGGAACGGATTTGCTCGGGCGAATATCCTTTGGAGCGGAGGAATTCAGCGGCAAAATCACAACTGCGCGCCACGTGCGTCAGCGTGTACTTCGCACCGGTCCCCTCGGGATCGCTCCGGAGTTTCAAATAGCCTGCATCGTGCAGAAGAATCGCCAGCAGCCCGAGCTCAAATCCACCACGAGACAGCGCCGGTTGAACGCCAATCTGGAACCGCCCTCGCAACAGGGTGGAAAAACAAAGCGTCCCTTGCAGCGTATGCTCAAAATCATGGTATTGCGCATCAATCGCGAGGTAGTCACGAAGCTTGCCAGTAAAACAGTCGACGGCCCACCCGAAGGCCTTGGGAACGAATAGGCGGTCGGCGGCCCCAAACATCAGGTCGTGGTCGGCCTGAACCTGCTTCGCCACGGCTAGAGGATCCCGGGTGTCTACGTAAAGGAGCATCGTTCGCCAGCTTCTTAAAGGTTGCGATATGTGCACAGCTTTGTGAGAACGCACGCTGAATGCCATTCCCAAGGATTACGGCCTGCCGAAGTCTCCAATATTTAGGTAGGAAATCCATTACTTTCGTAACTACATGCGGTTCAATAACTCTCGAGCTACCGGGCGCTCAGGCCGAACCCGCTCCAATTCTTGTAGTAGACGCCGCGACGCCCTGGGATTCGCACGGATCAAAGAAGTCGCGCGAGTGAGAATCTGAGCGTAAGCGCTCGAAAAGTCCGGACTGACCCGCGCACTTTCGAGAAAGAGTTTCTCAGCCTCGGAGTTTTGGCCGGCGCTGTCCGCGATCAACCCCCGGAGGTACAAGTCCCGAGCGGAGCGGAAATCGTCAAACCGTCCCTTCCACGATTCCCCGGAAGTCACGCCTAATCGGTCCAAGGGTGGACGCTGACGGTCCAGAAGATGGCGAAGCAGCGCCGACGGATCCGCCTCCCGGCGAAGCGCCACGCGCGGAGCCCCAAACAGTACCACCGGACGATCATCCGTATTCTCAAGGGCTCCGTTCGAGAATTCCCGCAGCCATTGAGCGTCCCCCATCCACAACCCAAACAACTGCAAGTCGTCGGTCAGCAGTAACGGCCGCAGTGCCTCGCGGAACCGCGCATCGGCGGTCCGGACGGACCAGTCCCCCGGTCGAAACTCGGGCGACTGCGCCCAGCCGATCAGGCCCAGCACGGGAACGTCCGCCGTCCAACGGAGCAGCCAGGCGTGCGAGTAGGGGAATACCCCGACAAATGTTTGCACGATACTTTGCAGCATCTTTTCATCCAGTTGAAATAGCGGTAGCCACTGACAGAAGAGGCCGCCCGGTTCGAGGCGCTCCCGGATCGCTCGAAAATGTTCCCGTGTATACAGGAAGCCGGCGCCATCGCGCGCCGGATGAAACAGGTCGGCGACAACCACATCATACCGATTCGGTGTGGCCCGGACAAAACGCCGGGCATCGGCGGCGACGACGCGGAGGCCTGGAGCGAAATCATTGTATGGAGCAAAATTCGGAAGTACCGCCAGCACTTCGGGGATGAGCTCGATCCCCTCCGCGACCAGTCCGGGATGGGATCCCATGGATGCGAAGGAAATTCCGGTGCCGACCCCGATGAACAGGGCCTTGCGGGGATTCGGGTGGAGGAGAAGCGGGATCAGACCGTGCCGGCGTTCGGCCGCGGCCGCGGCGGTTCCGCCCATGGAAAAACGGTTGTTCACCCGCAGGGATCGTGCCCCCCCCAACTGCTCGACTACGGCCACCGTGTCCCCAGCCCCTTCCCTCACGGTAACAAGCCGGGAATCCGGTCCCACCCGCTGCAGCGACAACGCCGGAACTAGCATTGCGAGGCTGGCGGGCAGTCCCACCCACAACCATCTCCACCCCCGCAATCCACGCGTCAGCAACAGATATCCTCCCGCGATCACCAGCAACGTCCCGCGTCCCCGCAACGTCGGAAAAGCGGCCGCACCGATCACCGCAGGAGCGAGGGCGGATCCGAGCAGATTCAGCGCCAATGCCCGCCCTTGCTGGACCCGGCCGTGGACAGCCCCCATCAACTCGGCAAACAGCGCACCCATCAGACCGCTGGGCACGAGCAGGACCGCTCCGGCCAGCACGAGTTCGACTGCCAGAACAAGACCCGCGGAATCTCCCCAGGCGACCCGCAGTTGCAGACCCCAATTCGCGCTGTGCGCAAGGACCCACCCACCGAGCAGACATGTCGTCGCGAGTCCGCAAAGCAAGACCGGGCGTCGTCGCGAAATCGACCATCGCGGACCCACGGCGGCACCGACGGCATTCCCCAGGAGAAACATTCCAAGGGTCGTGGCGAAACTGTAGATCGTATTCTCCAAAACTTGACTCAATTCCCGCACGGCCCAGCACTCATAGCCGACGGCGAGAAATCCGGTTGCTGCCAGCAGCCACGGCGACGTTTTCACTCCCAATTCTCCACTGCCCACTGCGCTCGCCGTCGGCGGCCCCGTGGAATTCGCCCCCCTGGCCGGACACCCGAAGAACAGAACAGCGGCAGCGAGAAGATTAAAGCCCGCAAAAACTGCGGACGCCGCTCCAAATCCCATCGTCGGAACCACCCAACCGATCGCGCCGACCACTCCAACCAATGCTCCGGCGGTATTGGCAGCGTAGAGCGATGCCGTGGCATATCGGTTGTCGAAATGAGTCGAAATCGCCGTTGCGACCGCGGGCAGGACCGCTCCCATGGCGGCCGTGGCTGGCAGAAGAATCAACCCTGGAATCCAGAACGAGAAGACGGATTGACGGAACCCGGAACCCTCGGCACCAACCCATTGATGGACCCAGTCGTTCGCCAGAGGGATCAGCGGGAGGAGGACCAATGCCCACGCGGCGACAACGGTCTCCAAAAAAACGGCGATTCGAATGGAATACGCATGTCGGCTTTGAGAAAACCAGATCGCGCCGACAGCATTTCCGAGGAAAAAAGCGGAAACGACCGCAAGCAGGGTGGGAAGTTCATGTCCAATCCCAGTGGAAAGGCGCCGGACCCAAACCAGTTGGTGCCCGAGGGCCCCAAATCCGGACAGGGCGAGAGCGAGATGCGGCGCGATCCACACCCAATGCGACGGTTGATGAGATGCGGTCCGACTCATGCAAGGCAGGTCTTCCGATTCAGGCAATCGGTTGTTGCAACGCGGCCAACTTGGCTGCGGCAGCACCCGTATCGATGGTCCGCCCAGCCAACTCCCATCCCTCGACAAGGTTTCGAACCCGGCCCGCAAGGAATAACCCCGCGGCTGCATTGAGCAACACCGTATCCCGTCGCGGACCCCGTTCGTCGCCCCGAAGGATTCGCCGGATCATCTCGGCATTGGCGATGCGATCGCCACCCGCGATATCGGCGAGCGTGGCGGGCTGCAGGGGAAAATCGGAAGCCGACCAGGTGGAAACTGAAAAACCGCGATCCTGATGGAACTCCGCCACCTGATTCGCTCCGAGCGTTGAAATCTCGTCCAAATACCGCCCACCCGGCACCTCTCCGCACACCACCATCGCCCGGCGAAGCCCCAGTGACTGAAGGGTACGCGCGAGGGGATCGCACAGATCCGGACGCGACACACCCAGCAACTGGACGGAGGGTCTGGCTGGATTTAGCAACGGGCCTAGGTAATTGAAGATAGTCCGCTGCCCCTGCTCGGCGCAAAGCTTGCGCGCCGCCGCAACATGTCGAAACGCGGGGTGATATTTCGGCGCAAAAAAGAACGCGAAGCCGTGACGCTGCAGAGCTCGCACGGCCTCTGCAGGCGGCAGATCCACCGCGATTCCGAGCGCTTCAAGAACGTCGGCACTGCCCGATTGGGAGGTGATCGCCCGGTTGCCGTGTTTCGCGACAGTAACACCCGCGGCGGCACACAGGATGCCGACGGTGGTGGAAATGTTGAAGGTGTTCAGCCGATCCCCACCGGTCCCACAGACGTCGAGAATCTCCCGGCTAGCGCGCCAACCCGCGTCCACCGGCGGCTCGATAGCGTACTTGCGCGCTTCAGCGGCGAACGTGGCGATTTCGGCCACCGTCTCCCCTTTGCGGGCCAAGGCGATCAGAAATTCCGCCTTTGTTTCGCTGGAAATCGTCTCGTCCAGCAACGCCTCGACCGCTCGCGTCACGTCATCGGAAGACAGGTTCTCTCCATTCGTCAGGCGCAGGTTCCATTCGGAAAACATGGCCACAGCGTACCGGTTACGATGCGCGCGGAAACGACGAATAATCGAACCCACTGCTCAGCGCGGTGGACGACAGCAACGCTTCGGCCGACAGGATGCGTCCTTTATCCGGAGTCCCGAGGCTCAATTGGGCCTTCTTTTCCCTGCGAAAGCCTGTTTCCCTCCAGTCGGTCGGTGACTGCCGACCTTCGGATGAACGCACCTCTCTTCATCACGGGAACGGATACTGATGTCGGCAAGACTGTTCTTACCGTCCTATTGGTCCGCGTCTTGCGAGAACTCGATCTCCAGCCCATCGCCGTGAAGCCCGTGTCCGCCGGCGACCGCGCGGATGTGCGACTGCTCGCTCTGGCAGCCGGGCGTCGCGCGTCGCTGGATGAATTGAATCCATTTCATTTCCGATCACCCCTCGCTCCATTGCTTGCCGCGCGCCAGGAGGGGCGACCGTCGCGGCGAACGGCCGTCTTAGCCTTTCTCCGCAAGAAAATTCGAGGGTCCGCCGGTCGGCCGGTGCTGATCGAAGGTGCCGGCGGGTTGCTTACGCCACTCGGCGAGGGTTTTTCCGCCCGCGAATTGATTGCGGACCTCCGGGCGATCCCAATCGTCGTCGCCGTAAACAAATTGGGTGTGATCAATCAGGTTCGTCTGGTACTTGCCGCACTTCCTCCAGCAGCCCTGCGGCGAACGCTCGTTATCTTGATGTCCACCGCGTCGCCAGACTTGGCAAGTCGAACGAATATTGTGTTACTCAAAGAGTTTTTTTTCCCTGACCGGATTTATCCCCTTCCCCGACTTCGATCGAAGACCGGCCCGGCGCAGGCCGCGCTGTCGCCGCGATTGCGCGCCAGCCTGATCCAACTGCTTGCAGCAGCAGGGATTTCTTCCGCTCGCCGGATCCGGCCCATTGCCAAACCGGGTCGCCAAATAGCTCCAGCCCGTTCCGCTGCCGCTCCATCCTAGGCTCCCATTTCCAATCCCTTGAGCACGCCCCTGCCTCTTCCCCTTCACGAATTGCACGTCACACTCGGAGCCTGCTTCGGTGAACTCCGGGGCTCCGAAACGGTTGCGAGTTATGGTGACTCGATGGCCGAATATCAGGCTCTGAGGAAGACCGCTACGGTGCTGGACTTCAGTTTTCGCGGACGCGGTTGTCTGACCGGAGCGGATCGCGTCCGATTGCTGCACGGGCAAGTATCGAACGACGTCCAGAAGCTGCGCCCCGGCGAGGGTTGCTATGCCGCATTGGTTACGGCGAAAGGCAGAATGCAGGCAGACCTGAACATCCATGCATTGGAGAACGAACTGCTCCTCGACTTCGAACCAGGATTGACCTCATCCCTACGCGAGCGCTTTGAACACTATATCGTGGCGGAGGACGTCCAATTCGTCGATGTCGCCCCATTCTACGGACTCGTTTCGATTCAGGGGCCGCTCGCGGAGGCGGTGTTGCGACGGGTGGTGCCGGATCTCGTGATTCCGAGGACGACACTCTCGGTTTCCCACGAGGCGGACCCATCCCTCGGGGATCTGTATCTCGTCAATCATGCCCGGGCAGGAGGAGTGGGCTTCGATTTCTACGTTCCGACCGATGCCACAGCCATGGTGCTCGACAAACTGGTTGCCGCGGTGCGTGCCGAGGGAGGGCGGCCAGCTGGATTCGAGGCGTTTGAGTGGGCTCGCATTGAAGCGGGGATCCCACGGTTTGGGGCCGACATGGACGAAACGAATCTGCCACCGGAAACGGGGATCGAGACCCGGGCAATTAGTTACAACAAAGGGTGCTATATCGGCCAGGAAGTGATTGCCCGCATCCGCACCTACGGTCAGGTGGCACGCGCACTGCGAGGACTTCGTCTGGACCCACAATTGACCACACTGCCGGTCCGGGGCGAAAAACTCCTCCTTGCGGAACGCGAAGTGGGGACGATCACGAGTGCGATCCACTCGCCGGCGCTCGGAATACCCATCGCCCTGGGGTATGTCCGTCGGGAAGCGAACACCGTGGGGACGGCGCTCCGACTTCGCGCGCTCGGCGGTGACTTTTCGGCCGAAGTTGTTGCCTTGCCATTTGTGCCACCGGGACAGTGAGTTTACGAGGGGGCGCTTCCGGGGAATGGGTTTCAGGCTGCATGTCCGCCCCACAGTGAAACGCCCTTGACAGCCGGAGGCGAAGGCAGGTGTTCTTCAATCGAGGACCTTGTCGGACCCAAGTCTCCCGAGCTGCGGAATATCCGAATCAAACTTCTGCAATTCATTAAACGGACAATGTGATGACGGCCAGACTGGAGTCAATTTCGCCAGGCCATGAAGACGTGCTGCAGCGGCTACCCATCTCCTTCGGGCAGCAGCGCATGTGGCTTCTGCAGCAGACCCTCCCCGAGCCGGCCACCTATAACGCCCCCGTCGTCTATCGTCTCCATGGCTTGGTAGAGAGCGCTCGATTGCGGGACAGTCTGCAGATAATCGTGAATCGGCACGAGGTGTTGCGCACCGCCCTCGTGCAAGACGGAGAGACCCTGTTCCAGAAGATTCTCCCCGCCATCGAACTAATCCTGCCTTGGGTCGAGGTGGACTTGCGGGCGGTGCCGGTCGGGGAGCGGGAGACGGTGGTGGAGAAGCGACTCGCCGAGGAAGTGCGCCGTCCCTTTGACCTGTGTCAGGCTCCGCTCTGGCGGGCGATGTGGCTAAAGCTGGCGGCCGAGGATCACGTACTGCTGCTAAACTTCCATCACAGCGTGATCGATGAATGGTCGGTGCGATTGTTTTTTCGGGAATGGTCGCGACTGTACGCAGCGGGTGCACGGGTTGAGTCCGCTGGGTTGCCCGAACTGCCCGTGCAGTACGCGGACTATGCGGTGTGGCAGCGCCAGCAGGTGTCGGGCGAACTGCTGGAACGTGAATGGACCTACTGGCGGAAACAACTCAATGCGTTGCCACCGCCGTTGGAGTTGCCAACACTGGGGCTTCGACCGGTTCAGCGGAGCGGTCGGGGTGCAGTGCATCGCTTTGAGTTGCCGAATTCGTTGACGTCGTCGTTGCTTCGATTGGCACAGGACGTGGGAGCCACGCTTTTCCGGCTCATGCTGGCCACGTTCCAGGTCTGGCTGCATCGCTACACGGGACAGAACGACTTCCTGGTCGGAATTCCGGTGACGAATCGAAGACGGGCCGAGGAGCAGTCGCTCGTGGGATTTTTCCTGAACACGCTACCCATCCGCACCCGCTTGGAAGGGAGCCCGAGCTTTCGAGAATTATTGCAACGTGTGCAAGAAAACGTGAAGGACGCTCTCGCCCACGCAGAATTGCCCTTTGAACAAATTGTCGAGATGGTGGCGCAAGGCCGGGAAGGAAGTCAGACTCCGCTCTTTCAGGTGATGTTCGTCCTGACGAAGAATCTGGCACCCAAATGGTCGCTGGATTCGGTGGAGGCCCGGGCGATTCCGGTTCACACCGGCACCAGCAAGAGTGACTTGGTTCTCGCGATCCACACGGAGAACGCGGCGTGGGAATGCGAATTCGAGTATGCGAGCGATCTCTTCACAGCACCGAGCGTGGCGCGCATGGCCGTTCACTTCGAGGAGTTGCTGCGCTCCATCGTGGCCCATCCGGACGAAACGATCGGGCGGCTGAACCTGATACCCGCCGAAGAACGGCACCGTCTGCTGGTGACCTGGAACGACACCCGCACGAACATCCCCACGCACGAGTGCGTCCACCAACTCTTCGAGCGCCAAGTCGATCGCACCCCGGACGCCGTGGCCGTCACCTTCGAGGATCAATCCCTCACCTACCAGGAACTCAACCGCCGCGCCAATCAACTCGCCCACCACCTTCGGACGCTCGGAGTGACCGACGAAACGCCGGTTGCGCTCTACCTAGATCGTTCCCTGGGAATGATGGTGGGATTGATTGCCATCCTCAAGGCTGGTGGCGCGTATGTTCCAATTGACCTGAGCTACCCCGCCGATCGAGTGGCTTTTATCCTCGAGGACGTCCGCGCCCCCATTCTGCTCACGCAGCAAGCGGTGAAAGTGCGAGTCCCGGCAGGCCGGGCGCGAGTGCTTTGCATTGACGATCCCGCACTCGGTCTCGAAGACCAACCGACTTCCAATCCGTCTTCCGTGGGCGGGGTGGAGAGTGCGATCTACATCATATACACCAGTGGCTCCACCGGTCGTCCGAAAGGCTGTAGCCTCACCCATCATAATGTTACGCGGCTCCTCCATGCGACGGACCCGTGGTTTGAGTTTAACGAAAAAGAACGTGTGGACGCTGTTCCATAGTTGCGCGTTCGATTTCTCCGTTTGGGAAATCTGGGGTGCGCTCGTGTACGGTGGAAGACTGGTCATTGTCCCCTATCTCGTGTCCCGATCTCCAGAACTTTTCTACACCCTGCTCGCCCGCCAACGTGTCACCGTCTTAAACCAAACTCCGAGCGCCTTTAAGCAGTTGATGGCAGTGGAACTCGCATCGGGATCGCCAAGGAATCTGGCATTACGCACTGTCATTTTTGGAGGCGAGGCACTCGATATCCGAAGCCTGAAGCCGTGGTTCGACGCCCACGGGGACGAATGTCCACGCCTCGTGAACATGTACGGCATCACGGAGACAACCGTGCATGTGACCTACCGGCCTCTTACCAAATCGGATGTCCAGGGTGGCTCCGTGATCGGCATTCCCATCCCGGATCTGCGCCTCTACGTGCTCGATCCCGAGATGAATCCCTGTCCGATCGGCATCCCCGGCGAAATGTATGTCGGCGGCGCCGGCGTGGCTCGAGGGTACCTTCATCGTCCCGAACTGACAGCGGAACGGTTCCTCGATTCACCCTTCGTGGCGGGAGACAGACTCTATCGCACCGGAGATTTGGCACGCTGGTTGCCGGTCCGTGACCTAGAGTACTTGGGGCGCAAAGATCAGCAGGTGAAGGTCCGAGGGTTTCGGATCGAGTTGGGGGAGATCGAGGCGGTCTTGGGGGCGAATCCCGAGTTGAACGCCTGCGCAATCGTAGCGCAACGCGACGGGACAGACTGCCAATCATTGTGCGCGTTTGTCGTGGCGCGAGATCCGGCGCGGCTTTCCTTGGAAGATTTGCGCGAGTGGTTGGGACGAAAGTTGCCGGATTACATGGTCCCGGCACGATTCGCAGTATTGGAGTCTCTGCCCTTGACGTCGAATGGCAAACTAGATCGCCAAGCGCTGGCGACGCTGGAAGGGGTCGCCCTCAATTCCAGCAACGAATACGTGGCCCCGCGGACGAACTTGGAAAGGCAATTGGCAAACGTTTGGCAGGAAGTGCTGCCGTACGATCGGGTGGGGGTGCGGGATGACTTCTTTGCTTTGGGCGGACATTCCTTGCTGGCCATTACGCTGGGGACGCGACTGTCGTCGTTGCTCCAGCAACCCGTGCCGCTGCGCTGGATCTTTGAGCATCCCACCGTGGAGGGATTGGCCCGGCGGATCGAGACAGACGGACGGTCAAGCGTTCCTTGGGCGGCCATCCCGCCAACGGACCGGCGGCAGCCGCTGCCCGTCTCCTTCGGGCAGCAGCGCATGTGGCTTCTGCAACAGACCCTCCCCGACCCGGCCACCTATAACGTCCCCGTCGTCTATCGTCTCCATGGCTTGGTGGAGCGCGAGCGATTGCGGAACAGTCTGCAGGTCATCGTGAATCGGCACGAGGTGTTGCGCACAGCCCTCGTGCAAGATGGCGAAGCCCTGATCCAAAAGATTCTCCCCACCCTCGAGGTCATCCTGCCTTGGGTCGAAGTGGACTTGCAGGCGGTGCCCGTCGCCGAACTGGAGGCCGTGGTGAGGAAGCGACTCGCCGAGGAGGTGCGCCGTCCCTTTGACCTGTGTCAGGCTCCGCTCTGGCGGGCGATGTGGCTGAAGTTGGCGGCAGACGATCACGTACTGTTGATCAACTTTCATCACAGCGTGATCGACGAATGGTCGCTGCGATTACTCTTCAAGGAATGGTCGCAGTTGTACGCAGCACGTCCGCAATTCGAGTCCGCACAGCTGCCTGAACTGCCGGTGCAATACGCGGACTATGCGGTGTGGCAGCGCCAGCAGGTCGGGGGCGAACTACTGGAACCCGAACGGACCTTCTGGCGCCAACAATTGAAGGCGTTGCCACCGCCGTTGGAGTTGCCAACACGAGGCCTTCGGCCGGTGTCGCGAAGTGGAATCGGTGCGGTGCATCGCTTTTCGCTACCCAACTCGTTGACCGCGGCGTTGCTTGAATTAGCACAGGAAGAGGGCGCCACCCTCTTCCGGCTGATGCTGGCAACGTTCCAGGTTTGGCTGCATCGCTATACCGGACAGACCGACATCCTCGTGGGAATTCCCGTCGCGAATCGGAAACGAACCGAGGTGCAGTCGCTCGTGGGCTTTTTCCTAAATACGGTGCCCATTCGCACCCGCTTGGAGGGCAGCCCGAGTTTTCGAGAATTATTGCGACGTGTGCAAGAAAACTTGAAGGAAGCACTCGTTCACGCGGAATTGCCCTTTGAACAAATTGTGGAGATCGCCGGGCAAGGTCGGGAGGGAAGTCAGACGCCGCTGTTTCAGGTAATGTTTGTCCTGACAAAAAATCTCGCGCCCAGATGGTCGCTGGATCAGGTGGAGGCCCGAGCGGTTCCGAGTCACACCGGCACCAGCAAGAGTGACTTGGTTCTCGCGATCCACACGGAGAACGCGGCATGGGAATGCGAATTCGAGTATGCGAGCGATCTCTTCACAGCACCGAGCGTGGCGCGCATGGCCGTTCACTTCGAGGGGTTGCTGCGCTCCATCGTGGCCCATCCGGACGAAACGATCGGGCGGCTGAACCTGATACCCGCCGAAGAACGGCACCGTCTGCTGGTGACATGGAACGACACCCGCACGAACATCCCCACGCACGAGTGCGTCCACCAACTCTTCGAGCGCCAAGTAGAACGTACCCCGGACGCCGTGGCAGTAATCTGCGAAGATCAATCCCTCACCTACCGTGAACTCAACCGCCGCGCCAATCAACTCGCGCACCACCTCCACGGACTGGGCGTGGGGCCGGATGTCCCCGTGGGCCTGTGCCTCGAACGTTCCCTCGAAATGGTCGTCGCGATCCTCGGCATCCTCAAGGCGGGCGGTGCCTATGTCCCCCTCGACCCCAATTACCCCGAGGACCGACTCGCTTATATGGTTCAAAACGTTGCCTCGGCTGTCTTGGTGACGCAGGAGAAAGAATCGAGGCCTCCTCAGCAGAATCTGTGGGTGGGTGGCGGTTCGGGTAGTTTTCCAAGATTGTGATATAGAGCTACTTCCAGAGCGCGATAGGTCCGAAAGCCGTAGGCTCGTCTGGTCGTCAC
>CAMDJH010000150.1 GCA_945900455.1 Akkermansia muciniphila
TCGAAGCTGCATTCCGGCAGGGGCTTGCTGGATTGATCGTGTACAGCTTTACCGACGAGTGGTGGAAAGACGGAGTGCGAGTGACCGACTGGGCTTTCGGACTCACGACCGCTGACCGAAAGCCGAAGCCCGCCTTTGACGCCGTCGCGAATCGTTTCCGCGCGGGACCCTACTTGCCGCTGCCCCGTACACCGAAGGTTTCGGTGATCATTGCCAGTTACAATGGGGCTAGCACGCTGGAAATTTGTCTCCGCTCGCTCAGTTCGCTGCGGTACCCGGACTACGACGTATTGCTCGTCGACGACGGCTCAACCGACGGCACCGCGGAAATCGCCAGCCGATTTCCAGCGGTCCGCACCATTCGCCATGATCAGAACCGCGGACTGAGTGCCGCCCGCAATTCCGGGATCAACCAAGCCACCGGCGAAATCGTGGCGTTCACCGACTGCGACTGCCGCGCAGACGAAGACTGGCTGTACTATCTCGTCGGAGATCTGCTCCGTCAGGGTGGCATCGGCATCGGGGGCCACAACTTTTTGCCTCCGGACGATTCCCCTATCGCCGCGGCGATCATGGCCTCGCCGGGCGGCCCCGCCCACGTATTGCTCGATGACCAGTGGGCCGAGCACATTCCCGGGTGTAATATGGCGTTCTACAAGAAATCGCTCGACGAAATCGGCGGATTTAACCCAATTTTTCGGGCCGCTGGAGATGACGTCGACATTTGCTGGAGGCTGCAGGAACGAGGGGGGTTATTGGGATTCAGCCTATCGGGCTTCGTGTGGCACTACCGCCGCAATTCGGTACCCGGCTATCTGCGCCAGCAGAAGGGCTATGGACGGGCTGAGGCACTCCTGGAACCGCTGCATCCCGCCAAATTCAACGCTCTTGGAAACTCGCGCTGGCAGGGCCGGATCTACTCGTCCGCACTGGCCGGGATTCAGACAAAACCCGATGTCATCTATCACGGGTTGTTCGGTGGTGGCTTTTTTCAAACTCTCTATCGACCTACACCTGGAGTCCTTCTGCCAGCGATGACCAGCCTGGAATTCCTTGGCTGGATCATCCTACCCCTGCTGGCGCTCGGACTCATTGCGCCAATCTTCGCGACCTTGGGCGGGCTGGCACTTCTGATCAACGTGGGGCTTTGCGTCGTTGCTGGCGGCCAGGCGACGCTGTCATTCGGCAAGACGCGCTGGTGGTCTCGTCCCCTCGTCGCCGCCTTGTTTTTCTTACAACCACTCGTCCGGGGCGGGGCGAGACTGCGTCAGCGGTGGAGAACAGGCAACGCCACCGGCCAAGCCATTGCCGCGAGGAGACTGATGGCCAACGGGGAACTCAAAGGAAAACCCGAAGATCGACTCTATTGGGCGGACAAAGGGGTCGACCGCGGTCGCTTCCTCGGCCAGCTGATGCAACGGTTTCGAGAGGAGGGCTGGGCACCGCAGTGCGATGATGGTTGGAAGGACTTTGACATTGAGATTTCCGGCGGGATTTGGAGCCGCCTCACCCTGATTACCGCTGCGGAGTATTTTCCGAACGGAAAGGTCCTCCTCCGATGCCGGCTGGACCACGGCTGGTCACGAACCGGACTAACATTCCGGTACGGGCTGATCGCGAGCATCCTGCTATGCGTCCTCACCCTGCATTGGGGGCCGGCCATCCTTCTGTTGGCGGCCGCGGGATTGATGCACTTCTGGTGCCACACGCTCGGTCTCGAGCTAATGGAGTCGACTGCCCGATTCGTCGACGCCCACGCAGAAAAGTCGGACCTGATCCCCATTGTCGCGGACGCTGTTAATTCCTAGAGATTGCAAAGCTCAGAACCGCAGATGGACGCCGATGGACACGGATAAAAATCACACCCTCCTCATCCCATCCGCGTTTATCCGGGTCCATCCGCGGTTCTTCCGACGCGTTGTCCGATCCCAAGAATTGCGGCTTTCGCTTTTTCGGCGGGCGCACTTCACTTCTCCGCACGCTCGCATTTTCCGTTGGCAGAAGCACGCCGGGTCGTACTGTCCTGCCCGCATATGATTGTTGAACTCGCGTACGGCCAGGGGCATCGATCCGTCCAGTTTCCGGACGGGCGTACCACGGTCATCCGGCCAACGTTCCGCCCCGGCCTGCCCGACGAACGGGGCGCGGTCTTGTCCGCGGTTCGAAATCCGATTGGCACGCGTCCGCTCCGTGAATGGATTCGTCCCACGAGCCGGATCTGCATCCTCTTTACCGACATCACGCGGGCGACCCCGAATGACCGCCTGATTCCGTGGCTGCTCGCCGAACTGGAGGGCCTGGTGCCGCGGGAGAATATCACGCTCCTCAACCAACTCGGAACTCATCGTCCGAATTCACAGGCGGAGTTGGAAAAAATGCTAACGCCTGCCGTCGTTGCCGGCTACCGCGTCTTGAATCACGAGCCCGAAAACGAGTTGGCCTGTGTTGCGCTGGGAAAAACCCGCACGGGTGTTCCCGCCTGGATTAACCGCCATTGTGTCGAGGCCGATGTCCGCATCGTCACCGGGTTCATCGAACCGCATTTCTTCGCCGGATTCAGCGGTGGCCCCAAGGGGATCATGCCGGGCGTGGCACATGTCGAAACGGTCATGAGCAATCACGGCGCCCACAACATCGGCGACCCCCGGGCAACCTTCGGAATCACCGAGGGGAATCCGCTCTGGGAGGAGCTGCGCGACATCGCGCTGCGGGCGGGTCCGAGTTTCCTCGTCAACGTGACGCTCAACGAATCGCGCCAGATCACGGGTGTCTTTGCGGGCGACCTGATGGGTGCCCACAAGATGGGAATTGAATTTGTGCGAGAATCGGCGATGCAAAAAGTTTCCACTCCCTTCGAGGTGGTGGTCACCACCAACAGCGGCTATCCGCTCGATATGAATCTTTATCAAGGGGTCAAAGGAATGAGCGCCGGCGCTCGAATCCTTCGCGAAGGGGGAACACTGATCCTGGCCGCTGAATGCCGCGAAGGGGTCCCCGCCGGAAGTCCGCTCGACAAGCTCCTCCGCAGTGTCGGATCGCCGGAAGAGGTGCTGACCTGTCTCGCTACCCCGGGATTCGTCCGTCCGGAACAGTGGCAAGCCCAGATTCAGGCATTGATCCAGCGTCGCGCCCACGTCTTGGTGCATTCCTCCATTCCCGATGTCGTGCTGGCGGCCGCTCATCTGCAGCCTTGTCCAGATATCGCCGCAGCGGTTCAGGCGGAGTTGGACAAGCGCGGCCCGGGTGCCCGGGTTGCGGTCCTTCCGCAAGGTCCATTGACCATCCCCTATCTGGCCTGAGATCTGCCAGCGCCACCGTAGCGGCGGCGCCCAAGAATGTCGTTATGTACTCCGGATCGCCAGTAAGTCGAAAGAGAGTCCCCGGGTGAGAGCATGCCTCAAACTGAAGTTGAGCGGACGTTGGCTACGGGGACCCGTCGCCGCCGCGATTGGGTTATTCGCCTTCGCAGAACTTCAAGTCGAAGGAGCGAATCCCACTCGCCGAGGGAGAATTCCCAATGTTATCGTCATCCTCGCGGCGGAACTGGGCTCCGGGGATCTCAGTTGCCAGGGACAGACGAATTTTGCGACCCCTAATCTTGACCGCCTGGCGCGGGAAGGAATCCGGTTCACGACGGCTTATTCCGGGAGCCCGCACGAAACTCCATCCCGGTGCGCGTTCATGACCGGCAAGCATAGCGGCCGTGGACGCATCCGCGGTCAGAATTCTCGAGCGCTCCTCCCGGAAGACGTCACACTCGCAGAGGTACTTCGCGTTGGGCGATACACGTGCGGCGTCATGGGACACTGGGGCCTGGGTGGCAACGAAACCACGGGCCACCCGTTGCGCCAAGGTTTCCTTGAATTCTTCGGTACCCTGAGCGAAGGGGAGTCGATGGACTACTATCCAGCGAGACTATGGCGGAATGACTGGGAATTCTCACTGCCGGGAAATGAGAAGGGTGCCCGCGTCAATTTTGCCCCCGATCGATTTCTCGATGCGTCGCAGCGATTTCTCCGGATCAACACCGATCAGCCTTTCTTTCTGTACCTCGCCACCACGCTCCCACGGGGCAGCCGAACCTTCGGCACCAATGAGCTGCCAACGGCCGAATTGGGCCCATTCCAGCACAAGCCGTGGACCGCCCGCGAAAAGGCCAAGGCGGCCATGGTCACTCGTATCGATGAAACCATCGGCGTCCTGATTACCACCCTACAACAGTTGAAGATCGACGATCAGACGCTGGTGATCTTCAGCAGCGTAACCGGGTCCACTGTCGGCCAGGGAATGGAGCCGCCGGCCCAACCGAGCTCGATTCCATTCCGAGGTGGCAGCGGCGATCTTCACGAGGGTGGCATCCGAATTCCGTTCATTGCCCGGTGGCCCGGTACCATTCCCCCCACCCAACTCTACACGGGTGCCATCGCTGCCTGGGATCTCTTGCCGACCCTGGCAGAGGTGACGGGTATTGAGCCACCCGGCGGACTCGACGGAATTTCGTTTGCGCCAGCCCTGCTCGGAAAACCGCAGACCCGAACCCATGATTACCTCTATTGGGAAACGCACGGCGAGTGGTCCGGCCAGGCGGTTCGGTCCGGTGACTGGAAGCTTGTCATTCCGGATGCGTCTCAGCCGCCAGAGCTGTACCAGTTGGTAACGGATCCCGGAGAATGTCAAAATCTGGCGTCCACTCATCCGAGCCGGGTGGAATCGCTTCGCACCAAAATGGTCCAGGCCGCCGACCCATGGCCGCCTCCAGCCGCGACGAACACAAAATCGGAAACCCCACGGCCATGACACCCAAGAGCGGATCGATGCCCACCCTTGAATTCCCGTTCCCCATGCGTAAGGATTTCCAAAGATGAATGTATTTGTGACGGGTGGTGCCGGATATATTGGTTCCGTCTGTGTTGAGGAATTATTGAATTCCGGATTTTCGGTGACGGTGTTTGACAATTTGACCGAAGGCCACCGGGCGGCCGTTGATCCACGGGCGTCCATGATCGTCGGCGACCTCTCGGACCGCGTGGCGGTTCTGGCAGCCCTGGGGTTGGCGAAAGCCGAAGCGGTCATTCATTTCGCGGCATCCTCCCTGGTGGGCGAATCGATGAAAAACCCGACCAAGTACTTCCGAAACAATGTCGCGAATTCGATCAACCTCCTGGATGCCTGTGTCGAGTCGAGTATCCGAAAGTTCATCTTCAGTTCGACGGCGGCGGTATATGGCACGCCAGATCGAAAGCCGATCGATGAGGCCTTGCCGAAGAATCCGGTCAATCCCTACGGGGAATCGAAGCTAATGATAGAGCGGATGTTGGCGTGGTACCGGCAGCT
The DNA here is from genome assembly GCA_945900455.1 of Akkermansia muciniphila. GTDB lineage: Bacteria > Verrucomicrobiota > Verrucomicrobiia > Limisphaerales > UBA9464 > SIBK01. The sequence continues at coordinate 5,335 of CAMDJH010000150.1, forward strand.
GCACGGCATGGAGTATGCCGTGTTTCGCTATTTTAATGCGGCCGGAGCCAGTGAGCGGTTTGGTGAACACCACCGAGTTGAAACCCATCTCATTCCCAACATTTTGAAAGTCGCCCTTGGGCAAAGAGCTTCCGTGGAGATTTTCGGCACGGATTATTCGACACCCGACGGCACCTGCGTCCGGGACTTTATCCACATCGCGGACCTCGCACAGGCCCACATTCTGGCGCTGCAGCCGGGAAGACAGGGGTATTTCAACCTGGGTAATGGCACGGGCTTCTCCGTGCGCCAAGTGATTCACTCTTGCCAGCGCATTTCCGGCCAACCGATTCGGGTGATCGAACAACCCCGGCGTGCGGGAGACCCTCCGGAGCTGGTCGCGGCATCCGACATGGCTTCCTGTCAATTGGGATGGAAGCCTCGGTACACCACTCTCGATTCAATCGTGCAGACGGCATGGGCCTGGCATAAACGGAATCCGGACGGCTATCCCCAATGACCGTGCTGCCGGTCGCCGTTCGTGAGCTCATCGTGGCCGCCCGGCGGCCCGCCACGTTTCACACCCGAATGGCCGTTGCGGTGCTGGGCATCGCCGTTGGCCTTCTCGTACTGATGACGGCTGGTATTCGGGGTTTCTCGGGAGATATCGGCGGACTCCTGTTCGGATGGATCTCAGGAGGAGCGTTTCTCTTCTGCTTATTCGCCGGAGTGTTTCTGACCTCAGGCAGCCTCAGTGAGGAGCAGCGCGAAGGAACACTGGGGCTCTTGTTCCTGACCGATTTGCACGGGTACGACATCGTCGCCGGCAAACTGCTGGGCGGCGGATTGAACGCGCTGTGCGGGGTCCTGGCGGCGCTGCCGGTGCTGGCCCTATCCTGGACGCTCGGCGGTGTGACCAATGGCGAGTTCTGGAGAGTCGCGATCACACTGGTCAACACACTGTTCGTTTCGCTCGCCGTCGGACTGTGGGTTTCGAGTGGCATGCGATCGGAAATCGAGTCACTGACCCGAACCACTCTCGCCCTGTTGCTCCTCACAGGAGTTCCGATCCTCCTCGGTGAACTGCCCTTCCGACCGTACCCCACGTTCAAGGAAATCGGGACCCTGAGTCCGCTGACCCTATTTTGGCATGCCCGCGCCCGTGTCTACGAGATCGCCGGTAACTCGAAAATTTTCTGGCTATCTCTGTCAGCAACGCACGCGGTCGCCTGGCTGCTGATTGCGCGCTCGGGATGGACCATGCCACATCGGTGGCAGGACAAGCCCGCGAAAAAACCTCCGGGCTCACCCGACGATTCGCGCTCCGACCGGCCGCAGAGCCGCACTCGGGAATCGCTGCTCAGCCAAAACCCGATGTTCGCCCTTGCGTTGCGGATGAACCGCCTTAGCCGCACTGTTTGGCTTTCGGTCGCCGGCGCGTTGGCGTTGGAAGCGGCCGTTCTCGCCGTCGATTCCCAAGCATCGACAACTGGCTTCTGGACTTATTCCTTCAGCGGGTACTTTTTGCTGCTCGTACCCCTGAAAATCGTGTTTGCCTGGCAGTCCTGCGGGCTTTTCAGCCGCTTCCGCCAGGATGGCACCCTGGAGTTGTTTCTCACGACTCCCTTGACGGACTACGAGGTGATTCAAGGACAGCTCCAAGCCCTCCACCGGGCGTACAAAATTCCCGTGATCGTCTGGTTTGTCGGGGCACTCGCTCTGCCGCTAATCCTCCGATTCCTGAGTCCGTGGATCGGACTTCCGTCGCGGATCGGATCGGAATCCATTCCGATGGTATCGTTGGGCATTTGTTGGAACATGCTAAATCTATGGGTTGATCTGAGGACGATTGCCTGGGTTGGGTTTTGGCGAGCGCTCACGGAGACGAAGCCGGCCAATGCCTTCAGTCGGACCGTTCTGACGGTCATCATCCTGCCCCACCTTCTTTTTTGCGTGCCAACACTGATCATCAACTCCCTCCAACTCAGTTGGGCGCGGGGACATTTCTACCGAAACCTCCGGGCAATTCTACAGGGGACTCGCGCGCCCTTCCGACCCGAGCAGTTCGGTTAAGAACTTTCGAGCATCCTCCGATTTTTCCACCGTGCTTTCGCAGGAAGAATCCAGGAGCCTTCGCGCCTTGTGCTCATTTCCGTCATCATTTCGAATTTCGACGGTGCTGGTTTTCTCCCCAAGTTGCTGAACTCCCTCGCTGCTCAGACCGGTGTCGAGACGGAAATTGTGATCGTGGATCGCGAGAGTCGAGATGAGTCGCGGGCGATTCTCGCCCGGTACAAAGCCGTCAAGATTATGACGTACCCGGCCGAGGCGGGCCTCTGTGCCGGATACGCAGCCGGGGCGGATGCGGCCTCCGGGAAACTGCTTTTTTTCGCCAACGAAGACCTCCATCTGCACCCGGATTGCCTTTATGAATTGGCCACTCGAATCGACCCCACTCGCCGGATCGCCGCGGCCGACCCGTGGCAATGGACCTATGATGGCAGCGTTTGGACGCATGGGGTAACCCGGTTCAAGCCGGCCCGATGCGACCTCTATTCACCGGATCCGGGGCGCTCGTTCAATTTTACCTGCGATTTTCCAGACGGATCCAGGACACCGCTGGCGTCGGCGGGCGCCTTTCTGATCGACCGCGAGGCATTTCGGGAAGTCGGTGGCTGGGATCGTTCTTTCTTTCTCGATTATGAAGACGTGGATCTGTTCCTACGCCTCTGGCAACGGGGCTGGCACTGCGTGGGCGTGAAATCTGCCCGGGTGTTTCACACCGCCAATTCGGCCAACACAAAAACCACGCGAGAGGGAATCGTCGTGCCACACCGCCGATATGTATCCGCCCGAAGCAATCTGCACGCCCTGGCGATCAAATACTACTCACGCACGGCTCTGACGCGCTCGGCCGCCCTCTGGCCGATGTTGTTGATCAACAATCTAAGGAAAGGGCGCTGGCGGCTCGCCGGCCTGGACCTGCGGGTCCTTGCCGATCTGGCCCGTCGCTTACCCGCGTTGACGCGGTATCGCCGGTCCCACCGTTTGGTGAATCAGCAATCCCCGGGGGAGCTCTTCTTCCGGGATTCAGAGTTCCAAATCCCGCCTGCATCCCGCTAGACTGATTGCCTCTGCCTCCGCATGCCCACCGCCACTGTCATCGCCAATGGAAAGGAGTTGCCGCTACGACTTCCGTGCACGCTCCGGCAATTCCTTGAACGGCAACAACTCCTGCCGCGGTGTGTCGTAGTCGAACTCAACGGGGAAGCCGTCCCGCCATCGGAGTTCGCCCGACACTCGTTGAGAAACCGCGATCGTCTGGAAATCGTCCAAATCGTGGCAGGCGGGTGAATCCGCCGAAGAGATTCTATTTGAACTTTTGGAATTCGGGGGCCTTCCGCACCATTTCGAACCGACCATCGGTTGGAAAACGTGCCTTGAGATCCACGGATTTGCTGTTGGTCGTGAGCCGCTTCGCATTCAGGTCAAACGCTTTCGCAAGATTCTCGGCCGCCGGTCGCGCCTTGCTCTGCGCTGCCAGGACCGCCGCATAGTCGTACCAGGCTTCCGGACTGTTCGAAGCCATCGTGGTGTACTTGGCCAGGGCCGCTTCCAACTTCAGCACGTTATTCAGCTTTCGATACGCTTCCGCCAGCGACAGGACAACACGGCTGTCGACCCCGGGGTCATTGAGCAGGCTGTCCAACACGGCGAAGCCATCGGCAGACCGTTGCGATCCAAAATAAGTTGAAGCGAGTGCAAAGGCCACCTCGGGATTACTCGGGTTCGCCTTGAATCGGGTCTCCAAATCAACGACGGTCGAGGTGGCTGCAGGATTGAGGACCGCCCCCGGCCCCACCTGGGGAATTTTCGCGGCGGGCGTCTGCCGCATTTGGTCGAGGTTGTGGAGCAGGTCGCGGAGCGAGTTGTTCTCCCGATCAAACTCGTACGCGGTGGACGCGAGTTCCCAGGCGTCTTCGACCCGGCCCAATTGAGCCAGCAGCTGGACGTAGCGAAAGGTCGCCTCGGGGCTATACGGGCAGAATGCGAACGCCTGTTTATAGGCAAAATCCGCCTCCTTGACCATTCGTTGCTGTTCCACCGGATTGCGGGTATTCGCCACCCGCCAAGCATAGACGCCACCAATCGCGCCTCGCAGCTTGGAGAATGCCTTTTGCGCATTGTCATCCCGCACAAATTTTGGATCGCTCTTGTACTCGGTATGCTCTCGTCTGAGGTAGGTACGCTTGGCAAATTCGCAAATCTCCTTAACGGGGGTCTCGTACTTGATCCAGTTTCCGATGAACCGTTCGGAATACTGGCTCCAGAATTCATGGTCCCGGCGACACATTTCCTCCGTCACCTCCGGCAGCGGCTGCCGGTTGATCTTCATGATAATTCCAAATGGACTCAGATACGGATACATCCAGTCCAAGGGAAAACTTTCCTCGATATAGAATTCGTTCTGCGGGTTTTTGTCGAAGATCACCTTGCAAAGCAGGGCATTGATCGACATCACCGCGACCTGACCGGACACCGACACCCGTCCGTCCGGAGTCTGGACCACCTGCTCCCCAGGTTTCAACTGCTTGGCCGCCATCCGGCGCTGTGCGTCGTACATGTATTCCTGGAAGCACTTGTTGGAATCCTCGATGGTCGGAGTGATCACTTCCAAGTCTGGATACAAACCGCCCGGACTCTTATGAATCAATCCGTCATAGCACTCCTCCAAGAGCAACCGATTCAGGCGGACGAGATTGTGTGTTTTCAAATCCTGCGCGATGAACCGTTGCGTCCGCTCACTGAGCGTCCGCCCGGAGAGTCGGTTTGTTTCATAGAGCAGCGGGCCGTCGATGAGCTTGTTCATGGCCTTGGCCAGCGTTCGCGCATTCGCCGTGGCGTCGGATCCCAGTGTGTCCTTGAGATACTTCGACAGCGGATCGGCGGCGGCGGCGATCTTCGCCTTGAAACCGTCGAGGTTCTGGAAGTGATCGGCGGTAAAGAAAGAAGGCCCCACCCGGCGCCTCTTTTCAATTCGATCGCCAAGGGCCAGGAACAAATCGTCCAACGGCTTGGATATCTTCGATAGGAAAGAATAGCGCCCCAGTGTCCGGTTTTTGTTCCCCCGGAACATTTCCTGGAAGAACGGGGGGTCGACTTGCGCACTGCGGTTGTAGTGCGCCCGGATGTACATCAGATAGGTGAGGTCGGCGAGGGCGTTCTGGGTGATCAAGGCAACGTCGCGGCGATCGAAGTTCGGATCCCGGCGGTCGCGGGCCTTGATGAAACTCTCGCAAAAAATCATGTAAGTCGGATTGAATCGTCCCGGATCCGTCCCACCGAACAGCACCGCGTCACGGGCCATTTCCGGGTAGAGCGGCTTTCCGTCCGTCCCCTTGAATGTCGAAGTGTCAAACATATCATGGCCAAACCAGAACCCGAACAAGTGACCCCGCTGTTCATTGTCAGCCCAGTGAGAGAGAATGGAGTCAGTCGGGATGAATAAGAAGATCGCCAGGAACGGTACGAGGTTGGCCCGTCGCCGTTGGATCAACACCAACAGTAGAAAGAATCCCGACAATACCAGGCTGAGCACTGCGGCGGCCCGGAGGATGGCGAAGTGAGTGTCGGAAAATGTCCGCACCGCTTCATACAAGTTGGTGGCGCACGCGACCGCTCCACCGAGGAGCAGCCAATAGCGCGTCTCCTCAAACCGGCACAGCAAACAGGCAGCGATCAGGGCGATCCCGTAGCCTACTCCTATCGCAATCAGGACGTGCGAGGAAGTGAAGAAGACCTTGACCAGTTCCTTGCTCTGCTTCTCGTTGGTGGGATTGAGCAAATACAGCAGCACGACCGCCAGGCAAAGGTAGATGGCCGTCAATCCGACCAGCCAACCCCGCTCGCGGCGGCCAATTTTTTGCCAGAAAACGAATGGAACCAGCCCAATCAGGAGGTTCGCAAAATTAAACTCCTCGGCACAGCCTTCGGCATACATCCATAGCTGGGAAATACTGATGCCTGGATTCGTCTTCTCGTACTGACCGCGGGTGAGGGCATGGATGAACCCTTCCCAGGTTCGCGGATAGCCCCATTGCAACGGAGGGTTGGTCATGCCGGCGAGGGGCATATAAAAGTAGAAGCCTGCCCCGACCGCAAAACACAGGCCGCAGAGCAGGACAACTTTACTCCGGTCTAGTATCCCGCGCGTCTCAATGCTCATCCAGACAGCGGCACAAGCGGAGCCGATACCAACGAGGTTGAAGACGGGGGAGATGCCCGGATTATCCCGAAAGGTATTCAGAGTGCCCACCGCATTAAAGAAATGCACGGCCAACCAGATAATCGCGTTGCTCAGAAACAAGTCGCGACCAATCCGGCGGTCCGCATAGGCGATCAGAACCTGAATGCCCATGGCACCGACGAGGAGCGTCTGGTGATTACAGAAGCAGAGGCCAAAGTGAAAAAACGCCCAGTAGAGGTAGCGGTGTTGGTGCGGTGCGTACATCCACCGGAACAAACATGCCAGCACGCACATGAGAGAAAAGACACCGAGGGTATACACCTCTACGATAACCGCCTGGCTCCAGATATAGCCGTTGAAACCAAGCAAGAGTCCACCGACGACGCCGCCCACGAGGCAGATCCACCCTTCGTTGCGACGGTCAATATCGCGGAACCAGTCAATGCTCTCGAGGATCATCGAACTGCCCCGCGAGATGAGCAGGCCCACAAGGCCACAGGCAAAGGCGGACGCGACCGCAGAAGATACCGCCACCCGCCACGCAATATTCGAGAACGGCAGCAGCTTGGTGAACAGCCACGTGTAGACAGTCCAAACCGGGTAGCCCGGGGGGTGAGGAATGCCGGCATACATGGAACCCGTTGCTAGTTCACCTGAATCCTCCAGCGTCAGGTCCGGCGCCACCGTAAACAGGTAGCCGGCCAGGGACAGCAGCGTCACGATCCAGAAAGTAATCCAATCAATCCGCCGGTAGAGCGGTGGCACCGGTTCTCCTGGGCCGGTTGGCGGAGGAGACTTGGCGACGTTGGATTTGGCGACAACGGGGGGGGTGGCCGGTTGGATTTTTCCAGCCGTCGGAAACGGTTTCGACATAGTAGGATTCAGAACGGAAGATTCGTGCCCAGTCCGTAGGAATTAGGACTGGGCGACTGGGAAAGATTGGTCAGGGTAAAGCGTGCCGCGACTAGATTATTTGCCGCACTGTGGGCCGCGGCGGTGTGAATGGCAGCGAGAAAAGAAACGTTACCAAACCCACCGACATTCGCAAGCGCGGGGGGCAAACTAGCCGGGGCTGAGCAGAGAGTGAGAATCGAAACGCACGCCATCGCGGAGGCGGATGCGAGCCAAAGAAATCGAAATGGCGAGGATCCCGCGATCGCACCGTCCGCAATCCAATCCACCCGCTGGATCGACGGCAACTCAAGCCTACGCGACGGCGTCCGGGGCTTCCAGGAAGTCAATAGAGTCTCCAGTGAATTCAGGTCGTTCATCTCGTCCATAGCTCAAATCGCGCAATCCAGCGCGAAGTTTTTCCATTCCGTATCGATATCTTCCGGCCGCCGTATTCGGCGACAATTCCAGCAGGGAACCGATTTCCTCAAAAGTCTTCCGGTGCCAGATTTTCAAAACAATGACCTCCCGCTGATTAACCGGGAGTCCGGCGAGGCATTGCATGGCCTCCCACTCGGCGGCGGTTTTATCCTCCGATGTCTCAAACCACCGTTTCGACTCCAATTCCCGCCAAAGCCGACGAAACAAAGACTGCCGACGGTTGATTGCTCGGTTACGGAACGCCCGCACCAAATAGTTTTCCGGCTGCAACGGCGGCTCCCGAAGTTGCAACAACGCTGCAAAAACTTCATGAACAACATCTTCAGCCTCCGCATGGCCCAATCCCATCGCACGCCCGTACAAGACCAAGCCAGGCGCCTGACGCTCGTAAAGCGCCACACACCAATCATGATTGTATTCGTCGCGGTTCACGGACAACCCGATAGACACTGCCAGCACCGAATTTGTATGTCGCGGATGAATTTTGCAGAAGGAATGTCCTTCCGTCCGCTCATTTGATCTCTTGTCGCGGGCCGTCCCTCGCATAGATTGGTGTCCTTGCGATGTCGTCTGACCACAAATCCTTAAAGCTGGTGCCATGTCCGGCCTGCGGCGGCCGGGTATTCATTCCGTCCGACACCCAACCCCTGCAGACAGCCCCCTGCCCCAAGTGCAATCACGCCGTCATGATGCCCTGGATGCTCCGGCAGTTCGAACTTCGCTCGGAGATCGCGTCCGGGGGCATGGGAACTGTCTATCGGGCCTGGGACACCACCCTGGGCCGTGAAGTGGCAGTAAAGCTGATGAAACAGGAACTCGCGGGTGACGAAGCCGCCGTCGATGGGTTCGCCCGTGAAGCCCGTGCCTGCGCTGGCCTGAACCACACCAATATCATCTCCATTTACACGTTCGACCGGGAAGGGGCGGATCGATATCTGGTCATGGAACTTGCGGATCAGGGAAGCCTCGACGACCGATTGGAACGAGCCGGCCGCCTGCCGGAGCTCGACGTTTTGGACGTAGGAATCAAGGTGGCGGGAGCCCTGAATGTCGCCTTCAAGCACGGACTGCTGCACCTCGACATCAAGCCCAGCAATATTCTCTTCGGCGCGGACAGCGAGCCTAAGGTGGTCGACTTCGGCCTGGCAAAGCGGACCGATGCAGAAAAAGAGTACGGCACTCCGTTTTTTGGAACCCCCTACTACATTTCTCCAGAACGAATCGAGCAAAAGGGCGACACTTTCTTAGCCGACATGTATTCGCTCGGAGGCACTCTCTACCATTGCGTGATCGGCCACGTGCCATTCGAAGCCCCCTCGGTTGACGATGTCATCGCAGCCCACATCCAAACCCCGCTCACGCCCCCGAATCAGATTCTTCCCGAACTCTCCCATGCGACCAGCGACTGCCTGGTGCGGGCGATGGCCAAGAATCCCGCGGACCGGTATCCCAGCTACGACGAATTCATTATGGCCCTCACCGCCGCACGCAGCCAGCTGCTGATCCGCCAATTTGCGCCCCAAGCCGCCGAGAGCAGTGCCACAACCCGTTGGTGGCGCCGCTGACCTCCGCCTCCGTGAATCGCGACCCTTTCCCCATGCGACGTCCCCGTCGACTCCGTCAAAACCCCGCGATCCGATCCCTCGTGCAGGAGACTCATCTCCGGACGGACGATCTGATCGCCCCCTTGTTCGTGAAGGAAGGCCGCGGCCCCTCGACTCCGATCGAATCGATGCCCGCCGTTCTCCGGCATGGCCTCAATGATTTGCTCCACGAATGCGAGGAACTGTTGCGGCTGGGCGTCCGGGGAGTAGCCCTCTTTCCGGTCACGCCTTCCGAACTGAAGGACCCTTCGGGAAGCGAAGCATTGAACGCGGAGTGCCTCGTACTCCGGACGGTGCGAGCCGTCAAACAACGGCTGCCCGAGCTCGTGCTCTTCACGGACATCGCCCTGGATCCGTATACATCCCACGGCCACGACGGCGTCCTCACCTCGGATGGGCGGGACGTGGATAACGATCGAACAGTGGATGTTCTCGCCCGCATGGCGGTCCTCCACGCCGGTGCCGGATCCGATTTTGTGGCGCCCAGCGACATGATGGACGGGCGGATCCGGGCCATCCGCTCGGCCCTGGACCAGGCCGGGTGCCAATCCACCGGGATTCTGGCCTACAGCGCAAAATTCGCGTCAGCCTACTATGGCCCGTTTCGAGAAGCCGTGGGAAGTGCGCGCGCTGCGGGCACCCGGACACTCGACAAACGGACGTACCAATTGAATCCCGGGAATCCGAGGGAAGCGGTTGCTGACGCCTTGCTGGATGAATCCGAAGGAGCTGATGCTCTCATGGTCAAGCCGGCCGGACCGTACCTCGACATCATCGCCGCTCTGCGCCGCGAAACCCGCCTGCCGGTTGCCGCCTACCAAGTGAGCGGCGAGTACGCGCAGATCCACGCGGCGGCCCGGCTTGGCTGGCTCGATCTGGAATCAACCCGCGATGAAAGTCTGCTGGCCATCAAGCGAGCCGGCGCCGATTGGATCCTGAGCTACTTCGCCCGCCCGGTGGCGGAAGCGCTTGCTCGCACCTGAGCAGAGGCGCGCGGATGCAGCGGATACAGGGACAGGTAATGGATTACTTAGGAGGACCGCAGATGAATGCGGACGAGAGCGCCGCGATGGGGTCCTTCAAATCGTCCTCGTCCGTCGCGCTCGCTCTTCGTCCTCGAATGGCGAAATAGAATCGCTTCATGGCGAGAGCCAGAAGGGCACCGCCTGTCTTCCGTTGGATCGCTCTAGATGGCTGCTGAGTGAATTGGCAGGAAAACGTCCACGATTGGTCTTCTTGCTTCGGGCCAACGGCCCGTGATTCCTCAGCCCAGCCCAAGGGGCTGGGTCATGGGGCGTTAAGAGATTCATGCGCCCCAACGGGGCGCGATGGATGCGCGCACCGTGGAGTGGGGTTATCGCGGCCCTTCAGGCCGCGTGATTTGTCGGCAATAGGTACCCAGGCCGATGGCCTGTAAGAGGGGCAATGGGGTCAGATCTATCCATTTGACATACTGGCGGTAAGGGCCTTCACGAAGGCCTGCATTTCAGGGCGATCTGGAGCCAGTTTCCAGAACCGGCG
>CAMDJH010000151.1 GCA_945900455.1 Akkermansia muciniphila
GACCAAAGTCGCGCCCTTGCATTCTGCTCGGCAGCACCATTGGCCGCGGAGCGTTTCAGAAATCGAAATCAGAGTCCCGGGAAAAATGAAGAATTCTTCCGTTCAACAATCGCTGACTCGAAAACCACCGTTTCCGTGAGATGCACCCCCTCGCTGTGCCCCGTGAGATTCTTCTTTCCTCAATCTTCAATCGCGATCAGAAATGCCACGAAGCCCACGAATGATATATGCACTCTCGCTCAACTCTCCGTCCCCAGGCGGTCGCCCTCGGGTTCACCCTGATTGAACTGCTGGTGGTCATTGCGATCATCGCCATTCTGGCCGGGATGCTCCTGCCCGCTTTGGCCAAGGCGAAGCTCAAGGCGACCGGCGCCGCCTGCCTTAACAACCAGAAGCAACTCGGCCTGGGGTTCGTTCTCTATGCCGACGACAACCGGGATGTCATCGTTCCAACCGTCTGGAACGGGCAGCCCATGGTCGGCGGCGGGTATTGGCCCGGACCGACGCCTCGCCTCATTCCCGGCAACTCGCCGAGCGAGGCGATGCGCCGGGTTCAGGCTGGCTTCAGTAATTCTCCGATGTTCAAGTATATCGCATCGTACGATTCGTATCATTGCCCTGGCGACTTGCGTACGAAACGACTGAAACCCGGCGTGGGCTGGGCCTTCGACAGCTACTCGAAGTCCGAAGGAATGAACGGCGGGGGCGGTTGGGCGGGTGTCCGATTCTATACCAAGACCTCCGGAATCTCTGCCACATCCAGCGCCTTGACGTTCATTGAAGAATGCGACCCACGGGATTTTAACAACGGGACATGGGGGATCAGCGTCAGCCCGCCGGGTTGGGTGGATCCGTTTGCGATTTTCCACGGCGTTTTCAGCACATTCACATTTGCGGACGGGCACGCAGAGGGGCGGCGGTGGGTGGACCCCGCGACGATCAAGGCCGCCACCGATTCCGCCGCCGGAAAAGCCAGCTTCGGCTGGACCGGCGGCAACTCCAAGAATCCAGATTTTCGCTGGGTATGGGACCGGTTCCGACACGAAGATTGGGCAGAACTGAAGTAGGCGATCCTTGGCCAACTCACCGGAGGGTCCCTCGGAGATCTCAGGCAGGGTCCTTCGCCCCCTTGCCAACTTGCCGCTGTTCAAACGGGTTGGACTGCGTCAGCCCGATGTTTTGTTCGTAGTTGCCGATCTTCAACGTCTTGGGCAGAGGGGCTCCTCCGGTTCCTGGACCAATTCGCGCCAAACGAAGCTGGGCGCTGTCAGCCCAGACAGTACCCGGGAACCGATCCCGGAGTCGCTCGAGGATGGCCCGCGCCGCCGGCAGATCATCGAACGTCCCCAAGTGTAGGTCCGCCCACTGATTCATCCAACGTGCCACCGCTTTCTCGGGCTGCCTGGAAAGGTTCACCAACTGTTCGAACTGCTCGTTCGCGAGATCCGCCCGCCGGAAATGATTCCCATAGAGGATCGCCAACGCCTCTCGTGCCTCCCCGTCGTCCGGACGCTTGTTCAATCGATTCAGCAACTCCGTCGCCCGCTCAGTGGCATTGGCAAAGGGAGCATCCACGCTTCCCGGCGGCGCCTGTAGCCCAATATTCTGCGGATACTCTCGCATCCGGACCACCGGAGTCTCCCTAAGTGCCGCCATCACCTCATCGGTCGGGAGATGCGCCATGCGTGTCTCGGCGAAATGGGCCGGATCGGTCCTGGGCCACCCGTTGACCACCCTCAATAACGTGTTGCGAGCAGCCGCACGGTCCTCACGACGCACATGTAAATCGGCGATTCGATTGAGCGCGAGGATCTGCTCCCGGTCCGACCTTTCCGGTGTGGCGATAATCTGCTCCAGCGTCTGAATCGCTCCATTGACATCCATGAGCTGCTCCGACTGCAACTCGGCCAGGAGCATCATTCCCTCGAAGTCGCCCGGAAACTCGGCAAGTTGCTGCATCACTTCATGAACCGCCAGATCGTACTGCCCCTTGTTTCGGTGCGCGGCGACCCGGTGATAAAACGGCTTCGGTTCGACCTCTTCTTGCCCACCGTCAAAGACGGCCCACAGCGGCTTGAAGAGCCATCCCATCAGGCTGGGTGCCCACGAATACGAAAAGATCAATGCCACCGGGATCAGCAGGGGCAGGGTTACGCCAAACGGCAGCCACACCAGCACGAGAATGGCGAGGAGCAAGAGCCAGCCAATGAGCCCAGTCCGGGGCAGCAACACGTCACCGTCTCTCCCGCCCTGGGTGAGTCGGTAGAATACCCACGCGGAGAATGCGAATGCAACGGCCAGCAGGAGGTAGACCCACATGGTTGTTACGGGAGCTAATCAGAATCCGAACAGTCCGGCATCAAAAACAAAACCGGAGTTGGACCCAAAAGCCCGAGTTTGGACCAGGGATCACGGAATGGGTCACGAATAGTGCGTTGGTCCGGTATGCTTGCCTACGGAGAGAGAATTTCCAAATCGGGCGCGACATGGGCGAAGTGCGAAGGATTTCGCGTCACAACCCGTTTGCACCCCATTCTCCGAGCAAAGGTCGCATGCAGCGAATCGTAGATCCCTCCACCCATGACTCCTCGCTTTTGGGCCTCCCGGATAGCGGTTTCATAGTCGTCAGGAGATAGCGGCTGAACGACGACGACGTCCCGCAAACCGAGTGTCAGTTCGGCTGCGGCCGAGACAGGAACCTTGTAGAAACCGGTGAGAGTTGCGAAGCACTCAGCCAATGCATGGCAGTTAGTCAGCGGGTGGTCCTCACTCTCAAGGACTTCACGGCAGAGATCATGTTCCGGATGTTTCGCAAGAAGCGCCCCGACTAGGATTCCGGTATCCAGAAAGGTCATCGCTGGTAGTCCCGGACCGTGGCAACCGCGTCGGCAATCGGAGTCGGCGGTGTCACACCCAACCAAACCTTAAGTCTTCCTTTGCGGACGATTTTGCCTGCCGAGTATTCTGGGACTTCGAGGACGATTCGCCCGGGTGTGACGGAGGCATTGAGGGTCTGTCGTCGCGGGATTGCGGCTGCACGCCGGAGTTCGCGGGAAAGGACGATTCGATTCGACGCATCCAATTGCACGGTCGTATTCATGCCACGATCGTGGTAGTGTTATGGCGCGATTGCAAGAACGACCGCTGGAGTACAGATTGCCTCCAGACCGCGCTTGGTTTCTTCTGATGTCTCATGGCCACTGAACTTCCTCCGTTGACGCCCGGCACACTTTATCTGGTGGCCACGCCCATCGGGAACCTGGAGGACATCACGCTGCGCGCACTCCGTGTGCTGCGCGGAGCCGATGTCATCGCCGCGGAGGACACGCGGCATACGGGTAATCTGCTGCGGCATTTCAGCATTCATAAACCCCTGATCAGCTACTTCAAATTCAACGAGCGACGCCGTGGCGAGGAGATTCTCGATCGGCTTCAGCGGGGCCAGATCGTCGCCCTCGTGACGGACGCCGGCACTCCCGGGATCAGCGATCCCGGCCAACGCGTCGTCGCTTCCGCCGTCCGCGCCGGACTTCGCGTGGAAGCCATTCCAGGGGCGTGCGCCCTGGTCGCCGCATTGACGGCAAGCGGCCTGCCGACCGACGAATTTCATTTCGCAGGGTTCTTGCCCGTTAAATCGGGTCAACGTAGTCGGCGGTTGGCCGAACTCACCCAACTGCCAGGCACGATCGTGCTGTACGAATCTCCGTATCGCGTGGAAAAACTTCTCATCGAGCTCACGACCCTGGTGCCGGACCGCAGGCTGGTCTTAGCTCGGGAGTTAACAAAAAAATTTGAAGAGCTACTCCGCGGGCATCCGGCTGACGTGATGGCCGAATGGAATCGAAAGCCGCGCAAAGGGGAATTCGTCGTCCTAATCGGTCCCCCATCGGACGCTCCATCGAGCTCGGAAAAACCCGACCACCGACCACTGACCACCGACCACTGACCACCGACCACTGACCACCGACCACCGACCACTGACCACCGACCACTGACCACCGACCACTGACCACCGACCACTGACCACTGACCACTGACCACTGATCACTGCCCCCTCTCCCCACCCCTCCCCTAACGCCCGGTGACGTCCGGCACGGACATGCGAAACTTGGGAATTCGGGTGATGATACGGCGCCCGTTTTCATCGATTCCGAGGTAAGCACCTTCGGCGACCGCGGACGAGGTTGAGAGGATGTGCTGGCTGTTGTAACTGAATCGTCCCCCCGGCGGAATTAGGGGAGTTTCTCCGACCACCCCATCCCCTTCGACGACCAGCGTATTGCCATCCTCGTGGATCACGACCCATTTCCGGCCCTTGATGGTTACCGTCACCTGTGAATCATTGTGGATGGTGATGAAGTAGACGAACGAATGAGGTTCCGGGGATTGCTCGGGAGTCAGTCGGCGATAGACTAGTCGATCAACCGTCACCCGTAATCCCGCCAGTTCCACCGGCACCGCAACATTACTCATGCGACCGTAAGGTAGAAGGCGGCGGGCCCCCGGCAAGGGCATCCTACAAATGCCGCTAGGAACAGGGCGGAAAGTTTCGCCGTAATGAGGCCCATGGCTCCTGGGCGGACACATCTACAATCCCCGGTTCCGGGGCATTGGCGGGGGACAGGATGGCCAAAAAGACAAGGCGCTCACGGAAGGGATTGTACGTTCCGTGCACCTCTCCTTTCGGTATGAGCAGCATTTCGCCGGGCCCTAAAATCCGATGCTCCCGGCCGCACCACTGCTCGGCCCGGCCGGAGAGGACGTAGATGATTTCCTCGCGGGTCGGGTGGGTGTGGAATGGATGGCTCCGGCCCGCCTCCATGTTGGCCCGGACGAGGAGAAGTTCCTGGTTGGGCACCACATCGGAACGACACATCCACTCTTCCAGCGTCCACGGCGACGTGAAATCCAATTTCTCAGCGGCCGTGACGAACCGGCGGGCGGCAAGGTCGAGAGATTTCATAATCTAAACCAGAATAATTTGTCTTAATTTCTAATGCAAATAACACAAGATCATGCGGTCGGTTTTCGAGTTCGAGTGAGTTTGGCCATGGGTTTCTTCGCCGCGAACCTCACTTGCTTAAACCGGCGCGTGAGGTTTGTGAGCGATTCCTCCACCCCCATGCGCTCAAGGCTGCTCGCGCCAACGAATCCGTGACAATCCGTTCGTTCCAGCACGTACGCGGCGTCTTCGGGCGTGTTCACGGGTCCTCCATGCGTGAGAAAAATCAGGTCCTTCCGCACCCGGCGAGCGGCTGCGATTATTTCCTGGGTGCGCCGGACCGCAAAGTCCATGGTCACCACCGCGCTTTTAACGCCAATGGATCCCCCGACGGTTGTCCCGACATGAGCAATAATGGTATCCGCCCCGGCCTTTGCCATTTCCACCGCCTCCTCGGGCGTGGCGACGTACACGATGGTGAACAAATCCATTCGCCGCGCGAGCGCCACCATTTCGAACTCCTGCTTCACGCTCATGCCGGTTTCTTCGAGCACCTGACGGAAATGCCCGTCGATAATGGTGTGGGTTGGAAAATTATTTACGCCGCTAAATCCCATATCCTTGACCTGAAGTAGCCAGTGCCACATGCGCCGGCGGGGATCCGTCGCATGGACGCCGCAGATCACAGGAATCTCCTCGACGACGGGCAGCACTTCATGCTCACCGATCTCCATGGCAATCGCATTGGCATCGCCGTAGGCCATCAGCCCGCAGGTGGAGCCGCGCCCGGCCATCCGGAACCGGCCGGAGTTATAAATGATGATCAAGTCCGCACCGCCCTTCTCGATGAATTTCGCGCTGATACCCGTTCCCGCTCCGGCAGCAATCACAGCGTTGCCCTCCTTGAGTGTCGCCCTAAGCCGGGCAACAACTTCCTTGCGCGTGTACGGATTTCCTCTTCCGGTCCAGGGGTTTGGCATGGTTTGGGGTGCTTGGTTGAGTCGCTGTACGAAACGTGACTGCGACGCTATGCCGTTTGCAGATTTGGTTTCAATGCTGGAAACCGGACTGGCGGGATTCGAGTTTGACGGGCAATCTTCGAATCCGGTGCTCATCTCAATCGTCATCCCAGCTTTTAACGAAGAGAAGCTTCTGCCCACAACCCTTGCTGCCATCGCCAAGGCCCGGACCGCCTTCGAACCGCTCGGCTGGTCCAGCGAAGTAATCGTCTGCGACAACAATTCATCGGATCAAACCGCGGCCGTCGCCCGGAACGCCGGCGCCACCGTTGTCTTCGAACCGGTCAATCAGATTGGCCGAGCTCGCAACACCGGTGCCGCCGGGGCTCGCGGCGACTGGCTGGTTTTCATCGACGCCGATTCGCAGCCGTCCGTTGAACTGCTCGCCGAGATGGCCGTCCGCATCGCCCGTGGCCGCGTTATCGCCGGAGGTGCCGCGATCGAACTGGATGGATCCGGCGGCTGGGTACGACTGGCCACCGCCGTGTGGAGTTGCTGGAGCCGCCTGGCCCGGCACATGGCTGGGTCCTTCATCTTTGTCGACGCTCAGGCATTCCGGGAACTGGGCGGGTTCAGCGAACACCTCTTCGCCGGCGAGGAACTCGACCTGTCGCAACGCCTGAAGAATCTGGCCGCCCGCAAGCGCCGCACGGTGGAAATCATCGCCCGGCCCCGACTCCTGACGTCCGCGCGCAAGGTGCAACTTTATACACCGGGCGAGTTCTTTTGGTTTTTTTTCCGGGCCGCGTTTCGCCCCCGCCGGATGCTTTCGGACCGAGAGGCGTGTCACATCTGGTACGACGGTCGGCGTTAAGCGAGCTCGACTGTCCCCACTGCACAGGGCGCCAAAACCGCGTCCGTCATTCCGTGGATAATTTTCTTGTTGGCCGGGCAAATCGTCGCCAGGACTCCTCCAAGATGGGTGCGGATCGAATCGCCGTCTCCGCTCGCAAAATAGTACGGGCACAGCCGCACGCGGCCCTGCATTTTCTGAGCGGCCCGCGCCTCGAAATCATACCACTCAATCTCAGCGAGCCGAGGTTTGTGATAACGTTGGAGAACGTAAGGCGAGGCAGGCCAGGCCTGAAGAGCATGGTCGACCGCCGCGCTCCAATCGGCCGTGCTTAAATCACTGCCCAGCGACACTCCCCGCGCGCCCCAGGCATTCTCCGAATAGCCGGAAATCTTGAGGATCAGATCGCGATCTCGCTGGGACAGGCTTTTCAGTTGCTGCCAATCGGTGAGGTCGAGTCCGGGATAGGCTGCGTGCGGCGGCAGCGGCGCGGGATCCAACACCCAACTGCGGGGCACGATCCGGAGCAGGCGTTGAAAGAACGATTCCCCCAGTTCCTGCCGCCAGAAAGCATGAAGGTTGCGATTCCATAAGAGTGCGAACAGCAGTTTTTCCTCGAAAATGGGTTTGGGCGGCGGTGTGAGCCGAATGTCTTTCCGAGCAGCCATCTCAAAAATTCGTCCGGCATTGGCAACATTGGGCAGGTCGAAAAGCTCAAAAAATCGATAGACTGCATCCCCGGGCTGGAAATCCACGAATGCCGTATCCCGCACCTCAAATCGGGCATCGCCTTGCGCGAGCCATTCCATCTCGGGCCGATACGAGGCCGACTCCGCAGAAACCACCAACTGAACGCGCGCGGCATCCCCAAAAATCGAGCCAAACCCCTCCCTCATTCCAGCCGGCCCACCGAGAACTTCCACCAACCTCGACCCACCGGTTCCGGAAGCAGGCAGCCGTGAATACGTCTCGTTCAACCACTGCGTCAACCCAATCCCGCCCGGTACGCTATCCAATTCGGTCACCACCAACCCCTCGTCTGTGAGCAATAGGTCGGGCCGGATCACGCGCGGCAATTCATTTCGAAACACGGCGTTGCGCTGCAACGAGACCAGTTCGGGCGATTTCCCCTGATCCAGCAACTCTGCGACCCAACTGGGGCTGCGTCCCTCCGCACTGCGCCGGTAGAGGAGGTTTACCGATCGGTAGAATTGGAGAAGAATTCGCCCCAAACTCTCGATGTCCCGCGCAATTCCTGAGTCGAGCCGGAAGGGGTCGAGCGCCGTTCGCCACTGTTGATTGGCAAATAGCCCACCGGCCGGCAGTGCTCGCCGAATCCGTTCCGCTCTTTCGAACTGTTCCATTTCCAGAACTCTACCCGATGCACTATTCCGTTGCCCAACCTCAACTTCCACTTGCCACATACGACCCCAGGCCCGACACAATCACGGAGTTGATTCATACTGCTTCTGAGCTTAGCACAGTGGTCGAGCAAATCCGGCGGTCGGCATGGGTGGCACTGGACACCGAGGCCGACAGCCTGCATGCCTACCCCGAAAAACTGTGCCTGATCCAGCTCGCCTTTGAGGGAGGCGAAGCGCTCGTGGATCCGCTGGCCGATCTGCATCTCGAACCGCTGTGGGACTCGCTCGACGGCCGCGCATTGATCTTTCACGCCGCGGACTACGACCTGCGGCTGTTGTTCCAAGGGCACCATTTTCGACCCACCACGATCTTTGATACGATGTGGGCGGCCCGAATGGTGGGCGAGGAACGGTTCGGCTTGAATGATGTCCTCACTCGATTTCTGGGGATTACGCTCGAGAAGGGTGCGCAAAAGGCCAACTGGGGCAAACGGCCCCTGACGGATCGAATGGTCACCTACGCCTTAAACGACGTCCGCCATCTGCGGCCACTCCAACTGCTTTTAAGCGAAAAGTTGACGAGCTGTGATCGCCTCGATTGGCATGCACAGTCCTGCAAACGATTGATCGCAGATTGCGCCAAGCCGGGAGTCATTGAACACGAAACCGTCTGGCGGACCAAAGGACATGATCGTCTGGATGAAACCGGGTTGGCGGTCTTGCGGGAACTTTGGCACTGGCGCGAATCGGATGCTCTGCGGACGGGCCGGCCGCCTTTCTTCATCCTCAGTCATGAGATGCTCGGCGACCTTGCAGCGCACGCGGCGGAGAAAGGCTCGACCGAGGGGCTGCGGTTTCCTCATTTTCTCACCCACCGCCGTCGGCAGGATGTGCTCGCAGCCATTGAGCGCGGCTTGGCCGTGCCCGCCGACAAACGACCGCGCCACATCCGTGTCCACAGCCGTCGGATGACGCGCCCGGAACTTGATCTGGCGGAAAAGTACCGATGTCATCGCGACGCCGAGGCAAGAAAACTGGAAATTGATCCCACGTTGATCGCTTCAAAATCCACATTGTTTGCGCTTGGACGCCAAGATCCGGGTCAGTGGGAAGCCCTACTGCCTTGGCAGCGGACTCTGCTGAATCTCGACACGTCGAAACCCGCCTAGCCGGTATTGGCATAGTGGGTCTTCCGAGATTAGGCTGCCCGTATGGCTCTCGCCGAAAACCTTGATCGAATTCGGGCTCGAATCGCCATGGCCTGTGACCGCTCTGGACGCACGCCGGACGCTGTCGAATTGATGGCTGTGAGCAAGAATCATCCGCCGGACACGATCGCCGCGGCCGCGAATCTGGGCCTGCAACTTTTTGGCGAAAGTCGAGTTCAGGAGGCGCGCCTCAAGATTCCACAACTCCCAAGCCGGCTTCGCTGGCACTTAATCGGGCATCTGCAGTCCAATAAATGCCGGGATGCCGTCGGGCTATTTTCAATGGTTCAGAGCGTCGACAGCCTGCCGCTCGCCCAGGAATTGTCCCGCTGTGCCAGCAAGCAGGCCAAGACGCTGCCGATCCTTCTGGAAGTCAATGTCGCCGGTGAAGCCTCGAAATTTGGATGGAAACGCGATCAAGTGCTGACGTCCCTTGCCCAGATCAACGCACTTCCAAAACTGGAAATCCATGGACTGATGACCATCGCGCCTTACTCGACCGACCCGGAGCGAGTGCGCCCGGTATTCCGAGATCTGCACGAATTGAAGCGCCAGTGCGAGCAACAGTTGGGGGCTCCCCTACCCGTGTTGAGCATGGGGATGAGCGGAGATCTGGAAGTGGCCATCGAGGAAGGATCAACCCTGATCCGGGTGGGTACCGCCCTGTTCGGAGAACGCCCTAAGCTCCGACGCGAGGCCGATGGAGCCTAGCCCGGCAGTTCCGACTTCTGGCCGGGCGTTCCTCGGGCTAGCCTATCCCCGATGCAACATCGAAAACTGACACTCGGGCATTCACCGGATCCCGACGATGCCTTCATGTTTTACGGACTGGCCAAGGGTTTGATCGCGACACCCGGCCTCGAGTTTGAACACGTTCTTCAGGACATCCAGACGCTCAACGAACGGGCGACTCGCGGCGAACTCGACATCTCCGCCATCAGCATCCATGCCTATGCCCACGTCTGCGGACAGTACGCATTGCTCCCCAGCGGGGCCAGCATGGGGGATGGGTATGGACCCATGGTGGTCGCTAAAAAATCATTTTCCCGGAATGATCTTCGCCAGCGGCGCATCGCCATTCCCGGCACCATGACCAGTGCCTTTCTAGCACTCCAACTCTGGCTGGATCGCCCGGCCGTTGACTTGAATTATGTCGTGGTTCCTTTCGATGAAATCTTCACAGCGGTCCGACAGGGACAGGCGGAGGCCGGCTTGATCATTCACGAAGGGCAACTGACCTATCAAAATGAAGGGTTGACGATCTGCACGGACCTCGGCGTCTGGTGGGGACAGGAAAATCAAGGACTCCCCCTTCCATTGGGTGGCAACGTCATTCACAAGCGGATCAATTCCGTCCTGCGAAAACAGATTTCAGACATCCTCACCGCCAGCATTCAGTTTAGTCTGGACCATCGGACGGAAGCGGTCCGGCACGCTCTGCAATATGCCCGAGACATGGGCGTTGAATTGGCGGATCGTTTCGTCGGAATGTACGTGAATCACTGGACCCTCGACTACGGCGAGCGGGGTCGGGAAAGCATTCGACGTTTCCTGGGTTGTGCCGCCCAACGAGGAATCATTCCAAACGTACCTGCCCTTGAGTTTGTGACCTAGACGCCTTGGCAATGGTCTAAATCTAGAAACCAATTCTTCGATGGCTCATTGTCTCCTTCCACGGCTGCGCAGTGGACAGACCACCCTATCGGAACATCTGCCGCTGAATCGCCGCGACGATCTTAGCCAGGCTGCTGCCACTGGATCGGGTCGGTATAAACATTTCGACCCAAGGTGGCGAAGGCTTCATTCGGTCAAGAGCCAGAAAGAACTCTCCCAGACCCTCCGTGGTGTAGGCGCACGCGACGGCGAGTTTGATGCCGGATTCAAAGGCGGATTTCCATTCCTTGTCACTCAAGAGGTGATTAATGGGCACCGGGCGGCCGTCCACCGAAAGGCCGGTGGGATGGATCCCAACTAATCCCAGGTGAATTTGGGCAACCGCAACCGCCAGTAATCCACCCATGATTTGGTTGAAGTTGCTCACGTGTTCGTTTTCCACATCGAGGCTGGCATACCGCGGGTTCTGATTGTCGGGAAGCGCTGGCCAGGGAGTTGTCGGATCGGTCCCGGCGACACGTCCGATATATCCCGCAAGGTACCCTTTCTTCACGGAGTCAATCGCCTTCGCCCGAGCAATCCGATCGATCAGATCGATCGCCTTGGCCGAAACAAAAACGTGCCCCCCCTCCATTTCGGACGGCCGCAGGACGGGCCACACCGACGGATCCCCAACCACGACCGCCGGGTTGACCTTTGCCCGCGCGGCTGGGGGCAGGTTTTGGTGAAGCCGGACCGCGAGCTCCTGCACTTGCGCCAGGTTGATCGGACCCGGCTCCGAAGCCGCTGCCAAACGTCCGCTCATCCTCCAACCACCCGCCGCGAGAAAGCACAGCAGGAGCACAAGTTGTCGCAAATGCGGATCGTTCGAGGAGGCCATTTTCCTGCCGTGAATCGTAGGGAAAGATGCACACCGGCTCAAACGATTTCCAACCTTCCGACCATCGACCATTGGCGTAGAAGGGCACCGCCCACGCATTCATTAAATGCTTTTTAGAACCCGCTCAGCCGCTCGCACGGTCCGCTCAACATCGTCGGCGGTGTGGGCCGCCGACAGGAATCCCGCCTCGAATTGCGACGGCGCGAAGTAAATTCCCTCGGCCAACATTCCATGAAAAAATCGCGCGAACCGGGCGCGGTCACTGCGCAACGCATCGGTCAGACTTCGCACCGGCTGACCGCAAAAGTAGCCGCAAAACATGGACCCGATCGACTGCCACTGCACCTCCACTCGGGCGCGACGGGCAACCGCCCCCATTCCAGTTCGCAGTTCCGCGCCCAACGCTTCCAGCCGCGCATAGATGACACCATCCGCCAACTCCCCCAGGGCCGCCAATCCGGCTGCCATGGCCAGAGGATTCCCACTCAACGTGCCAGCCTGATAGACAGGACCTAACGGTGCGAGATAGTCCATGATCTCCGCCCGGCCGCCCACCGCACCGACCGGCAACCCTCCGCCGATGATCTTTCCGAAACACGACAAGTCCGGCGTCCAACCAAACCGCCCCTGCGCGCCGGACAGCCCCAGTCGAAACCCCGTCATCACTTCGTCTATAATGAACACCGTCCCGTGCGTGCGGCAGAGGGATTGTAGTTCTTCATAAAATCCAGGCTCCGGCAGGAACAAACCCGCATTGGCGGGAATGCCTTCAACGATGACCGCCGCCAGCGAGTTTCCTTGCGCCGTGAATAGACTTCGCAGGGCGCCGAAATCATTGAACGGCAGCACCACCGTGTGCCGGGCAAAATCTGCCGGAACCCCCGCGCTGTCGGGATTCCCCAGCGTCAATGCCCCGGACCCGGCCTTCACCAGCAGCGAATCCGCATGACCGTGATAGCAGCCATCAAACTTCACCAGCGTGTCACGCCCGGTGAACCCACGCGCGAGCCGTATGGCAGTCATACAGGCCTCGGTTCCAGAATTACAAAAACGAACCTTCTCGACCCCCGGAACATATTCCTTCACTCGCCGGGCCAAATCCACTTCATAGGGATTGGGAATCCCAAAACTCGTCCCCTGCTCGGCCGCCGCCTGGACCGCCCGGATGATTGACGGATGGGCGTGGCCCAGGATCGCGGGACCCCACGTGCCGACATAGTCCAGGAGTTCATGCCCGTCGATGTCGGTGACCTGGGCCCCCTTGGCGGAGCGAACGAAGAATGGGTTTCCACCCACACCACGAAATGCACGCACGGGAGAATTCACCCCGCCCGGAATATGCTTCAAGGCTTCAGCAAATAGGGCGTCCGAAAGCGGTCGAGGACTCATCGTCTGAAACTATGCCGTGCCACCCCGACCCACCGCAACCTTAAGGTCGAACTACAGCGTAATCACTATTTCGCAGGTGATTTGGCTCCGGGCGCATTACCTTGGAGGCGATGTGGCCATCCACGAATAGCAAATTGGCCTCGTAGGTCAGCGGGTTGTGCATCTGAAAGGCGCTGTAGCTGGGGCTACGGCCACCGGTGAAAAACTCCGCGTAGGCAACCGTTAGGTCCCCTGCCATAATCAAAAGGGAAGGCTCTTCAATATCTTCGGTCTTCCGGTTCCAGAGAACATCGGTCGCCTGGAACCCGAATGAGGTACTCTTTCCTTTCAGATCGAGGATGGCCATCTGGTAGGAATAGCTGCTGCCATACAATTTGTAGAAACTACCCTTGAACTGGTTGAGATCGAGTCCCGACTTGGGTCCGTACCCCTTGTCGAGTGGGCATTCTGCAATGAACTCGCCCATATACTTGGTCAGTAGCCGCTCGCGATGTGTCTTACCCGTCAGATCGCGATACGTTTGCTTTCCGCCCCAAAGGTAATACTTGCAATTCTGAAACAGTGAATCCTGTGCCACCGGCTTATTGTCCTCGTTGTATTGCGGAAGCCGCCCACCATGATCCGGAGCGTACAGAAGAACGCCAAGACCGATTTGATGCAAATTCGAAGTACACTTGATCTTCTTCGCCATCCTCTTGGCTTTGCCCAACGCCGGGAGCAGCATCCCCGCCAAGATGGCGATGATGGCGATCACCACCAGGAGTTCGATGAGGGTGAATGCGCGACACCAATTCCTGCAACCGGATCGTCTTAATTTCATGGGGCAGTAGGAGTGGGGGCAGTAGAGTAGAATAGAGCCAAATCCCCACCGGATTAGCCCCGCTCACACCCATTGTCAATACAGAAAGAACCTCTTCAAAATCCAAAGTTGTACAAATCACCCGCAGCAATCCCGTTGCCGAAGATTTCCTGAGTTCATAGTATAGGTACAGCCCAGGTCCCCAACCTCTTGACTGCGCCAACGCGTGCCCGGGGATTCCTACTCCACCAGTTCCAGCGTGACAATCGAGGCGGCCGGGAGTGTTAGGCGGAGCTTTTCTGTGTCGAACCAAGCGTCACGGAACGATTCCGGTCGCACGGCGGCGGGTTGGTCGAAGGTGTTGTGCGCCTGCAAGGTCGTCCCGTGCAAAATGCGACCCTCGACGCTGCCCATTCTGGCGCCCTGCACCACCACCTCCACGTCCGTTGATTGAGTGGGATCGGTGTGGGCGACAGATAGCGAGATCCTGCCGTCCCGGCGCGACGCCGAGGCGCTGAGGCTGGGGATTTTTCTCCCGCCCACGTGGTAATCTGCGCAACTGACGTGCAGCGGCAAGAAAACCCCGTCCTGATGGCATTTGAACATCTCAAAAACGTGGTAGGTGGGCGTGAGGGTGATGCGGGGACCCTCGGTAAGTACCATCGCCTGCAGAACGTTGACGGTTTGGGCAATGTTTGCCATCCGCACGCGGTCGCCGTGGTGGTGAAACAGGTTGAGCGTCAGCGCTGCAACCATCGCATCCCGCATCGTGCTTTGCTGGCAAAGAAAATCCGGGTGAGTGCCCGGCTCGGCGTCCCACCATGTCCCCCACTCGTCCACGATCAATGCCACCCGCTTCGCTGGATCGTAACGGTCCATGATCGCGCTGTGCCGGGTCAGTAACTCGTCCATCACCAGGCTGAGCCTCAGGGTCTCGAAATATTCTTCCGGTTCAAATCGGGTGGCCGAACCCTTTTTCTCCCCCCACGGCGGCATGGCATAATAGTGCAGGGTGAGTCCGTCCATCTGCTCCATCGCGCGCATCATCAGCACTTCCGTCCATTCATAATTCGCACCGTTTGGCCCACAGGCGATCTTAAACACTTGATTGCCGCTCAGATTGCGAACGTAGGTCTGATACCGACGGAATTCGTCCGCGTAATATTCCGGGCGCATGGTACCACCGCAGCCCATGTTCTCATTGCCCACGCCAAAATAAGGCAATTTCCAGGGTTCCTCGCGGCCGTGCAGACGGCGCAAGTCGACCAGCGGCGACTTCCCGCTAAAGGTGCAATATTCAACCCAATCCTGCATCTCTCGGACCGTCCCACTCCCGACGTTACCGCAAATATAGGGTTGTGCACCGAGCAGCGCGCAAAGTTCAAAAAATTCGTGGGTTCCAAAATGATTGTTTTCGACCACGCCGCCCCAGTGGGTGTTAAGCATCGCCCGACGCTTCTGGCGGGGTCCGATGCCATCCCGCCAATGATATTCATCCGCGAAACATCCACCCGGCCAGCGCAAGACCGCCGGCCTCAACTTCTTGAGCGCAGCGACAACATCGCTCCGGATGCCGCCGGCATTCGGGATGGCGGAATCTTCCCCAACCCACAGGCCTTCGTAAATGCCGCGGCCGAGATGCTCGGCAAAATGACCATAGATATTGCGGTTAATTGTATGGGTGCCTCGATCGGCATGGAGGATGACGGTATTCATTATTCTAGTTAGCTGTCGAACATTTGCCGTCGGCAGTACGCTGCCCCAGGGACGAAGGCCCGTGCTCTATTGTCAATCATTTATCCCATCTCCCGGGGCAACTTACCCCATGCCGGCGTCCTGCCTCCCCAAATCCGCGGATAAAGGAAAGGAGAACCGCGGATGAACACGGATTGACGCGGATAGAAAGGGCATGGAATCTGCGTCTATCGGCGTTTATCCGTGGTTCTCATTCC
>CAMDJH010000152.1 GCA_945900455.1 Akkermansia muciniphila
CTGGACGAACTGCTCCCGCTCCAGATCCCCGAACAAGAATTGGCGATCCACGATTCGGGAGATGCAGTGGTAGAAACCGACCGGGTGAGATTCCGGCACCTTCATTCGCGCCTGTCGCATTCCAAGAGCAAACCAAAATGGCCGCATTACTGCAAGCACCATTTTGACTAATGACCTGTCCCTTTATTTCTTTATTATTCCTTTATTATGCAGGACAAAAGGCGCTCGGCCCTCCGGAGTGTGCGTCCAATTACGGGTTCCCTCGGGGTTTACGGCCCCCATCCCACGTATCCGGCTTCGGCGATTCCGCCGGCCAGTATCCGCCCGGGCGCTCCTTCCACGTATTCCCGCATAACCCCGAGATGATCCGCCACTCCGAAGCGGTGAGATTCAAGTCCGGATGGTAGATGAATCGCTTCAACCCCGCCCGGTGCGATTCGGACAGAATGCGGTACAAATCGCGGCCCGACATCGGATCGCCCGCGTGTGGATTTCGTCCCGCTGACACCCAGGCGATGACCTTGCTTGGATCGCCCACCGCCTCCAGCGCGCGTCTCGTCTCGGAATAGACCACTTCAGTAAAGAATTCATCCGGGAATCCGAGATCCATGTCGGCCAGCGATTTCACGCCTGGAAGCGTCAGCCCAAACCACGCTTTCACTACCGCGAAACAGTCCTGCTCAGTCAAGTCCGCATTCCATTCCCCAATCACGCGCACCCAGCGGGCGATGGTCCCATACATACCGTCAAACCCGCGATGCCAGAAGTAATGCTTCGGGAAGATGTAATCGAAGAACGGATGGGTACGTTGGTAATCCTGCGTGGTGAGCGTCGAAAACGAAGCCGCACGCGGGATGGTTCCAAGCTTGACCTTCCGGCTCATGCCGTTGATCTGCCCCCGGAGCGCCGCCATGCTTCGCAACGTCAATTCTTGCCGGCAGCGCAGCCAGTGGATCGAGTCCTCGTCCAGGTCGAACAAGGCCAACGCCCCCATCATCCCGCCTGGTGCATGGTAGCGGACCAGGGAGGGCGTGAGGGAATGCATCCGCTTCCTCAGCCGGCCAATGCCTCGTTCCATTCGCTCCACGTCCATGCCTTGGGACCGGAATTGCTGCTTATAATGCTCGCTGATTTCGAGCAGCTCCCCGCCGTGATGAAAGTCGAGCTCGTAGTGATTCTCACCCGCGCCATCCAGAATGACGCCGTGTGCTTGCGGCAGCGCGCGCATCGTATCCGCGACACCTGCCGCGGTGGACATGACACCAAACGGATCCTTTTCAGCCGACAGCCGGCCTCCTGTCTGACCGGCCCCGAACAACATGATCTCCCAGCCGCGCTTCGCCGCGCTGGTGAGCAACCCCTGCAGGCGCTTCTCCTTTTCAAGATCGCGATGTGCCGGCGCCGGCGGGTCCACACCGTACGCTTTGTAGACCGCCGGGTCCGCCGGAAATACCGGAAAGTGGGCTCCCGGCCGCGAATACGAGAAATCGAAGCGAGGGACTTCGTGATAGAAATGCAAGGGGCCGATCACGATGCCCCGAACGCCGCCATCCGCCCAGGCGTCGAACGTCCGCTCATAGTCCGCCAACCATTGCTCGATCGGAAAAATCATGTACATCCACGGCACGAGCGGATCGGCCGGCTTCGTGAAGGTGAGGCTGCCCGCCTGTGGGGCGGACGCGACCCCCGCGACTCCCGCGACGGACGCAGCGCCGAGGAGCGCCGCCTTGGCGAAGCTTCTTCTGTCGAATTGTAGAGTTTTCATCGTGATCGAGGTCTGGTTCATGGAGCGATGATCCGGTAGAAACGGGAGGGAAAATGGATGGTTCCGGATCTTCCCATCGAAAATTGTTCGGACTAATGTCGTTCCTAGAAATTGGGATACAGTGAGAGAGGGTTGTGGAAGCGTGCAGGAGATACCTTGCCAGGATGATGCGGGAAACTTCAACGGGCGATAGGTCTCATCCATTCCTCAGTCGCCCGAGATCGAGGAGAGCGGCGTCCAGCCACTCGGGCGGTGCGGGGGAGTACGGTCGGAATTTTTCTATTCGGCCTTCGCGATCATTATAAAGCAACGCTCGGTGCAATCCTAGCAGGCTGGCGTCGGGCGAATCGATGAGACTCGACGAATCGCTGGCGCTCATTTGGAAGAGGACGCGCAGATCAAACTCCGCCAGTCCTTTGCGGCCGAGGAATCGAATCACATTGTTGTAGGTGTCACACAGCGCGATCACATGAATTCCTTGTGCCGCGCCCTCGTTGACAAGGTTTAGGAATACCACGGACGGTTTAGCGTCGGTCGGCTCTCCTGCCATCGAGAAGCTAAAGTCGTCGTCCTGTCGTAATGCCGGATACTCTTGCAGGCCGTTGATGAAGAGATAGGTGATGGGTGGAGTTCCGGTCGCGTTTTCTTCGCCGCGCTGCTTCAACTCCGGCGCGAGGCGGTTCAGGGTCGCTGCCAACGTGCCGTGACTGCCGAGAATCATATCGGGCTTCAGCGTATGGGTGATCCGTTCGAGAGTCTGGCGTTGCGGCGATTCGGATGGAGTATTGTCGAAGAGAATGAAGCGGGCGGTGCCCGGCGGATGCTGGGCGGCGAGGGAGATCAGGGCTCCGGATAGCAGAGCCATCGCCGCCTCTTCGTGCTGGCCAACGACCAGGAGATTGCAGCGGCTGCGCCCCTGGAAGGCAACCTCGGTGGGACCCTTGATGGAATTGGGAGCCCCCATCCAGACTCGAGGAGTGGAAGTCGGCTGGAGAATGGCCGCAGCCAGTTTGTGGCGGAGCGGTTGGTTTTCACCAATGTTTGCGGGCACGTTGCCTTCGAAAACGACCGTGCTGGAAAGGTCGCTTTGACGTTGAGTGGCGATCGTGCGAATTTGATCGAGGTACGACTCGCGCTGCTCTTCCGAGAGCCAGGCGACCTGGAACGGGCTGTTGCCTTCAACCGCGCCTGCCATCGGATTATAGATACCTTCACCCGGTCGTGTCAGCAGCCGAGGGGCGGCATTGGACTCGTCCATGATCAGATAGGAATCGGCTTCATTACACTGGAGTGCGATGCGGATCACCATCTGGCCGAGGGTGGCTCGGGCGAGGGTATAGGCGCCTCCGAGCGTTTGGGATCCGAGCAGGACATGGATCCCGAAAGCGCGTCCTTGCCGCACGATGCGGTCGAGGAGAACGCTGGCATTTTGGGCGGTGCGATCCTCTTCAACGAAGAATTCCTGAAATTCGTCGATGAGAAGCAGGCAGCGGGGCAGGGCGGCCCCACCGCTGGCCTTCTTGTAGCTGGGAAGATCCTGGACACCGAGCTTCCGGAAGAGGTCGCCGCGCCGTCGCAGTTCCTCATCGACACGCTCGAGGACGCTCAGACCGAACTCCCGATCGCTCTCAATGGCGATGACGCGAGCATGGGGCAGGTGATGCGTCGCGTACGGCTTGAATTCGACACCCTTCTTGAAGTCGACCAGATAGAACTCGATCTGCTCGGGACTGCATCGAAGGGCGAGATTGGTGATGATCGTATGGAAGAGCGTGGATTTTCCGGAGCCGGTCTTGCCTGCGATTAGAACGTGCTGGAGCGTGCCTTTCCCGAGGGTGAGGTATTGCCATTGAGTGGCACGGGTTCGTCCGACGGGTACGCGAAGTTCCTCGGTGGTTTCTTCCGTCCAGAGATCGGCGCGTTTCGGTGCAATCTCGGAAAAGGGGACTTCGACGCGATTCGAACCCCGGCTTTCCCTTCCAATCCGATGAAGTAGCTCCGTGGCAACGTCGGGTGGCGGCGGGACGTCGAGAAGGAGGCGCTGACCGGCACCGGCCGCGTCGGCGAGTTCAAATCCGTGTTCGGTTGCCACGATCCGCACGCACTTCTCGCGGAGTGCCGCGGCGACAAATCCAGGAGGAATTGGCTGCCGTGTATCCCAATGAATCAGGGTAAACACGCCGCAGCGTCCCCCACTGGTGACGATACTGACCAGACGCCGCGCTGCGGTCTCGGTGAAGTTAACGGGGAATCCGGCTATGACCAGGAGGTGATACTTTTCTGCCAGCGCCCCTGCCTGCCGATTGTATTCCTCGATCGTTTTGAATTCATTCCGGAGGTACATCTGAATGACCTTTTCCATGTGGTCATTGATATCGGCGAGCCTCTCCTCGATTTGGGCCGGTTGTGTCCAGATCCGATTGTGGATGCGGCTATCCTCATAGTCTGCGAGGTGCATCAATCCGGAAAAACTTTGGCCGAGGGCACCCGGGTCCAAGAGCGTGAGGTTCAATCGGCCGGCCGGCGTGGTCGAAAGGAGGCGGAAGACGATGTTGTTCAGCGTTGCGACGGCTTGTGGTGCGCCATTCATGCCGGTTTCGATCAGCAAGGCGCTTTGGTCCGGGGAAGTCAGGCAGAGAGACGCGGAAATCGCTTTTGGCCCGGGGAGCGCCAGGCGTGGCGTGACCGGGCGACGGCTCACCATCTTTCCGAAGTCAATTTCCAGGGTGCCGAATTTTGCCGAACTGGCCGACTTGGGGGGAGCGATTCCGGAGGTTGCGGCCGGCAGATTCCAGTTCGGCGCCAGCACGTTGGCCGCTGCGGTCGAGGATTCGAGGCCATTAAAAATGGGGGCTAGATCCCGTTGCCATGCTTCGTCAAGATCCTGCCACTGGCGTTGGATGTCCGCGTTGAGCTGTTCCAAGGTTGTCTGATGCCGGGCGGAAGTCTCGATTTGGGTAGATTCCGCTGCATCCTTCAGCGCAGCGAGCGTGGCTTGATATTCGGCGGTGAGAGCGGACGAACGCCGGTCGTGGATTTTCTGGTTTATTGCCAGAAGGCGCTCGACCTTTTGATGAATTGCCTGATGGCTAGCGGCCTTCTGCGATTCCGCTTCCCGTTCCGCCTGCCACCACGCTTCATTGAGTTCCCGTACCGTCCGGCTGTGTTCGGTCTTCAGTTGTTGATTTAACTCTTGGAAGCGGCGGTCCGAGGATTCTTGACAGACGGGATCCAGCTGTCGAAACCGTTCCAGGTTTGCGGCAATCTGGGTGGCGAACGGCTTCGAACGCCAGTGCGAGAACAGGTAGAGCAGCACAACTCCTCCGAGTACGATCAGGAACCCGCGTTGCGCTTCCGAGGGAGGAATTCGGTTTCCACCGATCTGTTGGAGGATAAATGGAGCCCCGGCATATAACCCCAGCAATGTCGCGGCCAGAAGCCAGATTGGCAGCCAGCGAAATAACTGAGTCACCGGATTTCGACGGAAGCGATCGAGTGCCGCCCAAGTTAGCTCCCTTAAATCGAACAGTTGACTCCGCAATACATCCGGATCGGCGGGGGCGATTGCTTCCGCTCGTTTCTCGTTCGGCGCAAGCAGCGCCTTGAAACCGATGTAGGCCCGAAACAACCGTGCCGCGTCGCGCTCCATCTCGGCGAACGCAGTCTGCGTTTGCTGGTGGCTGGCATCAATTTCGCGCTGAGAGGTTTGCAGGTCCGTCCGGTTGGAATCGCGCAGCCGCTCGGCATCCAGCAACCCTTTCTGCAGGGTGAATTTTCCCCGGCCCATGATCTGATCCACCGCAAGTTGAGACTGCTGCAGGACGTTTTTTTGAGCGGTCGCGATTCTAGCGCAACGGGCGGTAAACAGTGCTTGTTGACGATCCCGGGCGCCGTTGAAGCCGGACTCCGTTTCCCCAAGTTGGGTGGCGGTTTTGGCCTTACACTGTGCAACGGCGGATTCCGCGGCGGCCGTTTCCCGCTCGCGAAGCCTTCGCTCCGTTCCGAGCAGAGCCTCCTCCCGGCTGGCGAACTGGCTTGCGGCGTCTTTCAGCCGGGCCATCATTTCCACCGTTTCGCGAGCCCCCAGAATGCTATTCGCAGTCATGTCGCACCTGGGTGATCAGCCGGTCCAGAGCATCAATGGCTTCGACGGCGCGGGCCATTTCTGCTGATAGTTCGCTCATATAATGTTTGTCAAATTGGTCACTCTTCGCATCCCTCCAAAAGGTGCGTGTTTCATCCCAACGCAGTTCGATATCGCGAGTCAGTGCGGCGAGTCGTGCTTTTGTCGAACTCAGGCTCATGGCTTCAAGTGGATCCGGAGTCAAGGTCCGTCACGCTTTTCGAAGGCGTTGACGTCGGCGTGGTGCCGGACGATGGAGGGGCAATCGAGGAGTGCAATGGAGGATCGGCGGAAGGCAGCTGTTCCGGTGTCGCTGAGGCGACGGCTGGCGATACTCCGGAGTACGCCTCCAACGTCTTGAGCGTTTCACCCAGTTGCGTGGTGGCACGCCGCATTTCGGTCGCAAATAATGTGTGCAGCTTGCCCACTTGTTTGACCAGGGGATCGGCGCGGTCCTGAAACTGCCGATTCCACTTCCGGATTCGTTCCAAGGTCTCGGCAGCCTCACGGACCGCGTGCTCACCGCGGTGGACCGCCATTTGATGCCAGCCCTTCGCTCCACCCTGGTTGGACAGGCCACTGCTGAAAAGCTCTTGCCGGGCTGCTTCAAGCTGCCGGGTTCGGCGCGTCAATTCAGCTTCCCAGTGAAGGCGTCGGTCTGCTTGCAGCCAAACTTTCGTGCGCTGAACGTCCGCAGTAACCTCCTCGATCGTTGCCCGGGCCTTGGCTAGATAGACGATGAGGCTCGCCCGGAAGGCGGCGATCGCCTCGACGGAAGTAATATCGGCGCGATCGGACATGCGGCCTTCTTAGCGCTGGCTCAGGTATTCCTCGATCTTGCGCGCCTTGCGCAGGAGGTAGGGGGATTGTTGTTGCGAGACGTCGATAAATTTTTTCAGAGCCTTCATGATCGTTCGGAACTCTTCGGCGAATTTCTCGTGTTCCTGATCCTGCCACGTATCCCCCAAGGCGGAGAAGCGGCTCTGCAGGGAGCCCATGCGGCTTTGCAGATCGGAATTGAATCGATGAAGTTCCTCGGCGAATTGCCGCACCCGTTCTGGATCCATGATTGCCTGAGCCATGTTGTGTCCTTTTCTTTCACCCTAAACCGGGGTCGTCTGTAACAACCCATCGATGAATTCAGGGGTCTTTAATCTACTTTAGCGGGTTAACGGCGCGGACTCCGAGTGCCCTGAAGTGGTCAACATCCACCGTGGCAACCGTTAAGTCCTCCAAATCGGCCACGGCCGCGTGCAAACCATCGCCCAGAGGTATCGTTTTTCCCGCGCGCCGCGCGTCCGCCAAAAGCACTCCGGCTTTTTCGCAGACCTGATGATCGAGTGGCACCGAGGTAATCAGCGAAACAAAAGAGTCCCAATAGTTCTGCCAGCGGTGCTCTTTGCCCGCGTCCTTCAACGGCTTGCCCGCGATGTATTCCGCAACGGTGGCGTCACAGATAAAGACTTCATGCCGGGCGGCGACCACCCATCTGCCCAAATCAAATTTGCGGCGCTCGCCTTCCACTAGCAACGAGGTATCAATCAGGATTCTCATAACGCCTTGTCCGTGGCGGCGAGGTTGGCGGAAATTTCCTTGGCGGTGTCAGCGTCCAAAGGCGTTCGCGAACGGTACAGCTTCGCAAACGCGTCCGCACTCATGCCGGCTCTTTTGACGCGATGCTTTTTCTCAGGCGTGATGAACCATCCACCGGGCTGTTCGCGCACGAGGTATTGTTGGCCATTAACCAGTCCGCGAATGGTTAAGCGGCTCTTGTCCGCTTTCGTGACGGTCGTCATGTGGGAAAGTTCCCATAACCGCCGGAGGCGTCAAGCGGGTTTCGGCCATCGCTCCGTTGCTCCAAGGGTGGCATGGATTCGGCCGTGCGGCGGATGATTTCACCCAGGGGAAGCGGCGGTTGAAATATTCCGGCGACCCTCCTCTGAGTCCGGGCATTAGGGAGTGGGCCGAGAATGGAGTCTACGCCCGCCCTCATCCGAAGAGGTAAGGCAGTTTTCATTTGCCTAAATCGCAAGCCCCTACCCACATTCTGAACGCATTATGAAAATGAAAAATTCCATCTGGGTTTCCGCAATTGCGGGCGTCCTGTTTTCTGCTGCCGCCTTCGCCGCGGATTCCAAGGGATACCAGGTGACCGGTCCGGTCATTGCCGTGACGGATACCACGATCACGGTTCAGAAGGACGATCAGAAGTGGGAACTGGCGCGATCGAAGCAGACCAAGGGAGCCGCCAAGGTCAAAGTCGGAGACAAGGTCACGGTCTACTACCGCATGATCGCCGATGAAGTGGAGATCAAGGAGGGACCTAAGTCCCCGCCGGCTCCCGACACCAAGAAAAAGTGACCAGAGCATCCCCGGCGTGCCATCGCTACAACGGAGGACGGGTCGCCGCGGAGCGTGTGTATTCCGGGGCTAACAATTAAGGTCGGCCGGTGCTGGCGCGCGGTGCTGGTGCGTTGTCTTGCAAGCGTGAGCCGCGTTCCGCTTGGCTATGCGAAGTCAGTACGGTCAGCCAACTTGATTAGTGCGGAATGAATCGTGAGTTCCGCTATCTGTTGGGTGCTCCAGCTGCGGCATGGATTCTGCGGTGCGGCGGATGATTTCACGGAGCGGAATCTGCGGTTGAAATCCGGTGGCGCGCTCCAGTTTTGAGATATCCGGCTGACGGTGCTGCATATCTTCAAACCCGGATTGAAAGACCTCACTATATTCAACCGGCTCGATCGTCGACCGTGATCCGAGCAATTCAATCACCGCCCGGGCGAGAGCGGTGATGCTGGTGATCTCTGGATTGCCCACGTTGAACACCTCGCCGACCGCTTCGGGGGAATTCTTCAGACGAACCATCGATTCCACGGTGTCCGCCACATGGCAGAAGCAGCGAGTCTGCCGCCCATGACCGTATACCCGAAGAGGAAGACCGCGGCGGGCCGCATCGATAAATCGAGGGAGCACCATGCCGTAACGTCCGGACTGCCGTGGGCCGACGGTATTGAAAAGGCGGACGATGGTTGTCGGCAGGGCGTCTTCGCGATGATGAGCGAGAGCGAGGAATTCATCGAGCAGCTTAGAGCAAGCGTAGCTCCATCGACCGATCTGAGGGGGCCCGATGACCAGATCATCCGTTTCGGAGAATGTTGCCTTGGGGCTGCGGCCGTAAACCTCGGAGGTTGAGGCGAGCATGACGGGCGTGTGATTTGGCAGGGCTGCGGCGAAGACCGCCTGGGTTTCGTTGAGATTGTTGGTAATCGTGTGGACCGATGATTTGAGCACCAGTTCCACGCCGACCGCCGCAGCGAGGTGGAAGACGTACGAGGCCCCCGCGATGAGGTCGTCCAATGGACCGTACGATGATATCCGGCTTTGGATGAAGCGTAGGCGGGGGTGGCGGGCGACCGCCTTGAGGTTGTCGATCGACCCGGTCGAGAGGTCATCGATGACGACGACCGCATGGCCGTCGTTCAAGAGTCGTTCAACGAGATGTGCACCGATGAAACCGGCCCCCCCGGTTACGAGGATGGGTTTGTCGGCGAGGAATGTCTGACCAGCGTTCATGAGACATCGGGAGTGAAACAGGAATGGTCTCCCTTGAATACGACGGATGTGACACGACGGATAGGACGCGTTTGGTATCAGCGGAGGGCTTCAGCAATCGCCGCGGCCAGTTTCTGCCGATAAGCGGGTGAGGCAATTTTGAGGGCTTCTGCGGGATTCGAGAGGAATCCGCCTTCCACGAGCAACGCGGGTCGGTTTTGCCACCGTAGAACGTCCATGAATCGGGCATGGCGCACGCCGCGGTCCGTCGCTCCACTCCGGGTGATCAGCGACCGATGGATACGGACCGCGAGGGAGAAACTTTCTTCATCGTAGCGATTGTTTGGATATGGGCGCGTGGGGTCATCGGCGTATTCGCGGGTCAGGTGAGAATTCATACCCTGCGGAGTGGTGGTGTAGGTTTCGATGCCCTGAGCCTCTTGATTTGGGAATGACGAATTTAGATGGAGGCTGATGAACAGGGCGGCCCCGCTGTGTTCTGAGAAATCCACCCGCTCCGCCAGTGACATATAGAAATCGTTGGTGCGGGTTAGGTGCACTTCCCAGCCCTGGGCTTGCAACAACGCCCGGAGACGCAATGCCCAATCTAAGGTCAAATCCTTTTCAAGCTGATTACCGATGATCGACCGTGAGCCCGGTTGTGCGCCTCCGTGGCCCGGGTCTAGCACAATGATTCGCGGACCGGTCCAGGCGGCTGCGCCGGCGGCGGCGAGCGGGTCCAGGTGTTTTTCAACGTCGAGCGAATGCACGAGCACGTCGTGAACGATTGCGCGGGGCTCAAAGCCAAGTTGGATCAACATTCCATTCCAGAACGCACGCTGGGATCCGAGTTGAAGGGTCCAGTCTCCGGTCGGGATTTTCAGGTTGACGCGAGTGTTTTGCGCAAGCACTGAAAACTGAGCGGATGGCCACTGGTGGGTGGCGAGCCATCGATTCAACGATTGCCAGGAATCCCCTGAGAATCGGTCTTGCTTCGGGAGGGGGCGCAGCGGGGAGTCGGCTGGGAAACTCGCCCGGGGAACCGGGACAGGCGGGACGGCCTCCAGAGTTGGAGGCGCGACCGGGAGTGCCGGGACGAGAGGCATCGGCACAGTGGGCACCGGCTCGGGAAGGGGGAGGGGCCCGGCGGGAACCGTGCGGGTTCCGAGAGGGGGCAGCACGGGGGTGACGGGCTGTTCGTTCGCCTGAGTTTGGGTGATTCGCGATGATTTCGTGTCCGGCCTTTGCGACTGACATCCGGAGGAGATCAGCAATGGAAGCAGCAACACAACCTGGAGGCACGCGAGCGGACGCAGTAGCACACCTTGAAATAGTCGAAGCTCCGATCCGCGCTCAAGCGGGATCCGGCCGCGGCGCTGCAAGTTATCCACGGATCCCCGGTGCCATTCAGTTCCCAGACAACCGTTGCAGGGCGGACATGATTGCCGATGTCCGGTTTTCGACCCCGAGTTTCTGAAAGATGTGCTCCAGATGCTTCTTGACGGTGGCAGAGCTGAGATTGAGCAGAGTGCCGATGTCGGAATTTCCCTTTCCCTGGATTAGCCAGAAGAGGACATCGGCCTCGCGGCGGGTCAGGCCGAGCGGCAGCAAGTCCTGGGGGGATTCCGGCGGCTGGAGCGAATCCGGTTTCCGGACAACTCTTTGGGTTTCCCGATTGAGACGAGCTCGGATCGCTGTGAGCAGGTCGTCGACCTTCACCGGCTTGGTCAGGTAGTCGTCCGCTCCAAAGTTCATTCCGGTGCGAAGGTCGGAGTGTTCGCCCCGGGCCGTCAGAAAAATGAATGGGATCGAGGCAGTTTGCGGATTACTGCGCACGAGTTCGAGGACTCCGAATCCATCGAGTCCTGGCATCGTGATGTCGCAGAGAATTAGCACGGGTTTCTCCCGCCGGGCCAGTTCCACTCCGCGCGTGCCATCAGGAGCGCCCATAGGGGTGAACCCTTCGGCCTTGAGGATGGTCAGCAGGTTTTGCAGCATTTGGGGTTCATCCTCGATCACGAGCACGAGTGGGGAGACAGCCATGGGTCAGGGTTGGTTTTCGAAAAGTGGGAGGCGAACGGTAACACAGGTTCCGACGTTCTCTGTGCTATCGATCGTGAGAGTGCCATGGTGGAGTTCGAGGCAGTGTTTGATTACCACGAAACCGAGTCCCGTACCGGGCACTTGACCGACGTTTCGGCCGCGTTGAAAGGCGGTGAAGAGGCGCTCGCGGTCCTGGGTCGGGATTCCGAGACCGTGATCACGGATTTCGAGTACTCCCAGGGCCCCCTCCCGCTTCACTCGAACCTGGATCTCCGATCCCGCCGGAGAGTACTTGACCGCATTAGAAATCAGGTTGGAGACGATGTGCCGCACCAGGTCGGCGTCGCCTAACGCCATCTCCTTGATGGATTCCGGGACGAACCGTATTGGGCAGCGATTGTCGGTGGCCATCTGCAGTTCTTTGGCCCACCGGCGACACGCGGCGGGGAGGTCGAACGGTCCGGCGTGGTATTGCAGGCTTCCGGCTTCCACCTTGCCGAAGACAAGCACTCCTTCCGTCAATTCCGCCATGCGCCAGGCGTGGTGCCGGATCGCTTTGAGGTGATCCTGACGTTCCGCGACCGGAAGCCGGTCCAGGTAACGTTCCAGAATTTCAGCCGAGGAGTGAATGATGCCGATGGGTGTTCTGAATTCGTGTGAAACCAACGAGACAAAGTCACTGCGCAATCGGCTCAGCTCCCGCTCCCTCGCGAGGGACAACCTCAACTCTTCCTCCATACGTTTGCGCCCCGTGATACTGAGGCTGAGAGCGAGCAGGCACGGTTCACCATCAATCTCCACCAATTCGGCTGAAACAAGGGCCGTGTCGACGATCCCCGTCTTTCCGCGGAATTGTGTTTCAAAGCGGTGGACATAACCGTCCCTTCGGAACTGCATGAGAAACTGCGCGCGTTCGGCTGGATCGACCCAAAGGTTCAGCTCGATCGAGGTTCGCCCAATGATTTCACTTTTTGTAAACTTGGAATCGGTGGCGAATTGTTCGTTGATTTCGATGAAGCGTTCGTCGGCCAGCCGAATCAGAGAAACATGAGCTGGTATGGCGCGGAACGCTTTGCGGAACCGCACCTCGGACTCTTGCAACCGGCGCGTGCTCGCGCGAAGCGCCTCTTCGGCGCGCGTGCGGTCGGCGATCTCCGTCTGCAATTGCAAATTGGCGGCCGCGAGTTCCGTGGTCCGCTGCCGGACCCGTTCTTCCAGTTGGTTATTGAGCTCGCGCAATTGCTCTTCCGCCCGGGCGCGCACCAACTTGTTCGCAGTGATCGCCGCAACGGCCGTCAGAATTGTAAGATGTTCCGTGGTGAAAAATCCCGCGTTCGAATGCTCGGAATCAATCACTCCGAGGATCCGCCCTTCGGAAATCATCGGAACCGTCAATTCGGAGAGGCGCGGGATGTCGTCGACGAGATACCGGGAGTCCAGGCGGGTGTCCGGAATAATTTCAGCCTGCTGCGTCGTTCCGACGTGCCCGACTATTCCCCGGCCGAGCGGAATCGAGATCGGCCCTGCGATTTCTCGGTCCCGTGGGTTCTTGGGTCCGTACGCAGCCCGTTGCGTGAGTACTCCCTTCGCCTCGTCGAAGAGGTACACCACGCAGTCTTCGAACCCGAGTACCGAGATACACCGGTGGGTGATCTCCCACAGGATGTCGTCCTCGGAGTGAACGGCGGCAAGGGACGAGGCGAATTCATTTAAGCTCCGCGCGATGGCCTCGCCACGGCGCGCCCGCTGGCGCAGCACGATGATACCGGTATCCGACGATGCCTTCAGGGGCTCCGTCGGCGGATCAGAAATTGTATTTGGCACTTCCGCGGACATCTCGCGCAGGTTTGGAGCGTTAACGGTATCGGGCGGGACACGAGGAGTCCATACGCCGATGGGCGTACCAGCCGTTCTCATTTTGCTGCCCGTACGGCAAAGCAAGCTTTCCTTTCGGACTCTGCTCGGTGCATCTTCCTGAGATGAACCGTCGCTTCCTCGCCCTCCTACTCTCGACTCTCGCATGCCTCGGTCCCTCCGCGCAATCGCTGCCGGGCACAACTCCCCTAACTGGCTCGAACGATTTTGCCGCGGACATGGTTGGCGGCATCAGCCGGTATATCGAACGGGAGACGGCGCGGGTGGCGTCGGACCGCGCGCGTTTCTGGCAGACAGACGTCACCTCGGTTGACCATCCCGGGTTCGTTCATCGATTTGATACCAACCGCGTGAGCCTGCGTAAGAAGCTCGGGCTGATCGACGCGCGTGAGCCGGTGACGCTTCGTCACATCGCACCCATTGGTATGAAGGAAGCCCCCGGCTCGGTCGAAGTGGCGCGCGGGGCGGGCTACCGGGTCTTCGCGGTCGCGTGGAATGTTTTCCGCGGGGTCGAAGGCGATGGACTGCTGCTGCAGCCGGACGGTGAACCGAAGGGCGACGTCATCGCGTTGCCCGACTGCGATTGGACCCCCGAGCAACTCGTCGGGCTTGCTCCAGGACTGCGCCCGGCTGAACAATTCGCGCGACTCGCCGCCGAACACGGGTGCCGGGTTCTGGTGCCCTCCCTGATTGATCGCAGTGACACCTTCGGTGGCAACCCCGATTACCGTCCCATGAAGCACAGCCAGCGCGAGACGCTCTGGCGCGCCGGTTGGGAGATGGGGCGCACGCCGATTGCCTATGAACTGCAAAAGGTCTTTGCCGCCGCGGACTGGCTCGAACAGACACGCCGGCCTGGGACGGGCGCCTGGAACATCAACGAACAGCTCGCCGCGCAGCAGCGCTCGGCGACGAACGGCCAGTGGTTGGGCATCATCGGCCATGGGGAGGGCGGCCTGCTGGCTTACTATGCGGCGGCCTGTGACACCCGATTTGCCTCGACGTATGTGAGCGGTTACTTCGGCCCGCGTGAACGGCTCTGGGAGGAACCGATCTACCGCAATGTCTTCGGGCTGCTACGCGAATTCGGCGACGCCGAGATCGGTTCGCTCATTGCGCCACGTTGGCTTTGGCTGGAAACGGGCCGCTACCCGGACGTGACCCATACCGATGCCGGAGGGGGTGCCCCCGGCCGGATTCGGCGCCCGAGCGAGGGTGAAACGATGCGCGAATTCGAGCGGTTGCAGAAAATCTCCGGTTCCGCCCGGATCGGTCACGGCCAGAGCTCGCCGGACACCTTCGGAGCGTACGTCGGCCGTTTTCTTTTTTCACTGAC
Source organism: Akkermansia muciniphila (assembly GCA_945900455.1). GTDB lineage: Bacteria > Verrucomicrobiota > Verrucomicrobiia > Limisphaerales > UBA9464 > SIBK01. The sequence goes on from CAMDJH010000152.1 coordinate 14,695, forward strand.
GGGGACAAATCCCGGAGCGGACCTTCCGTCTGGCACCGCTCCCGTACTGACCGGATCCGTGCCGGACGCCCGGGCCCGCACTCTCCGCCAATACCGGCAGATTCTCGAAGACACCCAATGGTTGATGCGCGAATCGCCGGAGACGCGACGCACATTTTGGAAGCAGGCGGACTTCAAGACCCTGGCCGGCTTCACCCATTCTGCCGCTGGCTATCGCGATCATTTTAGCAGCGACATTATCGGGGTGATCCCGCCGGCGTCGCTCCCGCCCAGCCCGCGCACACGCCTCCTCGGCGAAACGAACGGCGTGCGGCGTTACGAGGTTGTGCTCGCGGTGCACCCGGACGTTTTCGCCCATGGCATCCTGTGCGTACCCGTCAATCTAAAGCCCGGCGAGCATCGCCCGGTTGTCGTCTGCCAGCATGGGCTGGAAGGTCGGCCTGCCGATATTTCCGATCCGGCCATCAACAGCCCCTACTATCATCAGTACGGCTTGCGGCTCGCGGAGCGCGGGTTTATAACATTCGCTCCGCAGAATCCTTATATCGGAAGAACCCGGTTCCGACAGGTGTTGCATCAGGCCCAGCCGATCGGGCTGACCCTATGGTCGTTTATCGTCCGCCAGCACGAGGTCATCACCGATTGGCTCGCCGCGCAGGATTACGTGGACGCGGAACGCATCGCCTTTTACGGCCTGAGCTATGGCGGCAAGACCGCGATGCGCGTGCCCGTCCTCGTGGACCGTTATTGCCTGAGCATCTGTTCGGCCGACTATAACGAGTGGATCTGGAAGAATACTTCGGCACGATCGGGCTACAGTTATTTGTTCAACGGTGAATACGACATGCCCGAGTGGAACCTCGGCAACACCTTTAACTATGCGGAGATGTCGTGGCTGATCTTCCCCAGACCGTTCATGGTCGAGCGCGGGCATGATGACGGCGTCGCACCCGACGAATGGGTCGCCTACGAATACGCCAAGACCCGTCGGCACTATGTGAAAATGGGGCTGAGTGATCGAACCGAGATCGAGTTCTTCGACGGCCCCCACAGCATTCACGGCGTGGGAACGTTTGATTTCCTTCACCGGCATCTGAAGTGGCCTAAGCCGGGAAATTAACCCCGGTCCAAAGCCTCAGGACGCCAGGGCATCGCGATCGTCGGAGATTAAGTCGGTGATATCGCGATCTCCAGGCTTGGGGCGGTAGGCTCCCGCTTTTTGGGCGGCTTCAAATTCCGGCAAAAGCCTGC
>CAMDJH010000153.1 GCA_945900455.1 Akkermansia muciniphila
AGTTGTTGGAGACGGGTGCGGACGCCGCGCTGCGGCGTCCCCGCGCCGTTCAGGCGCGGCACGAACCGCGCAGCGGCCCTGTCCGCCCGCTGGACGCGGGCGGGGTTGTCGCAGCGCGACAACCTCTACCAACAACTTCGGGATGCACCCCTTGAAATGGGGCCCCGCTTTGAGGGTTGGCCATCTCGCGTAGGTGAGCCTATACTCCAACCCGATGCTCTTAAGTCGCGACATCGGTCGGTTCCTGCTCGTGCTCGGTCTCGCCTTGTCCGTCCGCCACGGTCGGGCGGCCGACCGGCTTGACTTCAATTTTCAGATCCAACCCCTGCTCTCCGACCGCTGCTACGCTTGCCACGGACCCGACGAGAAGCAGCGAAAGGGAAAGTTGCGCCTGGACACCCGGGAAGGTGCCTTCGGTCAAAATAAAGACGGAAAGAAGATCATCGCACCCGGTGCCCCGGAGGGTTCGGAACTGATCCATCGGATTTATTCAACGGTGAAGGACGAAGTCATGCCGCCGCCGGAGTCCAACCTCGTGCTTTCCTCCGACGAGAAAGAACTGCTCCGCCGGTGGATTGAGGAAGGTGCCGAACATCGTCCCCACTGGTCGTTCAATCCCATCCGAAAAGTGGTCCCGCCCTCTCCCCGCGTCGGCCGCATTATTCGAAACCCAATCGATTCATTCGTTCTCGCCCGTTTGGACAAGGCGGGCCTAATGCCGTCGCCCGAGGCCGATCGCGAACGACTCCTCCGCAGGGTGACATTTGACCTTACCGGTCTTCCGCCGACGCTGGCCGATCTCGACGCCTTTCTGGCCGACCCCTCCACCAACGCCTACGACACGGTGGTCACCCGCCTCTTGAATTCCACCGCCTTCGGAGAACGCATGGCGAATGATTGGTTGGACGTCGCGCGCTACGCCGACACTCACGGGTTTCAGAGCGACCGCTACCGACCCATGTGGCCATGGAGGGACTGGGCAATCGATGCGTTTAACAAAGACCTCCCCTTCGACCAATTCGTGACGTGGCAACTCGCTGGCGATCTTCTCCCGGCGGCGACCCGTGAGCAACGGCTCGCCACGGCTTTTAACCGGCTTCACATGCAAAACGAAGAAGGCGGCATTGTGGAGGAAGAGTTCAGGGTCTCCTATGTCGTGGACCGCGTGAATACCGTCAGCACTGCCTTTCTGGGTCTCACATCCGAATGCTCACGGTGTCACGACCACAAGTACGATCCGCTCTTGCAGAAGGATTTTTATTCATTGTTCTCCTTTTTCCAGAACATCGATGAATCCGGTCAAAGCGTCTACTTTGGTGACATTATGCCGGTACCGACGATGCTCTTGAGCACCCCGGAACAGGAGAATCGTCTTGCCGAACTGCGGCGACGCATTGGGGCTCGCGAAGCCCAAGCGTCTTCACTCCCCACGATGGCAACCCCCGCATTCGAAGCTTGGCTGGCCGAGGGTCGAAAATCCATGCCGAGGATGTCGAGTGGACCCGATGCGCTCAACCAAGCGATCCCTGCGGAAGTGATTCCTGGAGCGGTGGGTACCTTTGGGTTCGAGGAGCGAAAGGAGGGGAAATATACGAACGGAGTCGACGGATCGAAGCCCGCCGGTTTGGTTGACGAACCGGCCCTGGTAGCGGGTGTCGTCGGCGCCGGCGTTGAGTTGGATGGAGAGAACGGGTTGACGTTTCCCGGAATCGGACACTTTGGCCGGGCGGACGCATTCTCCGTGGGCATCTGGTTGCGAACACCAACGCTCATGGAACGGCAAGTCGTCTTACACCATAGCCGGGCATGGATGGATGCCGGAAGCCGCGGCTACGAACTTCTACTTGAGAACGGGCATGCGGCCGTCGGATTGCACCATATGTGGCCCGGTAACAGCCTCAAGCTCCGCGTCCGGGAAGCTATTTCCACGAATGTATGGACGCATATAGCGTTCACTTATGACGGGAGCAGTCGTGCGTCCGGGCTGAATCTCTACATCAATGGCCGTCCGGCGGAGGTGGAGATTGTCCGGGACGGCCTCTGGAGGGACATTACCTATGCCGGGGGCGAACCCGATCTGGCAATCGGATTCCGGATGCGGGACAGCGGGTTCCGGGGTGGACAGGTCGATGAATTTCGCGTTTACAATCGGGCTCTAACCGCCCTGGAAATGGCACACTTGGGGGGGCATTCCGATCTGGTCCGGGCCTTGTCAACCGCCCCTGCCGATCTCACCCCAGATGATCGCCGCCGACTGCTCGAGTACTATGTAGCGACTTTGCATCCGGGCGCCCGTCAGTTCCGCACCGAACTCGCCACACTGAGGCGTGAACAAAGCGCGCTCGTGTCGAGCATCCAGGACATCATGGTGATGGACGAGATGCCGACGCCGAAGAAGGCATACGTCCTGCGCCGGGGCGCATACGACCAGCGGACCGATGAAGTGACGGCTGATACGCCAAAATTCCTTCCCCCCTTTCCGAGGAGTGAGCCGCGGAATCGATTGGGATTCGCGCGGTGGCTGTTGTCCGAGGAAAACCCACTGACCGCCCGGGTGGCCGTAAACCGGGCATGGCAGCTTTTCTTTGGGAAAGGCCTGGTGGAAACGGCCGACAATTTCGGTTCGCAGGGTGGAATGCCAACGCACCCGGAACTACTCGACTGGCTCGCCGACGCATTTCGCTCTTCGGCGAACACGAATTCTGTGTCCTCGAGAACCGCGCTGGGCTGGAGTTGGAAGGAATTGTGCCGACAGATCGTCACCAGTGCTACTTACCGGCAGTCTTCTCGCGCCTCACCCGAAACGCTGGCGCGGGATCCGGGCAACACGCTGCTCGCCCGTGGCCCGTCGCGACGACTCACAGCCGAAATGCTGCGGGACCAAGCTCTGTCGGTCAGTGGTTTGCTGTCGCCCAAAATCGGCGGGCCCAGCGTTAAGCCCTACCAACCGGCCGGTGTCCTGGATGTGGCGTCGAATGGCGCGAATTATGATCAAGCGCACGGGGACGACCTTCACCGGCGGAGCCTATACTCGTACTGGAAGCGGACGGTTCCGCATCCCGCGATGATGATTTTCGATGCAGCGGATCGCAGTAATTGTTCCGTAAAACGCCAGTCAACCAGCACGCCACTTCAGCCGCTGGTGTTACTGAGCGATCCGCAGATCGTGGAAGCGGCGCGGTTTCTGGCCCAGCGAATGCTCCAGGACGGTGGCCCGGACCTCACCGCTCGACTGACGCACGTATTCCGACTGGCGACGAGCCGACGTCCGTCGTATGCGGAATTGGACGTCCTTGCACGCCTCTACCGAGAACAGCGGGAAGGTTTTGCGGCAGATCCACAGGCCGCCGCCCGTTTGCTTGCGGTGGGAGACTCGGCTAACGATCCCTCGGTTAATCCCATCGACTTGGCGGCTGGGACCATCCTGGCAAAGGCCTTGCTCAACCACGACGAAGCGCTCGCACGCCGCTAGCTCACCCTCCCACTCCTACCCATGAACCGACTCCCTGGGAGCGCTGGCATCCTGCCGGCGAGCCTGCAGAAAGGACCAACACCCGCCGGCAGGGATGCCGGCGCTCCCAGGTTCATGGTCTTAATTCATGTCCATTCTTTGGAAAACTTTCCTCCCCATGAACTGCTCCCATGTGAATTTTGAAATGAACCGCCGGGACTTCTTCGGCCGGTTCGGCCTGGGCCTCGGCGGAGCGGCATTGGGCACGTTGCTCAATCCACTTTCCGCCACCGCCACGGGGGCCACCGGATCCCCCGTCGCGGACCCATTTCGCGGTGTCCTCGATGCCACACATTTCGCACCCAAAGCGAAACGGATTATCTATCTCTTCATGAGCGGCGGTCCGTCACAGCTCGATCTGTTCGACCCAAAGCCGGAGCTCGTCCGTCGGACCGGTGAAGACCTTCCGGCGAGCGTTCGCATGGGCCAACGGCTCACGGGGATGTCGGCCAACCAAGCCACGCTCCCGATGGCCGGTTCCATTTTCAAATTCGCACAACACGGGCAAAGCGGCGGATGGATCAGTGAATTGCTACCTTGGACAGCGAAGATGGCGGACGATCTCTGCATCGTAAAATCACTCCACACCGAAGCCATTAATCACGACCCGGCGATCACCTTCTTTCAAACCGGCCATCAGATCGCCGGCCGGCCGTCCTTCGGCGCGTGGCTGAGTTACGGTCTCGGGAGCGCGAATCAAAATCTGCCCTGCTTTGTCGTGCTCATCTCCAAGCAACGCATCGATCAACCGCTCTACTCCCGCCTTTGGGGGAACGGATTCCTGCCGAGCATTCATCAGGGCGTTCAATTCCGCAGCGGACGCGAACCGGTCCTCTATTTGCAGAATCCCGACGGTGAATCCGCCGGCAGTCGCCGCAAGATGCTCGATCGCCTCGCGGAATTGAGCTCACTGCAGTTCGAAGATCTCGGTGATCCAGAGATCAATGCGCGAGTGGCCCAATATGAGATGGCTTACCGAATGCAAACCTCCGTCCCCGAGGCGATGGACGTCTCCGGCGAGCCGGCGAGTGTTTATGAACTCTACGGATCCGAGTCCCGCGATCCGGGCACCTTCGCCGCCAACTGCCTCCTCGCCCGCCGTCTCGCCGAACGCAACGTTCGCTTCATCCAACTCTACCACCCGGGCTGGGACCACCACGGGGGTCTCCCGAACGGCATCCGACGTCAATGCAAAGACATCGACCAAGCTGCCTACGCCCTCGTCACCGATTTGAAGCAACGGGGGCTGCTCGATGAAACACTCGTCGTCTGGGGGGGCGAATTCGGCCGCACCAGTTATTCGCAAGGCAGGTTGACGCCCACCGACTACGGGCGAGATCATCACCCGCGCTGTTTCTCCATTTGGATGGCAGGTGCCGGAATCAAGGCCGGAACCAGTTACGGATCCACCGATGAATTTGGTTACAGTGTGGCAGAAAACCCCGTCCACGTGCACGACTTGCAGGCAACGCTGCTCCATCAACTCGGCATCGACCACGAACGATTGACCTTCAAGTACCAAGGGCGCCGCTACCGCCTGACCGACGTCCACGGCCACGTGGTCCAAAGTGTCCTCGCGTAATCGCGGTGGCTCCTGCCTCACATCCAATTCCCCGCCTCAGGTTGCGGCTCGGACCCGCGGCGGAAACTGCCGTCCGCCAGGGCCACCCATGGGTCTATGCAGACCGCATCAAGGAACTGAATCGGGCCGGCAACGCGGGCGAGCTGGCCGTGGTCTACGACCGCCAGGATCGGTTTCTTGCGCTGGGTCTCTACGATCCAGACTCGGCCATCGGACTGCGAATTCTACACGTCGGCAAACCGGTGACCGTGACGCCCGATTGGTGGAGAGCCCGCCTGCAGGCTGCCCGGGAACGTCGGCGGGGACTTTTCGATGAACACACCTCCGGCTACCGATGGATCCACGGGGAGAATGACGGCTGGCCCGGACTCGTCCTGGATCGGTATGAACAGACCGTCGTGCTGAAATTGTATTCCGCCGTCTGGCTATCGCGCCTGCAAGAATTGGTTCCAATGCTGTTCGCAGAATTTCAACCCGACCGCCTAATCCTCCGCCTCAGCCGCAACATTCAAGAGGCGGCTGCCAAGGCCAGTCTCGGAGACGGCTTCGAGGCGGTTCTGCTCGGCCCGGAAGCGGGAGCCGTTCGCTTCGGAACGGCAACAGCGGATCCGGTGATTGTTTTCCAAGAATCCGGCTTACGATTCGAAGCGGAGGTCGTGCGCGGTCAAAAGACGGGATTTTACCTCGACCAACGGGAAAACCGCCGCTGGGTGGAAACGTATGCGTCCGGTCGCGACGTGCTGAACGCGTTCAGTTTTTCGGGAGGATTTTCACTGTATGCGGCTCGGGGTGGCGCCCGATCTGTGACGGACCTCGACATTTCCGCACACGCCCTCGCCAGTGCCGAACGAAACTGGGCCCTCAATCAGGATCAAACCCTGATCGCCGGCTGCCGCCATGAGTCGGTACAGGCTGATTGTTTCGATTGGCTCGCGACGGGGCCACGGCGCGAGTTCGATCTTATCATCCTGGACCCCCCCTCTCTAGCCCGTCGCGAACACGAGCGAGCCGGAGCCATTCAGGCGTATGGCAAACTCGCGACCAGCGGCATCGGACGTCTTCGGCCCGGAGGCATTCTCCTGTCGGCCTCATGTTCGGCCCATGTCACGGAAGGAGAATTCTTCGGCGTCGTGCGCGACGCCGCACGCCGATCGGGTCGACGCCACAGCGAGTTGCGCACCACCCGCCACGCCGCCGATCACCCCGCTACGTTCCCGGAAGCATGGTACTTGAAGGCGATCTATCTCCAGTTTTGACGCACTGCAGCCCACGGGACGATACGTGAGCTCGCTGATCCATTGCTGAACGTAAATGGGCGAGGGGAAGAACCGCGGATTGACACGGATTGACGCGGATAAGGGGAAGCCGTTGCCTCTCACTTTGATCACCTCCGGAGTGAGCGCCCGGAATCAGAGTTTATCGGCGTTCATCCGCGGTTCCACCTCCGGTTAATAAGATACTGTGTCTTTGCGCATTCACAATCACCGGAAGCCTACAGTGCCCGGTGATGCATCCGTTCGTGCGCTGCCGCAACGAATCCCCTGAACAGAGGGTGAGGTGAATTCGGTTTGCTTTGAAATTCAGGATGAAACTGGCACGCGATGAAAAATGGATGCTTCGTCAACTCAAGGATCTCGATCAGACTTCCGTCCGGCGTCGTGCCGCTAAAGCAGACCCCCGCTTTCTCAAATTGGGCACGGTAGGTGTTATTAAATTCGTACCGATGCCGGTGTCGTTCGTGGATCACAAACGCATTGTACAATCGTTGCGCCTTCGTCCCCAGGGCGAGCTGACACGGCTGCGCTCCAAGCCGCATCGTGCCTCCCATGAGTTTGACATCCTTTTGAGAATCCTGCAGTGAAATGACCGGATGCGGCGTCGCTGGATCGAATTCAATCGAGTTCGCCCCAGTGAGTCCCAGGACGTTGCGCCCGAACTCGATCGTGGCGATCTGCATGCCAAGACACAGTCCAAGATACGGAAGGTTGTTTTCCCGCGCATACTGGGCTGCGAGGATCTTGCCCTCGATGCCACGGTCGCCGAATCCGCCCGGGACAAGAATCCCTCCCAGGTCCTTGAAGATTTTCACCGGGTCACCCTTCTCCACTTCCTCGGCCTCAATTTGTTCGATCTGAACGCCGCAATCGTTGGCAATGCCGCCGTGCTTCAGAGCTTCGTAAACCGACTTGTAGGCGTCTTGCAATTCCACGTACTTGCCCACCACCCCGATTCGCACCCGGTGCTGCGGGGCAATCGTCTTGCGGACGATATCCTGCCAGACACCCATGTTGGCCGGCGGCGGATTTAGACGCAGGGTTTCGCAAACCAAATCGTCCATCCGCTCTCGCTGCAACATCAGAGGCACCTCGTAGATGGTGTGGTCAACATCCTTCTCCTCGATCACCGCCTCGAACGGCACATTGCAGAACATCGATATTTTCTGGCGGAGCTCCTTGTCGAGGGGCTTCTCGCAACGGCACACCAGCAGATGCGGCGTGATGCCGATTTCGCGAAGCTTGGCGACGCTTTGTTGAGTGGGTTTGGTCTTCAGTTCACCCGCGGCCTTGATGAATGGCACGTAAGTGACGTGGATAAAACAGACGTTACCGGGACCGGCCTCCTGGGCAAACTCGCGAATCGCCTCCAGGAATGGCAGCCCTTCGATATCCCCAACGGTCCCACCTACCTCGGTGATCAGAATATCGGCCTTGGACTCCTCCGCGATGACGTGGATTCGCCGCTGGATCTCGTCCGTGACGTGCGGGATGACCTGCACCGTCTTGCCCAAGTACCGGCCAGCCCGTTCGTTGTCGAGGACCTGCTGATACACCTGCCCGCTCGTGGTGTTGTTGCGCCGGGTAAGCTTCGTGCTCGTAAATCGCTCGTAGTGGCCCAAGTCCAGATCCGTCTCCGCGCCATCGTCGAGCACGTACACCTCGCCGTGCTGAAATGGACTCATCGTGCCCGGATCCAGATTGAGGTAGGGATCAAACTTCTGAAGTGCCACCTTGATCCCACGGTTTTCCAGGAGTGTCCCAAGCGACGCCGCTGTGAGCCCCTTGCCCAGCGAACTCACCACCCCGCCTGTGACGAAAACATATTTCATACACTGACAGCGTCCCAAGCCCTCGGAGCGATACCAGAGAAAAATGAGCACGTCGCGAAGCCGCGAGGGCGCATCCCGAAGATGTTGGTAGAGGTTGTCGCGCTGCGACAACCCCGCCCGCGTCCAGCGGGCGGAACAGGGCCGCTGCGCGGTTCGTGCCGGGCCTGAACGGCGCGGGGACGCCGCAGCGCGGCGTCCGCTACCGTCTCCAACAAGTTCAGGATGCGCCCAAGCCGCGACGAGAGATCGAAATCTATTTGACGATCCAATGCGCTGCGGTCCACAACGGATCGCCGTAGAATGAACAGCTCTCAGCCCGCCAACGAGACTCGCCACGAGGAGTCGTCCCCGGCTTCAAATCGTTGCCTCCTGCCAGTCCTAGCCGGGATTGCGAGCGGCCTGTACCTGCTCATGCCGCGCATTGTAAAAGGTATGGCGATGGCTGAGCCCAGCTTTTCGGGTGAGGTGTTTCCCTGGATCCATAAGATCGATCGTGCCGCACTCCATCGGATCCACGAGGCCGAAGGAGTGTTTATTCCGGCATTTGTGTTTGCAGCAGTCTACACCGCCTTGTTCGCAATCTACCTGCTGGCACTGCGCGCCGTACGAAAGGGCGGGACCCCGTACCGACCCTCGATCCTGATCGGATCCGGAATCGTGTTTCTCGGGATCCAGCTGTTCTCTCCCGTGCTGCTGTCCTCGGATGTCTATTTCTACGCTCTCTATGGCCGGATGCTTTCCGTTTACGGAGTGAGTCCGTACGGTGCCGCGCCCATTTTCGCCGCAACGGATCCGTTCGCGAACTTTATCGGGTACAAATTCCTGCCTTCTTGGTACGGCCCGCTCTGGTCGTTGATTTGCGCCGGGATCACCCGGGTGACGGGCGAGCATACGGGATTGACCATCCTGGTCTTCCGCGGCCTCGGCACCAGCCTAGCCATCGCGATCGCAATCCTAATCCGGAAAATCCTTCTGCGGATCGAACCGCGGCAGGCGACTCTCGGTGTTCTCCTGTTCTTGTGGAATCCCCTCCTGGTTCTGGAAACGGGCCTCAGCGCCCACAACGACGTGGTCATGCTCTTTTTTGTCACGCTCGCCGTGTGGTTGCATTTGCGCGGCTGGAAAATAGCGGCAATTCTCGCCCTGATTCTCTCCGCCTACGTGAAGTTTCTAACGGCGATGCTCGTGCCACTGTATCTCCTCCTCGTACTGCGCGAATCGAGGGCTTGGCGGGATCGCTTCAAGTTCCTGCTCCTGAGTTCGACGGCGGCCGCGCTCGTCTCCTTCCCCGTGGTCGTTTTCTCAAAGTCCAATGCCGGTTCTCCGGCCTCCAAGGCTGCAACATCAACCGATTTTTACGCCCATAATTTCCATGAATTGATCTTCAAGGGTATTCGCCGCGTCTTAGGGGAAGATGCCGTGTCGGTTTCGCAACCGATCTATTTTCAGGGGTACTGGATTGCCGCAACGACGGAGGCGGAATTTCGGACCGAGCCGCCCGGTTCACAATCTCCCGTGACCCGGCTTCCGCCCGGCCGCCGTGTGCTCATTATTGCCAAACCGATGACCGAGCAAGCGCGGGTCTACGATCCGGAAACACACTCCATTGGACTCGTGGACATGCACCACTTCGAGGATTCAACGCGCCCAACCCAGGCAGCCGCCGACCCTGTGGTGATTGAAAACGAGAAGATGGTGAAGGATCGGACCACCGTGCACACCGCCAACACCTGGATCCGCGCTGTAACGTGGCTGCTTTTCGCCTCCTTCGGTTTGCTGGCCGCCTGTCGCACCACGAATCTCCAGCAGTTTCTGGTCTGGTCGGCGGCGTCCCTTCTCGCCTCCTATTTCCTGATCATCACCGAATTTTGGCCGTGGTATGCGAACTGGGCCCTGGCAGTCGGAGCTTTGGCACCGACCCGGCTGCCGGCACGCTGCGCCGTCGTCCTGTCTGCCTTTGTGCCCAGCCTGTACATCACCATCGCCTATGAGGGCAGCCATCCACTCTGGGTTTTTTCGCTTCGATCACTTCCCGCTTTCGTGGTTCCCTTACTCATCATGCTCTCACTGCTCGCTCTCAACACCCTTCGGTCCCGGCCCAACGAAGAGGTTCACCCATGAGACCCGCGCTCAGCATCGTCGTTCCGCTCTACAATTCGGAGGAGACCATTGAACGGCTCTTACTCGAACTCACCGCTCTGCCGGTCGAGGGCGGCTGCGAACTCGTCTTGGTCAACGACGGCAGCCGCGACAACACCGCCGCCGCCTGCGAGCGGCTCATGAAGCAGTACTCCCGCCCGATCAAACTCGTCAAACTCGCCCGAAACTTTGGCGAACATAACGCCGTCATGGCAGGATTGCACCACGCCCGCGGCGCCCATGTTATCACCATGGATGACGATCTCCAGAACCCGCCCTCTGAAGTCTTGACGCTGTTGAACCACGCCCGCACGACGGGCTTTGAAGTCGTCTATAGTTACTACGAGAAGAAGCAGCATGAAGGGTGGCGAAATCTGGGAAGTTGGCTGACGAACTCCGTGGCGGACCTCCTGCTGGATAAACCGAAAGGGCTATACCTTTCCAGTTTTCGATGCATGAGCGCATTTGTCGTGACCGAAATATGCCGCTACGACGGGCCGTTTGCCTATGTCGATGGCCTCATTCTACAGGTGACGCAGAACATCGGTCGCGTTCTCGTGGCGCATGCGCCGCGACGGTCAGGACAAAGCGGCTATACGCTAAGCCGGTTGCTGAAACTTTGGTTGAACATGTTCGTTAACTTTTCCGTGATACCCCTGCACCTGGCGACCATGCTGGGATTCGGTGCCGCGGCGGTGGGCTTTGTTTTTACGCTCGCAGTGGTGGCCGAGCACTACCTTTACAAAACGCCACTGGGTTGGGGGTCCTTGATGGCCGCCCTGCTCGTCTTCTCCGGCACCCAGCTCTTGGTTCTCGGGATGGCCGGCGAGTACATCGGTCGAATCTACCTTACCGTCAACAAGCGACCCCAATTCGTGAGCCGCGAAGTGGTCGAAAATGGGGCAACGCTCGATGCCAGCCATTAGAGACTTGGCGGCGGGGCGCATCCCGAAGGTGTTGGTAGAGGTTGTCGCGCTGCGACAACCCCGCCCGCGTCCACCGGGCGGACAGGGCCGCTGCGCGGTTCGTGCCGCGCCTGAACGGCGCGGGGACGCCCCAGCGCGGCGTCCGCTGGAGATTGGCCATTTGGAGCTGAACTCATTTTTATTCTGCGGCCCAACGGGCTGCAATGCCCGTACAGTTTACGCCTGTGGAATGGCCAATCTCCAGGGGACGCCGCAGCGCGGCGTCCGCTACCTTCTCCAATAGCTTCGGGATGCACGGCTGGCGGTGTTCCGCTGCCGCTTTTATTTGTGTTCTTGGCCCTGAGAGTTAAAGATTTCTTCATTGTCTTGAATGAGATGCCGACTCAATGGGAGCGATCCCCGACAGCGCCACGGAGCCCCGCTCCAGCGAAAATCTTTTTCGCCGAAATATCGGGCTGCAAGGCAGGGTCTCCGAGAAGATTATGAACTCACCCAACGTTAACACTCCGGACTACTGGAATGACGTCTACCACGGTGAATTTGAATCGGGGGGAGCAGCCAGTCCGCACTACTACCGTGACTACGGCCCGGTCCATGATGCCATCCTCCGACTCATTCCCGACGGCAGCCGCGTGCTGGATGTTGCCTGCGGGCCCGGGTTGTTGTGCCGGAAAATTCGCCAACGAATCCCGAGTTCCCAAGTGTCCGGGATCGACTTTTCGAACTATGTAGTTCAGCGGACGACCGAACGGGATCGCGACTTTGGCATCGAGTATCATTGCCTGGATATCCGGACCTCCCTTGGCACCGTAGGTTCTCAGTCCGCTGCGGGTTCCCAATTTGACGTCGTAATCATGTGTGAGATTCTGGAACACCTGGAGGAACCGGAATCCGTGGTCGCCAGTGCAATGGACCTCTTGCGCGTCGGCGGCCGATTCATTCTCTCGTGTCCCCATGACAATGAAATTCCGGACCCGGAACATCTTCGAACCTGGGGACACGATGACCTGTTCCATCTTCTCAACAAATACTCGGATACCATCAGCTTCACTCACTTTCCCCCCCCATACTTCCACGTATGGATGCTCGCTTACCTGACCAAGACGGCAGGCGATTTGCTATCGCCCCGACCCGCGTGACCGACTGATGACCGCAATTCCTTTCAAGTACGTCACGCGGGTTTTCGGGTATCTGAAGCCCCACTGGCGGTTGGCGGCGGCCTCGATTGCGGTCACCCTGCTGTCGGCCGCCGCCGCGCTGCTGACGCCGTGGACCCTCAAAATCGTGGTGGATCATGTGCTCGAACGGCAGCCACTGCCTCCCGTCTTGGCCCGCGCCCTGGGTGCCGTCGGCACGGACCGGATCTCCTTGCTGTTGATCGCGGTCTGCGGTGGATTGGTCGTGACGCTCCTCCTGAACGGGCTGCATGTGGTGTCGAATTACATCAACACCCGGATCGACCAATTCATCACCCTCGATTTTCGCAGCCAGATGTTCCTGCACGCCCAGCGCCTATCACTGGCTTATCACGACCGCCGCCGGTCGGGCATGCTGATCTATATGATCAATAGCCAGGGAGACGCGCCCGCCGGTCTGATCATGACGGTCCCCATGCTCATGGAAAGCGCCCTTACGCTGGTCGGAATGCTTTGGATCTCGTTTGCCATGGACCCTTGGATCGCCTTGGCATCGCTCGCCGTCGTACCCTTCCTCTATTACTCCGTCGGGTTTTATGCCACCCACATCCAGGACCGGCTTCTGCGCGTCCGCGGACTCGAAGGAGAGTCTCTCTCCGTCATCCATGAAAGTTTGTCCATCATGCGGGTGATTGTTGCGTTCGGACGCGAAGAACATGAATTCAAACGCTTTCGAACCCAGACAACTCGCGCGGTGGCCGAGCGAGTCAAAATCACCGTTCGCCAGACTGTTTTTTCTCTCGTGGTGAATATGATCACCGCGATCGGAGCCTCCGTCGTTCTCGGAATTGGCGCCTACCAGGTAATCAACGGACGGCTGACCGTTGGCCAAATGTTGGTGGTGATCGCCTATATCGCCGCAGTCTATAAGCCGTTGGAAACCATAAGTTTTACCATCGGCTCGTTGCAGGATCGCTTCACGAGCCTGAAAGCCACGTTCGAGCTCCTCGACACGACCCCTGACATCCGAGATGTGCCCGGAGCCCAAGCGATTCAACGGGCCAAGGGGCATTTGCAATGGGAGGGCGTCAAGTTCGCCTACGAGGGCAGGAAGAATACGCTCTCGGACATTTCGTTCGAGGTGAAGCCGGGGCAAGTCGTCGGAATTGTCGGACAAACCGGTGCCGGGAAGAGCACCCTCGTCAGTTTGCTGCCCCGTTTTTATGATATCACGGGAGGCCGCATCCTTCTGGACGGCGTGGATATTCACAAGATTCTACTCCGATCCCTCCGGGATCAAGTCAGCGTCGTCCTCCAGGAACCGTTGCTCTTTTCCGGCACGATCGCGGATAACATCCGGTACGGTCGGCTCGATGCGACCGACGAGGAAATTATGGAAGCGGCCAAGGGTGCCAACGCCCATGACTTCATCATGAACCTGCCCCAAAAATACCAAACCATGCTGGGGGAACGCGGCGCCGCCGTCTCGGGCGGCGAACGGCAGCGAATCTCCATCGCTCGCGCGTTTTTGAAGGATGCTCCAATTCTGATTCTCGACGAGCCCACCTCCTCGGTCGATTCCAAGACCGAGGCGGTGATTCTGGATGCGCTCGACCGACTGATGGCCGGACGCACCACCTTCATGATTGCTCATCGGCTCTCGACGCTCAACAACGCGGATATCATCCTGGTGCTGCATCAGGGGTGTCTGGTGGAAAAGGGCACCCAGGCCGAACTGCTCGCGCTCGGCAAGCATTATAAGCAACTCTACGACGCCCAGGTTGGACCGGCGCGCGAAAAGGCAACGGCAACGGTTGAAGAGAGCACTGCGATCGCATGAACATCCGGCGTCCTGAGAAAATCGTCGTCCTGGGATTCCTGAGTCACTTTCCCGTCGCCGGAGTTGCCTGGCAAACTCTCCATTATCTCGTGGGTCTGGAAAAGCTCGGGTTTGATGTCTACTACGTCGAGGCGCACGGTTGCACTCCCAGCAAATTGATGCGGAGCTCGACCGACGACGGGCCCGCTCAGGCCGCGGACTATATTTCCAGGATTCTTTCGCGATTCGGATTTGCCGGTAAATGGGCCTACCATGCACCGTATGAAAGTCGGCATTTTGGAATGACAGCGTTGCAGTTGAAAGAATTATATAATTCAGCGGCCCTCATCATTAATCTGCATGGAAGTCACCTTCCGACCGACGAGCTGGCCGCAGGAAACCGGCTGATCTTCCTCGAAACGGACCCGGTTGACGTTCAGATGGACCTGTACCACGGCAAGAAGGAAAGTATCGACTACCTCTCGCCGCACTGTGCCTTCTTCACCTTTGGAGAAAACCTCGGACGCCCCGACTGTCGAGTCCCGAAACCCAGGCATTTCCATTTCCTGCCAACACGTCAGCCGGTCGTGATGGAATTCTGGGAGGGCCGCGGTCGCGAGGATGCGACCGTCTTCACGACGATCGGGAATTGGCGCCAACCCTGGCGCGAAGTTCATTTCGAAGGGGATGTCTACCGCTGGAGCAAACATCTCGAGTTCCTGAAGTTCATCGACCTGCCGCGGCGGGTCCGGCAACCGTTCGAATTGGCTCTGGCCAGCTATGACGCCGACGAGCAACGCATGCTGGAGTCCAACGGCTGGCAGGTGCGGCCTGCAATAGATTTCTCGATCGATGCCGACGCCTATCGGACTTACATCGCGGATTCCCGGGGTGAATTCACCGTGGCAAAGGACCAAAACGTCCGCCTGCGAAGCGGCTGGTTTAGCGATCGTGCCGTCACCTATCTGGCGGCTGGCCGGCCGGTCGTGACTCAGGAAACAGGTTTCTGCAACAGCCTGCCCACCGGCGCCGGTCTGTTTGGGTTTCTGACGATGGACGAAATCATCGCCGGGATCGAATCGATCAATTCCGATTACGGCAAGCATCGCCGAGCGGCGTGGGCGGTGGCCCGTGAATATTTTGCCCATGCCGTGGTGCTGCCGCGGTTACTCGCCGACGTTGGCATCCGCCGCCCGGGCACGCTGCGACCATTGCATCCGGAGCCGTCCGCACTGCCACCGTCTTTGGTGTTGACCCCGACGGGACGATGGCCAACCCGATTGCCGGAGTCGACATTGGAAACCGCGAGAAACCTGGCCTTTCCCGTGGCGCGTCAGGGAACGGCACCCTTGGGTCAGCGCGCCAGCGTCATCATGGTGACCTTCGGCGGACTTCTCTATACTCGGATGTGCTTGGCGAGTCTGTTGGAGAACGAATGGGTCGCCGGGGATGAACTGATTGTCGTCGACAATGCGTCAACCGACGGAACGCGTGAGTTTCTCACCGAAGTGTCTCGGCTCAATTCGTTTGTGCGGATCCTCCTCAACGACACGAACCGAGGGTTTGCCCATGCGAACAACCAGGGGCTCGCGTTGGCGCAGGGGGATGTACTGATCCTACTAAACAACGACACACTGGTTGCAGACGGTTGGCGGGAGGGTCTGGTGCGGATCCTCGCCGATCCAGAAGTGGGCCTGGTAGGACCGGTGACGAACCGAACCTG